>NZ_JBEYTZ010000023.1:0-162276 GCF_040643215.1 Streptomyces sp. NPDC047315 | reverse complement strand
CATATCTGGCGTTGACTTTTGGCACGCTGTTGAGTTCTCAAGGAACGGACGCTTCCTTCGAGTCCCTTCCAGGACCCTCCGGGCTTTTCCCTTCGATGTTTCAAACCTTATCAGGCTTTTTCTGTCCCTCTGACCATCCCCTGCGGGCAGGCAGAGGTGTAGACCAGTTAGGATCTCGGCTTGAAAGGTTGCTGCCGACCCCCGACTCGACGTCGCGTTGGGGTCACGCAGGGGTACGACAGTACCTGGCGCCGGAGAGCGAGGCAAATCGTTTCCGGGGGCCCTCTAGGTCCGTCAACCCGGTAGCTTTCGGGCGGAACTAGGACTTCAACTGACATACGCTTCTGAACAGTGTGCCGCCCCCTACGAGCAGTCACGGGGGTGCGGCGAATCTCCACCCCTGGGAGGCCCCATGACCACAGTGACGTCCCCGCTCGCCGGACGTGCCATCGGACTGTCCGCGGTGCCGGACCCGGTGTTCTCCGGCGCGATGGTCGGTCCCGGTACCGCCATCGACCCCGTCCGTGAGCCCTCCGAGGCCGTGTCCCCCGTCGACGGCGTCGTCGTCTCCCTGCATCCGCACGCGTACGTCGTGGTGGACGGCGAGGGGCACGGCGTGCTGGTGCACCTGGGCATCGACACCGTGCAGTTGAACGGCGAGGGCTTCGAGCTGCTGGTCAACAAGGGCGACACCGTCACGCGCGGTCAGGCCATGGTGCGCTGGAACCCCGTCGCCGTAGAAGAGGCCGGCAAGTCGCCGATCTGTCCGATCGTGGCGCTGGAGGCCACGGCCGATGCGCTCGCGGACGTCGTCGAGAGCGGCGACGTGAAGGTGGGGGACTCCCTCTTCTCCTGGCAGTGACGTCGTCATGACGTCCGTAGGCCGTGGTCACGGCCGGTACGACATCCACCGCGGCGGCACGGGCCGCCGCTCGACCGGGGACGGGTGAAATGGAGACAACCCTGCGAGGCGTCGGCGTGAGCCACGGTGTCGCCATCGGAGAAGTGCGGCACATGGGCACGGCGGTGCTGGAGCCGCCCGCCAAGCAGAACCCCGCGCAGGACACGGAGCGCGAACAGGGGCGCGCCCGTCAGGCGGTTGACGCCGTGGCCGCCGACCTGATCGCCCGGGGCAATCTGGCGGGCGGTGAGGCGCAGGCCGTGCTGGAGGCCCAGGCGCTGATGGCCCAGGATCCGGAGCTGATGGCGGACGTGGACCGGCGGATCGCCGTCGGGAGCACGGCGGAGCGCGCGGTCTACGACGCGTTCGCCGCCTACCGGGCGCTGCTGGCGGGTGCCGGCGAGTACCTGGCCGGTCGGGTCGCGGACCTCGACGACGTGCGCAACCGGATCGTGGCGCGGCTGCTCGGCGTGCCCATGCCGGGCGTACCGGACAGCGACGAGCCGTACGTACTGATCGCACGGGACCTCGCGCCCGCGGACACGGCGCTGCTGGATCCGACGTTGGTGCTCGGCTTCGTGACCGAGGAGGGCGGGCCGACCAGCCACAGCGCGATCCTGGCGCGGGCGCTCGGGGTGCCGGCCGTGGTGGCGCTGCCCGGTGCCGGCGAGCTGGCCGAGGGCACGCTGGTCGCGGTGGACGGCAGCACGGGCGAGATCTTCGTACAGCCGAGTGCGGAGAAGCAGGCCGAGATGGAGCGGGCCGCGGCGGAGCGGAAGGCGGCGCTCGCGGCGTCGAGCGGGCCGGGGGCCACCTCGGACGGGCACAAGGTGCCGCTGCTGGCGAACGTCGGCGGCCCCGATGACGTGCCGGCGGCCGTGGAGGCCGGTGCCGAGGGCGTCGGGCTGTTCCGTACGGAGTTCCTGTTCCTCGACGACAGCAAGCAGGCGCCGTCGGAGGAGAAGCAGGTCGAGGCGTACCGCCGGGTGCTGGAGGCGTTCCCGGAGGGCCGGGTCGTCGTGCGGGTGCTGGACGCGGGCGCGGACAAGCCGCTCGACTTCCTGACGCCGGCCGACGAGCCGAACCCGGCGCTGGGCGTGCGGGGGCTGCGGTCCCTGCTGGACCACCCGGAGGTGCTGGCGACGCAGCTTTCGGCGCTGGCGAAGGCGTCCGAGGGCCTGCCGGTGTACCTGGAGGTCATGGCGCCGATGGTGGCGGACCGTACGGACGCGAAGGCGTTCGCGGACGCGTGCCGGGCGGCCGGGCTGCGGGCGAAGTTCGGCGCCATGGTGGAGATCCCGTCGGCCGCGCTGCGGGCGCGGTCGATCCTCCAGGAGGTGGAGTTCCTCTCGCTGGGCACCAACGACCTGGCGCAGTACACCTTCGCGGCGGACCGTCAGGTGGGTGCGGTATCGCGCCTGCAGGATCCGTGGCAGCCGGCGCTGCTGGACCTGGTGGCGCTGTCCGCCGAGTCGGCCCGGGCCGAGGGCAAGAGCTGTGGGGTGTGCGGTGAGGCCGCCTCCGATCCGTTGCTCGCCTGCGTGTTGACGGGGTTGGGCGTCACGTCGCTGTCGATGGGTGCCGCGTCGATCCCGTACGTGCGGGCGATGCTCGCGAAGTACACGCTGGCGCAGTGCGAGCGGGCTGCCGCCGCTGCGCGGGCCGCGGACACCGCCGAGGAGGCGCGGGCGGCTGCCCAGGCGGTGCTGTCGGGCGAGTAGCGCTCGCTGGTTGATTGTGTGTGGGAAGGGCCTCGCTGGCGCGGGGCCCTTCCGTCGTCTTCGTACGACTCGGCTTCAGCGGTGGGAATCCGGGTCGTCCGTGGGAACCTCGAAGCCGGCGCGGTACTCCACGTTCGGCTCGGGGGACACGGGCTCGCCGGTGGTGGCGTCGGTGCAGTAGGCGCTGAAGACCTCGGCTTCGGTGAGGGGGACGAGGCTGCTCGCGTGCAGCCGCCAGCCGTGCAGTCGGACGGGGGCGTCCTCCTCGGTGGTGGTGCGCAGGACGACGCCTGCGGGGCGGTCGAGGGCGACGGCGGTGGCGAGGACGGTCACGAACTCGGTCAGCGCGACGGTGTCGATGCGGGCGGTGGCGCTGGTGGCGTCGCGCTCCGCCTGGAGGGCGGCGAGGAGGTGTTCCTCCGGGGCGAGGACGCTGCACACGAGGTGGTGTGCGCCGGGGCCGGCGGCTTCGAGGAGCCGGCTGAGCAGGTGGAACGCCCGGTCGAAGGACGCCTTCCCGATGTCTTCGCCGCAGTGGGCGCAGGCTCCGATGTCGGCGAGGAGCGAGGCCGCGTACTCCCAGGTGGCCCGGCGGACGGCGTTGTCGATGAGTCGGGGCAGCAGTTCGTCCAGGGGTTGGCCGGTGTAGGTGAGGGCGTCGCCGCGGGCGGCGACGGATGCGGTGAAGCGGCTTCGACTGCGGACGGCGTCGGGGGCGATGCCCTCGTCGGTGCAGTACTCCGCGAAGTCGTCGGGGTCGAAGAGGGCCACGGAGGTGTGCAGGCCGCCGGCGGCACGGGAGGTGAGCAGGGCTTCGACGTGGCGCAGGTACGCGGGGTGGTCGTCGAAGGGGAAGGTGTCGTACCCGCGCATGGCTTGGAAGTCGTGGGCGTCGGTGAGGACGCCGACGGTGCCGGGGACTTCGCGGCGCAGGGCGCGCCGCTGCGCTGCCCGGGTCCGCGGCCGGCCCGTGGTGCGTCGGGGTCGATGGGGACGGCGGCGGGCCCTCGGCGTACTGCTGTGGTCTCGGTGGTCGCGGTCACGGTCGTCGCGGTGGTCACCGTGGTCGCCGTGCTCGGTCGGTGTGGTGTCGGGTGCCATGGTCTCCCCCTGGGCGTGCCTCGGCCGGGCGTGCGTAGGGGCACGTCCGACCGAGCGCGTTGCGTCGATCAGTGGCTACTCACCGTAGCGACCGCCACTGACAACGCCGGCGGGAGCGGGCGTCAGGCGCGGTGCCGGGTACGGGCGAGTTCCACGTAGAACGCGAGCAGTTCGGGCTTGTCGACGGAGCCCGGGTTGACCGCCTTGTCGGGGGCGGCGCCTTGGAGGAGGCGTTTGACGGGCACTTCGAGGCGCTTGCCGGTGAGGGTGTGGGGGACGGCGGGGATCTCGATGATGTCGTCGGGGACGTGGCGCGGCGAGAGCTGTTCCTTGATGGTGTTCTTGATCGTGGTGCGCAGTTCGCCGTCGAGCGCGACGCCGTCGGCGAGGTGGACGAAGAGGGGCATCCAGTAGCCGCCGCCTTCTTCTTCCAGGCCGATGACGAGGGATTCGCGGATCTGCGGAAGGCGTTCGACGGCTTCGTAGATGTCGGCGGAGCCCATCCGGACGCCCTGGCGGTTCAGGGTGGAGTCCGAGCGGCCGTGGATGACGACGGTGCCGCGGCTCGTGATGGTGATCCAGTCGCCGTGTCGCCAGGCGCCGGGGAACATGTCGAAGTACGCGGCGCGGTAGCGGGCCTCGTCGGGGTCGTTCCAGAAGGAGGTCGGCATGGAGGGCATGGCCTGGGTGACGATCAGCTCGCCGACCTCGTCGACCACGTCGTGGCCCGCGGGGTCCCAGGAGTGCAGGTCGGTGCCGAGGCCGGCGGCCTGGAGTTCGCCGATGTGGACCGGGAGGGTGGGGACGGCTCCGGCGAAGCAGCTGCACACGTCGGTGCCGCCGCTGACGGAGGCGATCCACAGGTCGGCGCCGGCCGCGGCGAACTCGTCGTGCAGCCAGCGGAAGCCGTCGGGCGGCAGGGGGGAGCCGGTGGTGGCGACGCAGCCGATGCGGGAGAGGTCGTGGTCGCGCGCGGGGTGCACGCCGGCCTTGCGGCAGGCCATGACGTACGCGGCGGAGGTGCCGAAGAAGGTGGCGCCGGTGCGTTCGGCGACGGCCCACTGGGCTCCGACGTGGGGGTGGCCGGGGCTGCCGTCGTAGAGGACGACGGTGGTGCCGGTGAGCAGGCCGGAGACGAGGAAGTTCCACATCATCCAGCCGGTGGAGGTGTACCAGAAGAACCGGTCGCCGGGGCCCAGGTCGCAGTGCAGGGCGAGCTGTTTGAGGTGTTCGAGGAGGATGCCGCCCTGAGATTGGACGATGGCTTTGGGCAGTCCGGTGGTGCCGGAGGAGTACAGGATCCACAGCGGGTGGTCGAAGGGAACCGGTTCGTACGTCGGGGGGCCGGGGTCGCCCGCGGTGACCTCCGCCCAGCCGTCGGCGCCGTCGGGTGTCGGGGTGCCGAGCAGGGGGACGTGGACGACGGCGCGCAGGGTGGGGAGTTCGGCGCGGAGTTCGGCGACGGCGGCGGTGCGGTCGTGTTCCTTGCCGCCGTAGCGGTAGCCGTCGACGGCGAAGAGGACGACGGGTTCGACCTGTTGGAAGCGGTCGAGGACGCTGCGGGCGCCGAAGTCGGGGGCGCAGGAGGTCCACACGGCGCCGACGGCGGCGCTGGCGAGGAGTGCGACGACGGCCTGGGGGACGTTCGGCAGGTAGGCGCAGACGCGGTCGCCGGGGGCGACGCCGAGGGAGCGCAGGTGGCCGGCGAGGGCGCCGACCTGGCGGCGCAGCTCGGCCCAGCTGGTCGCAGCGGGCCCTGTGGTGTCGTCGGTGGCTTCGTCGACGTGGAGGAGGGCCGGGGCGTCGGGGCGGGTGTCGGCGGCGCGCAGGGCGTGTTCGGCGTAGTTGAGGGTGCCGCCGGTGAACCAGCGGGCGCCGGGCATCCCGGGGTGGGACAGCACCTGGCTGTAGGGGGTGGTGAACGTGACGTCGAAGTACTCGGCGATCGCGCCCCAGAAGGTGTCGAGGGACTCGACGGACCAGGCGTGGAGTGCCGGATAGCCGCCGTCGGCGGGCGCTCCGTGGTGCTCGGCGGCCCAGCGCTGGAAGTGGGTGATCCTCGCGGCGGCGATCCGGTCGGCGTCCGGCTGCCACAGCGGGGCGGGGGCGGCGGCTGGGGTCGCTTGGTGCGCTGCGTTCGCTGGGGTCACGGTGCGGCTCCCGGATGGCTCTGGTCCGCGCCCCGGCCCTGGGTGTCAGGGGTGGGGCGCCGTGTGCTGTCTGAGGCTTGGTGCGGCGGTGAAGGGGCTCCGTGCGGGTGCGGGGTGTGTCCGTGGCACGGGCTGACACGGACGATGCCACGTGATCGTCTTTCGCACCAGAGCGGCCGGAGCGTCGAGAGCCACAGGCGCAGTGCGGGTGCGGCGCGGGTGCGGTGGCTGTCCGGACGTGCACGGGCCTGTACGTACCTGCACAGGTCTGAGCAGTATTGATCGAATCCCCAAGAAGTTGTCGGAGATGAGAGCGGATGAGGGCGCATGAGAACAGATGCGACCGAACCCGATCTGTCATTCGGTCGGAGGTGGCGTCACCCTGGGTGAACGGCAGTTGAACGGTCCTCGTGTACGGGCCCCCGGGTGGCAGGCTGACGTGCATGGACGGTCATGAGCTCGTGCGTTCGGTGAGGAACCTGGCGACGCGCCGGGGGCTGCGCTCCGTTCGGTCGGCGTGGCGCGGACGTCGTGCCGATGCGCGCAGCCTGCCGGCGCGGGGTGCGGAGCGGGCGCGGATGCCCGGTTCGGTGACGGGCGTGGAGCCGCTGCCCGGCGGTGGCGTCGTGCGCTTCGCCCGCTCCGAGTTGCGGATCCTGGTGGCGTCCGGGGGCGCGGTGTTCTGGGGGTGGGACGGGGCCGGCCCCGAGCCGTCGTACGCACTGGCCGGCGCGGCGCCCGAGGCGGATCCGCGGGCGCAGTTGGAGCCGGACAAGGACGGCGGCTGGCGGGTGGTGTCCGAACGGGTGACGGTGGAGGTCTCCCGGCACGGTGCCGTGGAGGTCCGTACGCCCGGCGGGGTGGTGTTGCGACGGGATCTGCCGCCGCGCTGGTGGGAGCCGGTGCGGGGCGGCACGGCGCGGTGGGTGCAGCGCACCGAGGTGGCGGCGGACGCGCGCTTCTTCGGCCTCGGCGGGCGGGCCGCCGGCCCGCGGCTGCCCAGCGGTGAGTACCGCCTGTGGAACACCGACCCCAAGGGTTCGTTCGGCCCCGGCGACGATCCGCTGTCCATCACGATGCCGGTGCAGGTGGTCGTCGCCGACGCCGGGACGCACCTGGCCTTCTACGACAACACGTGGGAGGGGCGGGTGGTGCTGCGCGAGGGCGCGGAGGGCGAGGGCTCGGGGCACGACCGGCCGGGCACCAGCGTGCTGCGGATGGACGGCGGCCCGCTGCGGTGCTGGGTGATCGTGGGGACCCCGGCGCGCGTGCTGGCGCGCTGGTCGCAGCTGACGGGGCCGGCCGCGGTGCCGCCGTCGTGGGCGCTCGGCCCGCAGCACGCCCGTTGGGGCTTCGGCAGCCAGCAGGAGGTGCGCCGGATCGTCGCCGGCTACCGGGAGCGGGACCTGCCGCTGTCGGCGGTCCACCTCGACATCGACCACTACGACGGGCACCGGGTGTTCACGGTGGACCGGGAGCGGTTCCCCGACTTGCCGGCGCTCGCCGAGGAGTTGCGGGACGCCGGGGTGCGGACGGTCTCCATCGTGGATCCCGCGGTGAAGGCGGAGCCGGGGAACGCGGTGTACGACAGCGGCCGGAGGGCCGGGGCCTTCGTACGGGACGCGCGCGGGCGCGAGGTGCGCGGCGAGGTGTGGCCCGGCGCCTGCGCGTATCCGGACTTCACGGATCCGCAGGTGCGGCAGTGGTGGGGCGAGTGGTACGAGGAGCGCCTGGCCCAGGGCTTCTCCGGCGTGTGGCACGACATGAACGAGCCCGTGTCGTTCGCACCCTTCGGGGACATGACGCTGCCGCGTTCCGCGCGGCACGTGCTGGAGGGGCGCGGGGGTGACCACCGCGAGGCGCACAACGTGTACGGGCTGACGATGGCGCGCGCCGGGTACGAGGCGCTGCGCCGGCTGCGCCCCCAGGAGCGGCCGTTCCTGTTCACCCGTTCGGGGTGGGTGGGGATGCAGCGCTACGGCGGGACGTGGTCGGGCGACGTGGCGAGCGACTGGCCGGGGCTGCGGGCCTCGCTCGCGCTGGTGCTGGGGCTCGGGCTGTGCGGGGTGCCGTACTCGGGCCCGGACGTCGGCGGCTTCGACGCGGTGCCGTCGGCGGAGCTGTATCTGCGCTGGTTCCAACTGGGTGCGTACCTGCCGCTGTTCCGCACCCACAGCGCGATCGACGCGGGGCGCAGGGAGCCGTGGGAGTTCGGCCCCCAGGTCCTGCGGCACGCGCGCGCCGCGCTCGTGGAGCGGGAGCGGCTGCGCCCGTACTTCGTGACGCTGGCGCACCTCGCGCGGTTGACGGGGGCGCCGTACGTGCGGCCGGTGTGGTGGGGGGCGCCTCAGGACCGGGCGCTGCGGGAGTGCGACGACGCCTTCCTGCTCGGGGACGCGCTGCTGGTGGCTCCGGTGTTGGAGGGCGGGGTGGAGCGGCGCACGGTGCGGTTGCCGCGGGGCCGTTGGTACGACACGGCGACCGGTCGGGCGTACGACGGGCCGGGACAGGTGGAGGTGGCGGCGCCGCTGTCGCGGGTGCCGGTGCTCGCGCGCGCGGGTTCGGTCGTGCCGGTGCGGGGGGCGGACGGGCGGCTGGAGTTGGAGGTGTGGGCGCCGGTGGAGGGGCGCAAGGGCGGAGGGCTCGTGGTGCCGGACCGGGGGGACGGCTGGGGGCGCGCGGAGGTGGAGCGGTACGCCACCAGGTTGACGAAGGGGCGCGTGGTGGTGAAGCAGATCCGCGGGGACGGCACGGCCGCGCCCCGCCTGCGGGTGCGGGTGCGGGGCCTGCCGTAGAGGTACGGCGCCGAGTCAGGCGTAGCGACCGGCGAACCAGTTCGCGACCGCCGCGGTGTGCAGGGGGAAGGCCAGTTCGTCGGGGGCGCGCAGCAGGTGCCAGCCGGTCGTCTCGGCCGTGGGCGCCGACGGCGGCAGGACGTCCGCGGCGAGCGTCGGCAGCAGGGCGAAGACCAGCAGGTGCCCGCTGGAGCTGCTGAGGGCGTCGGCGAGCCGGACCGTCGACGCTTCGGCCTCGATGCGCGTCTCCTCACGCAGCTCCCGTACGGCGGCTTCCTGCCAGGTCTCCTGGAAGTCGACGAAGCCGCCGGGGAGCGCCACCTTCCCCGCCTCGGGCTGCACGGTGCGGGTGATGACGACGAGTCCGGTGCCGTCGGCGTCGTGCACCGGCTGGAGCGCGACGGCCACGGGCAGCGGATTGCGGTAGGCCGTGGCGCCGCACGACGTGCAGGTGCGCGGCCAGTCGACCGCGGATGCGTACGGGGCGCCGCAGTCGGCGCAGTGGGAGTTCGGGGGCACGCGCGGACTGTAGCCGACGGCGCCGCGGGGGCTTACGGTGCCGGGCATGGAGCGGACTTTCGATTCGTACGAGGAATTCTGGCCGTACTACGTGGCGATGCACTCCAAGGCGGCCACCCGGTGGGTCCACCTCGCGGGCACGCTGACCGGGCTCGCGGTCACGGCGTACGGGCTCGCGCGCGGGCGCCGGCGGTACCTGGCGGCGCTGCCGCTGATCGGGTACGGCACGGCGTGGCCCGCGCACTTCTTCATCGAGGGGAACAACCCGGCGACGTTCGGGCATCCGGCGTGGTCGCTGCGGGGTGACGCGCAGATGATCCGGATGATGCTGGCCGGCAGGGACGCGGAGTTGGCGGAGACCGCCGCCAAGTGGCTCGCCGAGAACGGCTGACCCGTGGCACACTTCTGACGTTCCGTCAGATCTCGTGTTCGGGAGGAACCCTTGACGCGCACACCCGTGGTGGCCGGCTGGTTCACGCTGGGCGACGGAGAGGAGTTCCGACTGCTCGGCACCCGCTGCGCCGACTGCGGTGCGGTCTTCTTCCCGCGCGAGGACTCCTTCTGCCGCAACCCCGCCTGCGCCGGTGAGGAGTTGGCACAGGTCGCGCTCGCCCGGCGGGGCACGGTGTGGTCGTACACCGACGGCCGCTACCGTCCCCCGCCACCGTACGTCTCCGACCCGGACGCGCCCTGGGAGCCGTACGTCCTCGTCGCGGTCGAGTTGGCCGCGGAGGGAATGGTGGTGCTGGGGCAGGCCGCACCCGGGGTGTCGACGGCGGACCTGGCGGTGGGCGCCGAGGTCGAGCTGGTGCCCGGGGTGCTGGACGAGGACCCCGACACGGGCGCCGTACGGACCACCTGGCACTGGCGTCCGGTGGGTGCGGCGTCATGAGCGGGGAGCGGGACGTCGCGGTCCTCGGGGCCGGCATGCACCCCTGGGGCAAGTGGGGTCACAGCTTCGTCCGGTACGGCACCCTCGCCGCCCGGGCCGCCCTCGCCGACGCGGGCTTGGACTGGCGCCGCGTCCAATCCGTCGTCGGCGCGGACACGGTGCGCGGCGGCTACCCCGGATACGTGGCCGGCGCCACCTTCGCCCGGGCCCTGGGCTGGCAGGGGGCGCGCGTCACCAGCGTGTACGCCGCCTGCGCCTCCGGGGCGCAGGCGATCGCCACCGCACGCGCCCAGATCCTCGCCTCGCTCGCCGACGTAGTGCTGGTCGTGGGCGCCGACGCCGCCCCGAAGGGCTTCTTCGCGCCCGCCGGCGGCGACCGGCCGGACGACCCCGACTGGCTGCGCTTTCGGATCCTGGGGGCGACCAACCCCGCGTACTTCGGCCTGTACGCCCGCCGCCGCATGGCCCTGTACGGGGACACCACCGACGACTTCGCCCTCGTCAAGGTGAAGAACGCGGCGGCCGGCGCGCTCAATCCGCACGCCCGCTACCGCAGGGCCGTCACGGTCGGTGAGGTCGCCGCCTCCCCCGTCGTCGCCGACCCGCTGCGGCTGCTGGACGTCTGCGCCACCTCGGACGGCGGCGCGGCGCTGGTGCTGTCCAGCGTGGAGTTCGCCCGTCGGCACGGCGCGGTCGACCCGGTCCGCATCCGGGCGGTGTCGACCGTGACCCCGACGTATCCGAAGACCGTGCTCGACCTGCCGGACATCGCGACGGACTCGACCACGGCGGTCCGGGCCGACGGCGGCGGCTCGTTCAGGGCGTCCATCGCCCGCGCCGCGTACGAGGAGGCGGGCATCGGGCCCGATGACCTGTCGCTCGCCGAGGTGTACGACCTGTCCACCGCGCTGGAACTGGAGTGGTACGAGGACATCGGGCTGTGCGGACCGGGCGAAGGGGCGAAGCTGGTGCGCGAGGGGGTCACGGCGCTCGGCGGGCGGGTACCCGTCAATGCGAGCGGTGGGTTGGCGTCGTTCGGGGAGGCCGTGCCCGCCCAGGCCATCGCGCAGGTCTGCGAGCTGACCTGGCAGTTGAGGGGGGCGGCGGGCGCACGTCAGGTGGCCGGGGCCCGGGTCGGGGTCACCGCCAACCAGGGGTTGTTCGGGCACGGGTCGGCGGTGGTGGCCGTCCGCTGACGACCGCAGGACACGGGTCGGGCATCAGGCGGAGGCGTGGCGGCGCTCGGACGCGACCCGCTCCAGGGCGTGCTCGACCACCGCTGCCAACACCAGCTTGGCCGAGTCGCGTTCGCGGGCGTCGCACGTCATCAGCGGCACCCCGGGGTCGAGGTCGAGCGCGGCGCGCACGGACCCCACGGGGAACCGCTCCGCCCCGTCGAAGCAGTTGACGGCGACGGTGAAGGGGATGCCCCGGCGCTCGAAGTAGTCGACGGCGGCGAAGGAGTCCGCGAGGCGTCGGGTGTCGGCCAGCACCACGGCGCCGAGCGCGCCCTGCGCCAACTCGTCCCACAGGAACCAGAAGCGCTCCTGCCCCGGCGTGCCGAAGAGGTAGAGCACCAGGTCCTCGCGGAGGGTGATGCGGCCGAAGTCCATGGCGACGGTGGTGGTCGTCTTGCCCGCGACGCCCGCGGTGTCGTCCACCGGACGCCCCGCCTCGCTCAGCACCTCCTCGGTGCGCAGCGGCCTGATCTCGCTCACCGCGCCCACCAGCGTCGTCTTGCCCACCCCGAACCCACCGGCGACCAGGATCTTCAGTGCCACCGGCTCGACGGGCTTGCGGACACTAGAGCGCCCGAAGGCCATTGATCACCTCACGGAGGATGTTCACGTCCGGCAGCTCGGCCGGCGGAACGGGGCGGGAGACGTGGACGAGTTCGCCCTCGACGAGATCGCCCACCAGCACCCGCACGACCCCCACCGGGAGGTCCAGACCCGTGGCGAGTTCGGCGATCGACTGCGGGCTGCGCTCGCAGCGCTCGACGATGTCGACGTGCTCCGGTGAGAGCGACCCGTCGTGGTGCAGGTGGTGGGCGGTGGGTTCGGCCACCACCAGGGCGATCAGATCGAGCCGGTGCTGACCCGTACTGCTGGTGCGACCGCGGGTCATGGCGTACGGGCGGACCACCGGTGACGCGTCGGCGTCGAAGAAGTGGTGGCGGTGCTGGGAGTGCCGGGGGTGGTGTGCCGAGTCACTCATGCCCGCGCTCATCCCCCGGCGCTGGCGTGACCGGTCCGGGGGGCGGTGGACAGGTGCGCGCCGACCCGCTTGACCATGAGGGTCATCTCGTACGCGATCTGGCCGACGTCGGAGTCGGCGTCGGCGAGGACGGCGAGGCAGCTGCC
This sequence comes from Streptomyces sp. NPDC047315, assembly GCF_040643215.1. NCBI lineage: Bacteria > Bacillati > Actinomycetota > Actinomycetes > Kitasatosporales > Streptomycetaceae > Streptomyces > Streptomyces sp. NPDC047315. The sequence continues at coordinate 149,834 of NZ_JBEYTZ010000023.1, read as the reverse complement.
GTCGCCGGCCGCGGTGACGAAGAGGAACGCCTCGTCGAGCTCCACCACGGTCTGACGGACCTCGCCCACGTCGAAGTGGTGTCCGACGCCTTTGGCGAGGCTGTGGAAGCCGGAGGCGACGGCGGCGAGGTGCTCGCCGTCCTCCCGGGTCAGCGCGCGGGAGGCGCCGGTGGCCAGGCCGTCCCGGGAGAGCACCAGGGCCTGGCGGATGCTGCCGACCCGGTCGACGAGTTCGTCGAGCAGCCAGTTGAGTGCGCCGGAGCCCTGCGCGGGGTGTTCGCCGACGGCGTGTGCTGCGGCGTGCGGTGCGGTCATGGGCCGTCCCCCTCGGAGGTGGTTCGTGGTGCCGGCCGGCCGGTGCCCGGGCCGGTGGACTGGTGGACGCCGTCGGCGGCACCGTCCGCGTTCTCGCGGCGGCCCCGTTGCCAGCCGCGCTGCATCGCCGCCATGCGGTTGCGCACCTCGTCCGGGTCGCGTTCGACGTTCGGGCCCGGGTGGCGGGCGTCGTCGCGGTGGGCGGGGGGCCGCCGGGCCCCGCCGGTGTCGGGGTCGGCCTTGAGCTGCGGGGCGAGGCTGGCCTGGCGCACCCGGCGCGGCAGTCCGTCGACCGACGTCGGCGACGGCTCGTGCGAGGGCTCGTACAGCGGGACGGCGGCGGGCGCTTCGGGGCGGCCGGCTGATCCCGCGCGCGCGGGACCCGGCTCCGCGGGGTCCGGGGCCGGCAGGGGCTCGGGGAACGGCACCGGGTGGGTGCGGCCGGGCTCGTCGACCCTGCGTCCGCCGTCGGTGATCAGGGTGGGCGGCTTGGTGCGCCGGGGCAGCGGTGCGCGGCGGGCCTCGTCGGGCTGCGGCTCGTACGGAGCGGGGGCGAGCGGGGGCAGCGCGTCGGAATGGTCGGCGTGGTCGGCGTGGTCGTCAAGGGCTTCGGGGTCCCCGAGGTCGCCGGGGGCGTCCCAGTCCGTACCGCTGCCGAGGAGCGCAGGACCGTTCCGCCGCCCCTGGCCGCTCTTGGCGAGGGCGGACAGCTTGGCGCCCCCCTCGCCCTTGCCGGAGCGCCGGCCGAAGGGCCCCTCCCCCGCCCGCTCGATGCGGACGCCCCTGCTCTCGGTGTCCGGGGCGTCGGTGAGCAGCGCTGCGGGGACGAAGACGATCGCCGAGGTACCCCCGTACGGGGAGGGCTGGAGCGACACCCGTACGTTCTGGCGCTGGGCGAGCCGGCTGACCACGAACAGGCCGAGCCGGTCGGTGTTCGACAGCTCGAACTCCGGGGTCTCCGCGAGGCGCAGGTTGGCGTCCAACAGGACCTCGGGCGCCATGCCGAGGCCGCGGTCGTGGATCTCCAGGGTGAAGCCGTTCGCGACGCGTTCGCCGTTGACCTGGACCGTGGTGTGCGGCGGTGAGAACACCGTCGCGTTCTCCAGGAGTTCGGCGATGAGATGGGTGAGGTCGGCGACGGCCGATCCGCCGACGCCGATGCGGGCCAGCCGGCGCACCTCGATGCGTTCGTAGTCCTCGACCTCGGCGACCGCTGCCCGGACCACGTCCATCAGCTGGACGGGTTTGCGCCACTGGCGGGAGGGGGTGGCGCCGGAGAGGATCACCAGGCCCTCGGCGTGGCGGCGCATCCGGGTGGTGAGGTGGTCGAGCCGGAAGAGGTCCGCGAGTTCGTCGGTGTCCTCGGTGCGGCGCTCCATCGTGTCGAGGAGCGTGAGTTGGCGGTGGAGCAGTACCTGGTTGCGGCGGGCGAGGTTGACGAAGACCTCGGAGACGCCGCGGCGCATCTCGGCCTGGCGCACGGCCGCGTCGACGGCGGCGCGCTGGAGGGTGTTGAGGGCGTGGCCGGCCTGGCCTATCTCGTCCTTCTCGTACTCCAGGCGCGGGGCTTCGGTCTCCACGTCCACCTGTTCGCCGGCGGCCAGGCGCCGCATGACGCTGGGCAGCCGGACGCTGGAGACCTCGTGGGCCTCCCGGCTCAGTCGGGAGAGGTCGCGGACCAGGTCACGGCCGATGCGGACGGAGACGACGACGGAGACGAGGAGGGCGGCGAAGCCGAGGATTCCGGCGATGCCCGCCTTGACGAAGACGTCGTACGTGACCGGTTCCACCCGGTCCTCGTGACGGTTGTGTGCCGCGACGCCCTCGTTGCGGAGTTCGTCGAGCACCGGGGCGGCGGCCACCTGCCACTCCTCGGCTTCGGACGCGGACGCGTGCCGCACCGGGCCGCCGGTGGTCAGCCGCTTCTCGGCGTCGCGCAGGGGCGCGGTCTCCGGGCCCTTCCAGAACTGGCGGTGGATCTCGCGGTCCTTGGGGAGCAGAGCTTCGAGGCTGGTGTCGTACAGGACCTCGCGCCGGGCGACGAGGCCGGTGAGCTGGCGCAGTTCGTCGGCGTCCACCCGGCCGGCGGCGAAGGCGGACGCGATCAGGGCGTCCTCGCGCGCGAGCGCCTCCCGTGCGCGGCCGAGGCCGACGAGGGCGCGGCCCTGGCGCTCCAGGCCGACGTCGCCGAGGGAGTGGAGGGAGTTCAGGAGGGAGAAGCCGGGGTCGACGATGCCGTTGTAGTACTCCAGCGCCTCGACGCGGGTGACGGTGCCCGTCTCCACGGAGCGGCGGAGCGCGGCCAGTCCGTCGTATCCCTTGACCAGCTTGGCGAGCTTGCGTTCACCATCGGAGCGCACCGCCTCACGGATATCGTCGTCTTCCGCCCTGGCCCTGACCTCGGCGACGGCCTCGTCCGTGGTGCCGCGCTTGGTGCGTAACTCGGGGAGCGCGGTGGAGGCGCGGCGGTCCGCGAGGTAGACGAGGGTCTGGCGGCGCTCTTGCTGGAGGGCGTCGATCGCGCGGGTGACGGGTTCGCCGACGTCCTCGCTGACCGAATTGGCGTCGAGGAGCTCGCTGGCCTCCCGGCCGGTGAGTGCGGTGGTGAAGGCCCACAGCGCGGTGAGCGAGAGCAGCGGCACCAGCAGCACCGCCACGATCTTCCGGCGGATGGACTTCCCGCGAAAGCGCATGGCCTCCCTCCCCCGGCCGGAACCGCCCCAGCGGACGGTGGTGTTCCGTCAGCTCCGTCAACAAACGGCGCGAGCCTACTACTGTCACACAAGCAACTCGAAGGGTCGTCCGGACGATTTTCGGCCGACCGCGGCGGCGTTGCCCACGGGTCGTTCCGGCATTCAAGGTGTTGGGATTCTCGGCGTGTCGCGAGGGGGCGGGGAGAGTGCCGACTCCTCCGCCGTTGGAGATGGCCGGATTCCTTCGTTCTTTGCCCGTGTGGTGGAACAAATCCGCGCAGTCGTGCGTCCTTATGTGCAGAGCTGTTGGGATCCTGGCGATACCGGTCGGTAGTGCGAGGTTCGCCCGCACTGCCGGTTTTCCCCTGAGGTCTCCGGTCCCGGTTCACCAGTGTCGATTTTCCGGTGGCCGTGGCGTCGGCGGCGGCAGGGGCTGGAGTAGGTGCGGGGGATTTCGGGCAGCCACCCAAAGGCCGGATGGATGTGGGGGGACGTGGGGAGTGACCAGAACGATGGACAAGGGGGAGCGCCGCGAGCCGATGCGGTACGCCGCGGGTGAGGCGCGCGCGCCGCGGCAGCTGTGGATGGAGGAGCCCACCGCCCGGCCCCGGCTCGCGGACCCCGTGCGCACCGCCGCGGTGCGGGCCGTGCTCATCGTGGCCGTCACGCTCATTCAGGCGATGGTGGCCTTCCTCAGCACCCTCGCCGGCTCCTGGCTCGCCTTCCCGATGGTGCTCAGCAGCGTCGCCAGCACGGTCGTGGCGACCTGGGCGGTCTTGGACGTGTGGGTGACCCACCAGGTCTGGAAGCAGCGTCACGGCGTGATTTCCGAGCCCAGCAGCAGCGCCCGCCAGTTGCGTCGGGAGCGGCGCCGGGCCCGGCGGGCGGCCCGTGCCGAAGCTCGTCGCGAGGCGCGAATACGCCGCCGCGAGCAGCACGGCACAGCGCGGATGGCCGAGGTCGAGGCGTAAGTCGGCGCCGCCGCCCGACGGAAGGGCGCCGGCGGCCTGCTGCCGTCACCCTTCCTGTGCGTGCTCCTGTGCTTACTGCTGGCTTTGCTGCTGTGCTCGCTGCTGCTGCGTCTGCTCCTGTACGTGCTGCGGTGTTTGCTGCTGGGGGGAGTGCGCCGCCTCGCTGGTGGCGGGCGGGGTCTGGGCGGGCAGGGGTGCCGGTTCGCTCGTCGCCCGCTTGTACATCCGCGTGGCGGTGATCTCTCCGTGGACCTGCTCGCCCGACGGGTCCTGCTGGGGCAGCCCGGGGCGCAGGTGCTCCTCCACGCTGATGTACTTCAGCCCGGCCCGCAGGTCGGCGTCGTTGCGCAGCCGGATCACCAGGGGGAACTCCGCCAGGGCAGTGGTGTCGAAAAGGCCCGTCGTGTAGAGGAGCTGGACGCCGAGCGCATCGGAGACGGCGCGCTGGAGTTCCAGCAGATAGGTGGCGTTGGCCCGGCCGATCGGGTTGTCGAGGAAGAGCGTGCCGGCGTGCCGGTGGCGGTCACGGCCGCGGTCGTTGCTGCGGAGCGCCGCCATCGTGCAGTACAGCGCGATGGCCGCGGTCAGGAGCTGGCCGCCGGAGAAGACGTCGCCCATCTGGCCGACCGGGACGCGTTCGGCGCGCAGCACCGCGTCCGGCTTCAGGATCTCCACGGCAATGCCCTTGGGTTGCAGCGCCGCCTGGACTCCGCGCAGCAGCAGGGACATCCCGTCCCTGCGGCCCTCGCCGTACGCCGCTGAGGCGTTCTTGCGCACGGCCGCGCGGGTGGCCTCGTCGATGACCTCGCCGAGGCGCTCCGCGAGCGTGGCCTGGTCGGGCTCTTCGAAGCGGATCCGGAGGAACTCCTGCCCGGACCACTCACCGAGCCCTTCCGGCAGCCGGGACAGGCGCTGCGCCGAGCGCAGGGTGGCCAGCGCCGATTCCACCAGTCCGCGGAGCCGGTCGACGATGGTGTCGCGGTTGCGCTCCAGCTGCTGGAGTTCGTCGGTGAGCACCCGCAGCCGGGGGGCGAAGGCTTCCGCCCACGCCGCCGCGTGTTCGGGCAGTGCGGCGGCCGGCAGCTCGCGGATCTGCTGGCGCGCGGGGGTGCGGACCTGTTCGTACCGGGTGGAGTTGGCGTGCCGTACGAGGACGTCGGAGGCTTCCCGTACGGCGGACTCGGCCGCCGACAGGTCCGTGGCGCAGCCGCGCAGGGAGCGCCGGGCCTCGGCGGTGGACTGCCGGGCCTCGGCGAGGTCCCCGGCGTACGGCTCGGGGTCCTGGGCCGGCTCGTCGTCCTGCTGGTCGCGCAGCAGGTCGCGGAGTTGGGCGGCGGTCTCGTCGAAGCCGCCGGCGGCGTCCTCCGCGGCGCGGTGCGCCTGGAGCAGTCCGCCGTGGACCTCGCGGGCGGTGTCCAGGGCGTCGGTGCGGGCGGCCAGTTCGGCGGTGGCGGTCCGCAGCAGGGTCTGGGCGTGTTCGGCGTCGGCGGGGAGCAGTTCGTCCGGAAGGTCCGTGTGTGATTCGCCGTCGGCGGGGGCCAGCCGCTCCGCTTCGCCCCGCAGCCTGCCCAGCTTCTCGCTGGCCTCCGACGCGCGGGACTCCAGGGTCTGGACGAGGGATTCGGCCCGGGCGACGGCGGACTGCCGCGAGGGCCCGTCGGCGCCTTCGGTGCTCTCCAGCAGCTGTGCCGCACGGGTGCGGACCTTGTTGGTGAGCCGGTCCAATTCGGCCAGGGCGGCGCTCTCGTCGCTCTCGGCACGGGCCTGTTCGGCCCTCAGGTCGGCGCCGACGCCGACCTTCTCGTAGAGCTGGGAGGCCGCGCGGTACGCCTCGCGCAGCGCGGGCAGCGCGGTGCGTGTGCGCGTCGACGCTTCTTGAGCCGGGTCGTCCTCGTCGGGGAGGTGGTCCGGAGCGCCGGCGATCTCGGCCCGTTCGGCGCGCAGCGCGCGTGCGGTGCGGCGGGCGTCGTCGGCGGCGCGCTGGGCGACCCGGCGGTCCTCGTCCGCCGCCTTCGCCCGCTCCAGGCAGCTCGCGGCCCGCTCTTCCGACTCGGCGGCCTCGTCGGCCAGTTCCCGCAGCTTGACCTGCCAGCCCGCGCGTTCCCTGAGCCGGAAGGCCAGCCCTGCGAGGGCGTCGGCGGCGCGGCGGGCGCGCTGGGCCTGCTCCTGGCGCTCTTCGCGTACGGCCGCGGTCTCGGCCGCCGCCTCGTCGGCTTCGGTGCGTACGACGCGGGCCTCGGCGAGCTCGGCTTCCGCTGCCTCGGCGGCGTCGCGGGCCGCGGCGGAGCCCCGGGCGAGCTCGGCGAGCATGCCGGGCGGGCAGTCGGCGCGCCACGAGCCGAGGCGCGCGGCGAGCGCGCGGTCCCCGGCGAGCCGGGTCGCGAGCGCCCTGATCTCCTCGTCCCTGGCGGTGGCGCGGGCGCGCAGCGCCTGGCGCTCCTCGTCGGCGGCGTGTTCGTCGTGCATCGCCGGGTTCGGCGGTACGAGGAACACGCCGGAGTCGTCGCCGCCCTGTGCGGGCACCGGCGCGAGCAGGGCGGCGGTCGTGCCGACGGCGACGGCGGAGCGGGGCAGCAGGGCGGCGCCGGCCAGCACCTCGCGGGCGCGGACGTGGGAGGCGGGGTCGGTGATCACCACGCCGTCGACCAGTTCGGGGCGGGCCGCGAGCACGGCGGCGTGGTCGGCGGGGTCGACTGCCTGGGCCAGGTAGCGCCAGCCGGGCAGGGCGGGGACGCCGTGCTCGGCCAGGAACTCGACGGTCGCCAGGACGTCGGGGCCCGGCGGCAGCAGCCCGCCGTCGCCGAGCGCGCCGAGGATCCGGGCGTCGTCGGCGGCGGCCGTCCGCAGGTCGAAGAGCTGACGCTCGGCCGCGGTGACGTACTGCTCCAGCAGCGCGCGCAGCTCGTCGGCACAACGGTCCAGCTCTTCGGCGGCGAGGGGGCCCTCGTCGGCGCGCAGGGGTTCGCCGGGGCGGGCGTCTTCGCCCTGCGGGTCGTCCGCGTCAGCGGGGCGGGGCGCAGCCGCGGTCGGTGCCGGGGCCGGGGGCAGGCTCAACAGCTCCGCCAGGCGGGGGTCTTCGGCGATGGAGGCGGCGGCCCGGTGCTCCGCGCCGTGGGCGTTCTCCGCCGCGCTCGCCGCGTCCGCGGCCCGGGCGGCGGCCAGTTCGGCGCGGGACTCCGCGGCGGCGGCCTCCTTCGCCCGCTCGGCGGTGCCGCGCGCCGCTTCCCGCGCGGTGTCCCATGCGGCGACCGCGGTCTTCTCGGCGTCGCTGGCCGCGAGCGCGGCCCTGGCCGGGTCGGCGTCGGGGGCGGTGTCGTCGAGCCAGCCGGCGCGTACTGCTTCGGCGGTCTCCTGCTCGACCTCCGCCAGCCGCTGGCGCAGGTGGCCGATCTCGCTGCGGGCGCGCTGGGCTTCGGTGGCCGCGGCCGTGGCGTCCCGGTGGGACGCTTCACCGGTCTCCTGGAGCGCGGCGGACCGCTCCTCTTGTTCGTTGGCGAGCCGTTCGCCGTCTTCGGCGGCGGCGTGCAGGGCGCGGACGAGGTCGGCGGCGGCCCGGGCGCGGGCGGCGAGCGCGGGGGCGGCGTCCCGCTCGGCCTCGCGGATGGCGGCGGCCACGCGCGCGGAGCGGTCGCCGGCGGCCCGGTGCCGTAGGACGGCCTCCGCGGCCTGCCACGCCGAGTGCAGCGTACGGGCGTCGATCAGCTCGCGGCGCTGGGCGGTGGCGCGCTTCTCGGCGACGGCGAGGGCGAGCGAGGCGTTGCGGTAGGCGAGTTCGGCGGCGACCAGGGAGCTGCGGGCCCGGGTCCGTTCGGTTTCGGTGACGGTGTGGGCGGCTGCGGTCACCTGCTGTGCGAGGTCGGCGGCGCGGGCGCGTTCCTCGGCGGCGCGGGCGGCGAGCCGACGGGTCAGGCTGCGCGTGCGGCGTTCGGCGCCGGCGTGGATCTCGCGGGCCCGGGCGCGGGTGTCGGCGGCCTCCACGATCCGGTGCAGCAGGTCGACCGAGCCGGCGGTGAAGTCGCGTTCGGCGGTGAGTTCGGCGCGGCGGCCGAGTTTGTTGCCGAAGCCGCTGACGAGGTCGGCGAGGCCGTCGGTGTCCCGGGTGTCGGTGACGGCCCGCAGCAGGAGGTCGGTGAAGTCGGAGTCCTTCTTCACCGCGAAGAGGCCGGCCGCCTCGCCCTCGTCGGCGTTCATCTCGCGCTGGTAGCGGAAGAGTTCGGGGTCGAGACCGAGGTCGCCGAGGTGTTCGTTCCAGCGGTCGTGGATCTCTTCCCAGTGGACGTCCAGGTGGAGGTACGCCTTGCCGGCGTCGGTGAGCGCGTCCCGGAAGCCCTTCATCGTGCGGCGCCGGCCCCGCGCGCCGGAGGCCCCTTCGGCCGGGCGGCGCACGGCGGTGGACTCGGCGACCGGGAGGGAGTCCAGGCTCAGGCCGGGGCCGGGGCGGAAGGAGTACCACGCCTCGGCGAACTTGCGCGGGTCGTTGGAGACCTGGCGGCCCCGCCACTCGCTGACCTTGCCCACCACGACCAGTTCGCCGGTGAGGGTGTGCTGCCATTCGAGGGCGACGTGCCCGCAGTCGTCGGCGAGCAGGAACTTGCGCAGCACGCCCGAGCTGGCGCCGCCGAGGGTGTTGCGGTGGCCGGGCAGCATCACCGAGAAGATCAGCTTGAGCAGTACGGACTTGCCGCCGCCGTTCTCCAGGAAGAGCACTCCGGCCGGGGCCGGTCGGCGCGGCGGACCGACGGGCTCGTCCTCGAAGAACTCCGCCTGGGTGGGGGCGGGGTGGGGCACCGGCTCGCCGACTCCGCGCAGGTCCAGGACGGTGTCGGCGTAGCGCGCACCGGCGGGCCCGATGGAGTAGAGGCGAACGCGGGACAGCTCGTACATGGCGGCGGACTCTCAGATGTCGACTGGTCGGGGTGCGTGCGGACGGGGCGCGGGTCGCGCGGTGGGCAGTGGTCGCGGGGCTGGGTGCGGAAGGGCTGCGTGTCTACGTGTGGAAGGGCAGGCCGGCGTCGGCGGCCAGCTCCAGGTCGTCCCCGTCGGGGGGCGGGACCAGGGTGGGGCTTCCGTCGCTGACGGGGACGACGCCCAGCTCCAGCAGTTCGGCCATGGCGGCGGTGCCGGCCATGTCGCGGACCTGGAGCTGGTAGCGCGCGGTGGTGCGGTAGGCGCCGCCGGCGTCGTCGCCGGTGCGCTGGAGGAAGCCGGAGTCCGCGAGGAAGGCGACGGCCTTGCCGACGATGCCGGTGGTGGATCCGGCCAGTCGCCGGGCGTCCTTGGTGGCTCCGGTGGCGCTGCGGCGGGAGTAGACGCGCCAGGCGGCCTCCAGGCCGGGGGCGTCGGTGGCCGGGTCGGTGTTGTCGCCGCGCTCGTCGGCGCGCTCCTCCAGCCGGCGGCACGCCTGGCGGACGTAGCCGTCGACGCCGAGGATCGTGATGCGGCCGATGTAGGCGTCGTCGGCGAGGTCTTCGGGGCGGGGGAAGGCCATGGCGGCGACCGCGAGGTGGGCCAGTCCGTGCAGGAAGCGGTCGGTGGAGTCGGCGGAGGTGCGGCGGGCGTAGTCGCCCATGCGGACGGCGAAGACGGAGTCCTCGCCGGCGCTGATCGCCATGCCGGCGCGCGGGGACACCTCCAGGACGAGGAGTCCGAGGCCGGTGGCGACCGCGTCGGCGAGCCGGGCGAAGGGGGCGTCGTCCCGGTAGCGGCGCAGCAGTTCGGCGTACTCGGCGTCGCGGGCGGGCAGCAGCTTGGGCTGGAGCCCGAAGGAGACCAGGCGGGCGGCGTCGGCCGCGTCGGCGGGGGTGACCTGGGCGGCCGGGGTGCCGGCCGCGTCCACGGGCGCGTCCGCCGGGGCGGGGCCTGGCCAGGGGGCGCGCTCGGCGTGCGGTTCGGTCACTGGACGTGCTCCTCGTACGGGCGGGCGGGTCGGGGGCGCAGCGGGGCGGCGGCCGGTCGTCGGCGGGGGCGCGGGCGGGGGTTCATGCGGCTTCCGTGCGGTCGGCGGCCATGCCGACGGCGTCGAGCAGGGCGGTGCCCACGATCAGGTCGGCGCCGCCGAACTCCGGGTCGTCGAGTTCGGTGCCGTCGTCCACGGCGAACAGGAGGCGTTCTTCGCCCTGGCGGTAGGCGGTGCCGACCGGGGGGCTCGCGGCGTGCACGGCGAGCAGTGCGACCAGGTACGGCAGGTCGGGGTCGCGGCGGCGGGCGTCGGCGAGGAGTCCGGAGAGCCGGCGCGGCGCGTCGTGCTCCAGGTCCAGGAGCTCCATGGCCTGGGCGAGCTGTTCCTCGCTGAAGCGGCTGTCGTCGGGGGTGGCGATCAGGTCGGGCTCGGGCATTTCGGCGCCGAGGTGGTCCCGTTCGACGGGGGGCGTGAGCAGCAGGTCGACCAGGTCGGCCAGGCGTACGGACGACGGGGTGCGCAGCCCGGTGCCCCGGGCGAAGAAGGCGTCGGTGACGCGGACCGCCGACTCGACGGGGAGGGGCAGGAGGGGGGCGACGAGCTGGCCGTGGAGGTCGAGTCCGGTACGGGTGGTGGGGCGGGCGAACGCCTGTCGGTCCTGTTCGGCGCGGAAGAGGGGTCCGGCTTCGAGGAGTCGGGACTGGAGCTGGGTGTGTCGGCGGATGCAGTCCTTGACGATGTCGACGAGTTCGGCGGCGCGGCGCTTGTGTTCGGGGTCCTCGGCCTCGTCACGCGCCTTGCGGATGTTCGTCAGGATCGCGTTCTCGTGCCGGTAGCGGTCGGCGACGTGGTCGAGCGCTTCGGCGATCAGGTCGGGAACGGCGTTCAGCCAGTCCACCGCGCGGACGTTGCGGCGGGTGGCTTCCAGGGTGCGGCGCAGGGTCTCGGCGTACTGCACGGTGCGGTAGCGGGCCTGTTCGGCGGCGAGTTGGGCGTCGGCGAGCCGACCGCGGCTGATCAGGACTTCCAGTTTGACCTCGGCGGCGATCTGCGCACTGGTCACGTCGGTGTCGAGGGCGCCGACGAGGACGTTGACCGCTTCGTCGGTGGTGCGGAGGTAGACGCTGCCGCCGTAGCCGGGGACCTCTTCGATCAGCTTGAAGTCGTAGTCGCGGCGGGTGTAGACGCCGTCGGTGCCGAAGGTGCCGTAGACGGCGCGGAAGCCGCGGTCCACGCTGCCGACGTTGATCAGGTTCTCCAGGACCCAGCGGGCGACGCGCTCGTGTTCGGCGGCGGGGCGGCGGGGGGCCTGGGCGGCGATCCGGGGCAGCAGCCTGGCGACGATCTGTTCGTGGTCGGCGCCGGTGTCGAAGTCCATGTGCAGGGTGACGAGGTCAATGGCCGCGAGGGCGACCTCCGCCATCGCGTAGACCGTGTACTCGCCGGCGAGGTTCGCCTTGCGGGCGTCGAGGTCGTGCAGCGGCGCGGTGCAGGCGAGCGCGCGCAGCCGCCGCGCGAGCCCCTCGTCGGCGGCCGGGCCCTGCGCGGGCCGCGGCCCCGCGCTGAGCTGGGGCGGAACGGGGTCCGTCGAGGCTGGCGAAGTCACGGTGCACAGATTAGGTCCTCGCACTGACACTGGTCGAAACGGCGCAGATGCCGCCCGTCGGGTGCGGCGCGGCGGGCACCGGAACGGGGCCGGTGCGGGCGCGGGAGCGCGTGCGCGCCCATACGTCGTACGCCACTACGTCAGTACGCGTCAGTACGCGTCGGAGCCGTCGACCAGGTGTGCGTACGTCTCGACCATCTGGGCCCGGGAGTCCTCCAGGTACTGCACGAGCAGCCGTTCGGCCGCGGTGGCGTCGCCGGCGCGGAGGGCTTCGAGGATGGCGCGGTTGCGCACGAGGTACGGCTGGTGGAGGCGGCGCGGGTCGTCGACGACGTGGAAGGCCAGGCGCAGCTCCGCCAGCACGCCCCGCATGAGTTCGTCGGTGCGGGCGCTGCCCGCGAGGGCGACCAGCTCGCGGTGGAAGTGGATGTTCGCCGTGGACACGCCCGTCCAGTCCGCCTCGCGCTCGTGCTGTTCGCCGGCGCTGACGGCGGCTTCGAGCGCGTCGACGTCGTACGGCGGTGCGCCGAGGCCGTGGACGACGGCGCACTCGACGAGCTGACGGGTGCGGTAGATGTCGGTGACGTCCTGGACGGCGAGCATCCGGACGAAGACGCCTCGGTTGAGCTGGTGGACGAGCAGCCGTTCGTGGGTCAGCAGGCGGAAGGACTCGCGCAGGGTGTTGCGCGACACTCCGAGCGCCCGCCCGATGACCTCCTCGGACAGGCGTTCACCGGGGCGGAAGTAGCCCTCGGCGATGCGGGTGCGCAGGATGTCCGCGACGCGTTCGGCCGTGCTCGTGCGGCCGAGCAGCGCGCGGTCGTCCTCCAGTCCGCCGGGACTGCCCGGACCGCCGGGATCGCCGGGAGCGCCGGAACCACGGGGACCGCCGGGGACACTCGAACCGCTCGCCCCACCGGCCCCACTCGAACCCCCCGTCCCACCGACTCCGCTCGGCCCGCGGGATCCGCCCGTTTTACCCGTTCCGGTCTCCGTCGCCCTCACGACACCTCTCTCTCCAGCCGGGAGCAGCTTCAACCCGGCGCGCACCGGCGCACGGAAGCCATCGTAGAAGGAAACAACGAGCCAACGCGCCCCTTGTCGGATCGTTCAACGATCCCCTAGCTTGATGACATCGCACAGTCACCCTCCCCGCTCGACACTGCGAGGTGCAGATGAGCACGACTCGGGTACAGCCGAAGAAAGGTCAGCTCCCGGCGGACGCGGGAGCCTTCGCCTGGCTGAGGGCGTTGGGGCCGCGCGGACGCCGGGCGTTCGGCGGCGCCTTCGGGGGCTACGCCCTCGACTCGTACGACTACTTCACACTGCCGCTGAGCATGGTGGCCATCTCCGCCTACTTCAGCCTGGACAACGGCCAGACGGGGCTGCTGACCACGGTCACCCTGGTGGTGTCCGCCATCGGCGGCGCGCTCGCCGGGATACTCGCCGACCGCATCGGCCGGGTGAAGGCGCTGATGGCCACCGTCATCACCTACGCCGTGTTCACGGTCGCCTGCGGCTTCGCCCCCAACTACGAGACGCTGCTGGTCTTCCGGGCGCTCCAGGGCCTCGGCTTCGGCGGCGAGTGGGCGGTCGGTGCGATCCTGGTCGCGGAGTACGCGACGGCGAAGCACCGGGGCCGCACGCTCGGCGCCGTGCAGAGCGCCTGGGCCGTCGGCTGGGGCCTGGCCGTGATCGTGTACACGCTGGTGTTCGAGTTCCTGGACCCGGACACCGCCTGGCGGGTGATGTTCTGGACCGGCGCGCTGCCCGCGCTCCTCGTCATCTACGTGCGGCGACACGTCAGCGACGCCCCCGAGGCGACCGCACGGCGACAGGCGAGCACGGCACGCGGGTCCTTCGCGGCGATCTTCAAGAAGGACCTGCTCAAGGTCACCCTGTTCGCCACCCTGCTGTCCACCGGCGTCCAGGGCGGGTACTACACCCTGGCCACCTGGGTGCCCACGTATCTGAAGACCGAGCGCGGACTGACCGTGGTCGGCACCGGCGGATATCTGGCGCTCCTGATCTCCGGGGCGTTCCTCGGCTATCTGACCGGTGGCTATCTCACGGACCGAATAGGTCGCAAGAACAACATCGCGCTGTTCGCGGTGCTGTCCGCCGTGGGCATCCTCTGCTACGCCAAGCTCCCCGAAGGGGAGAACGGCCTGCTGCTGCTCCTCGGCTTCCCGCTCGGGTTCTGCATGTCGGCCATCTTCAGCGGGTTCGGCTCGTTCCTGAGCGAGCTCTACCCGACGGCCGTACGCGGCACGGGCCAGGGATTCACCTACAACAGCGGCCGGGCGGTGGGGGCGTTCCTGCCGACCTGGGTCGGCTACATGTCCGACAGTTGGGGTGTGGGCGGCGCGCTGCTCCTCGGCGCCGTCGGTTACGGTCTCGCCGTCGTGGCGCTGCTCGGGCTTCCGGAGACCCGGGGCAAGGAGTTGCTGTGACACCGGGGGACCGGGAAAGGAAGGGCTGCACATGACGTGGGCGTCCATCGATCTCAACGCCGATCTGGGCGAGGGCTTCGGCCAGTGGCGGCTGACCGACGACGAGCAGTTGTTGTCCGTGGTCACCAGCGCGAACGTCGCCTGTGGCTTCCACGCCGGGGACGCGACCACCATGCGTCGGGTCTGTCGGCTGGCGGCCGAGCGCTCGGTGCGCATCGGGGCCCACGTGGCGTACCGCGATCTGGCCGGGTTCGGGCGGCGGGCCATGGACGTGCCCCCGGACGAACTCGCGGCCGAAGTCGCCTACCAGATAGGCGCGTTGGAGGTGTTCGCCCGATCCGCCGGCTCCCGCGTCGCGTACGTCAAGCCGCACGGCGCCCTGTACAACCGGGTGGTCCGGGACGAGGATCAGGCGGCGGCCGTGGTGGACGGCGTGCTGCTGACGGGAGAGCGGCTGCCGCTGCTCGGGCTGCCCGGGTCCGCCCTGCACGTGGCGGCGGAGAAGGCCGGACTGCCGGTGATCACCGAGGGTTTCGCGGACCGTGCGTACACCGCGGAGGGCACCTTGGTGCCCCGTGACCAGGATGGAGCGGTGCTCACCGACGCGTCGGCCGTGGTCGACCGGTCCGTCAGCATGGCACGCTTCGGCGTGGTCGGCTCGCACTGCGGTCGGTCGGTGTCGGTGCGGCCCCGCTCCCTGTGCGTCCACGGGGACACCCCGGGCGCGGTGGCATTGGCCCATCAGGTGCGCCGGGGGCTGGAGAGCGCGGGCGTACGGGTCGGGGCGTTCGCATGAGGGCTCTACCGGTGGGTGATCGGGCGCTGCTCGTCGAGCTCGCGGACGGGCAGGAGACGGGCGCGCTGCACGCCGAGTTGGTGCGCCGGCGCGCGGCGGGCGACCTGCCGGCGGTGACGGAGATCGTGCCCGCCGCGAGGACGGTGCTGCTCGACGGCCTGGCCGACCCCGCCGGCTTCGCCGTCGAGTTGGCCGGGTGGCGCGTGCCGCCGCTGCGGTCGCAGGAGGCGGACGTCGTCGAGGTGCCGGTCCGCTACGACGGGCCCGATCTGGCGGAGGTGGCCGCGCTGTGGGGGGTGTCGGTGGAGCAGGCCGTGGCGGTCCACTCCGCGGTCGAGTTCCGGGTCGCCTTCTGCGGCTTCACACCGGGCTTCAGCTACCTCACCGGCCTCCCCGCACGGTACGAGGTGCCGCGCCGGGCGACCCCGCGCACCTCGGTCCCGGCCGGCTCCCTCGGCCTCGCCGGCCCGTACACCGGGATGTATCCCCGCTCCTCGCCCGGTGGCTGGCAGCTCATCGGCACGACCGACAGCCCCCTGTGGGATCCGCGCCGGGAGCCGGCCGCCCTGCTGTCCCCCGGAGCTCGGGTGCGGTTCGTACCGGAGAGCGCATGACGGATCGCGCGATCGCCGTCGTACGGGCCGGGGCACTGACGACCGTGCAGGACCTGGGCCGCTTCGGGCACGCCCACCTCGGGGTGGGGCGGTCCGGGGCGCTCGACGGGCCCGCGGCCCGGCTGGTGAACCGGCTGGTGGGCAATGCCGAGGGGGCCGCGGTGTTGGAGACCACGGTCAACGGTTGTGCCGTGCGGCCCCGTCGGGCGGTGACCGTGGCCGTGGGCGGTGCCCCCTGCCCGGTCGCCGTGGACGGCCGGCCGGTGGCGTGGGGGGCGGCGGTGCGGGTGCCCGCCGGCGCGCTGCTGGAGCTGGGCCCGGCGACGTACGGCGTACGGAGCTATCTGGCGCTGGCCGGCGGTGTCGCCGTCGAGCCGGTGCTCGGCAGCCGGGCCACGGATCTGTTGTCGGGCCTCGGCCCGGCGGTGCTCACGGACGGGGCCGTGCTTCCGCTGGGGGCGCCGGGCGGTGCGCCGGGCCGGGTCGACGGCGTCGTGCCCTGGTCCAGCCCGCCGCCCGAGTTGGTGTTGCGCATCCGCTTGGGGCCCCGCGCGGACTGGTTCACCGGGGCGGCGCTGCACACCCTCGTCGCCGGCGGCCACCAGGTCTCGGCGGCGGGCAACCGCATCGGGATGCGCCTTGAGGGCCCGCCGCTCCAGCGGGCGCGGGAGGGGGAACTGCCCAGTGAAGGCATGGTGTTGGGGGCGGTCCAAGTGCCGCCGGACGGCTGCCCGGTGGTCTTCCTGGCCGACCATCCGACGACTGGCGGCTATCCGGTGGTCGCCGTCGTCGACCACCGCGACCTGCCCGGCGCGGCCCAGGCCGTGCCCGGCACCCCGGTGCGGTTCGTCCCCGTGTGACGAGGGAGCCGGATCCCGGGGGCACGGTTCAGGGCACGGGTGGTCCGTATCCCCCGCCGCCCGGGGTCTTCATCACCAGGACGTCGCCTGGGGCGACGTCCACCGCATCGACGCCGCGGAGCGGGGTGACGGTGCCGTCGGCGCGTTCCACCGCGTTCTCGCCGAGCGCCCCGGGGCCGCCGCCGGCCATGCCGTAGGGCGCGATGCGACGATGACCGGTGAGCAGGGCCACGGTCATCGGCTCCAGGAAGCGGATGCGACGGACGACGCCGCAGCCGCCGTGCCAGCGGCCGGTGCCGCCGCTGCCGGTGCGCACGGCGAAGGAGTCGACGCGCACCGGGTAGCGCCACTCCAGGACCTCCGGGTCGGTGAGGCGCGAGTTGGTCATGTGGGTCTGGACTGCGTCCGCGCCGTCGAAGCCGTCGCCCGCGCCGGAGCCGCTGGCCACCGTCTCGTAGTACTGGACGCGGTCGTTGCCGAAGGTGAGGTTGTTCATGGTGCCCGCGCCCTCGGCCTGGACGCCGAGGGCGGCGTACAGCGCTCCCGTGACGGCCTGGGACGTCTCCACGTTGCCGGCGACGGTCGCCGCGGGATGTTCGGGCGCGAGCATCGACCCGGCGGGGACGCGGACCTCCAGGGGCTCCAGACAGCCGCTGTTCAGCGGGATGTCGGCGCCGACGAGGGTGCGGAAGACGTAGAGCACGGCGGCCATCACCACGGAGGTGGGGGCGTTGGCGTTGCCGGGCAGTTGCGGCGAGGTGCCGGTGAAGTCCAGCACGGCGCTGCGCGCCTCGCGGTCCACCCGCAGCGCGACCTGGATCACCGCGCCGCCGTCCGTCTCGTAGCGGTACGTCCCGTCCGTCAGCCCGGCGACGATGCGACGCACCGACTCCTCCGCGTTGTCGCGCACGTGCCGCATGTAGGCGTGCACGACATCCAGCCCGAACTGGTCGACCATGTGGTCCAGTTCCGCGATGCCCTTCTCGTTGGCGGCGATCTGGGCGCGGAGGTCGGCGAGGTTCACGTCCGGTGCGCGCGACGGGTAGCGGCCGGCGGTCAGCAGTTCACGGGTCTCCGCCTCCCGCAGCCGCCCGTCCCGCACCAGCAGCCAGTTGTCGAAGAGGACGCCTTCCTCCTCGATGGTGGTGCTGAAGGCGGGCATCGACCCCGGGGTGACGCCCCCGATCTCGGCGTGGTGGCCGCGCGAGGCGACCAGGAACCGCAGCCGCGGACCGTCGGCCCCCGCGCCGTCCCCACCGTTGCCGCCGTCGCCGCCTTCGGCGCCGAAGACCGGTGTCACCACGGTCACGTCGGGCAGATGGGTGCCGCCGTGGTATGGGTCGTTGATCGCGTACACGTCTCCGGGGCGCAGCCGGTCGCGGTTGCGGCGCAGCACCTCCTTGATCGACTCGCCCATGGAGCCGAGGTGCACCGGGATGTGGGGGGCGTTGGCGATGAGGTTGCCCTCCGGGTCGAACAGGGCGCAGGAGAAGTCGAGCCGCTCCTTGATGTTGACGGAGTGGGCGGTGTTCTCCAGCCGTACGCCCATCTGCTCGGCGATGGCCATGAAGAGGTTGTTGAAGACCTCCAGCAGCACCGGGTCCACGTCCGTGCCCACGGCGACGCGCTCGGGCCGGGCCGTGACCCGGGTCAGCAGCAGTTCCCCGCCGTCGTCCGCCTCGGCCCGCCATCCGGGGTCGACGACGGTGGTCGCATCGTCCTCCGCGACGATCGCCGGCCCGGTCACCGCGTCGCCCGCGCGCAGGTCCGTGCGCCGGTGCAGCGGCACGTCCCGCCAGGCGCCGGCGACGTACATCGGCACCATGGCCCGCGGCCCGGCCCTGTTGGGCTCTCCCCCTTCCTCTGCCCCTTCGTCAGCCCCTTCGTCAGCCCCTTCCTCAACGCCGTGTTCGGCCCGGTGCTCCTCCGCCGCCCCGGTCGCCTCCACCGACACCGCCTCGACGACCAGCGGTTTGTCCATGGTGAAGGCGTACTGCGCGCGGTGGGCGGCCTCGAAGTCGCCCCGCATCACGTTCTCGTCCGCGAGCGGTACGGGCAGGGGCGCGTCCGTGCCGGCGTACCGCAGCAGCACCTTCGCGCGGGTGGTGATCGCCGCGTCCGCGATGCCGTCGGCCCGCAGTTCGGCGCGGGTGCGGTCGGCGAGTTCCCGGCACAGCTCCCGCACCCGAGCGACGGCCCGGGCGTTCAACTCGGCTTCCACGGACTGCTCGCGCATGGCGGTGGCGTCGGCGAGCCCGATGCCGTACGCGGAGAGCACACCGGCCAGCGGCGGCACGATCACGGTGGAGACGCCGAGGGCGTCGGCGACTGCGCAGGCGTGCTGGCCGCCGGCGCCGCCGAAGGAGTTCAGGGCGTAGCGCGTGACGTCGTGGCCGCGCTGAACGGAGATCTTCTTCACGGCGTTCGCCATGTTGAGGACGGCGATCTCCAGGAAGCCGGCGGCCACGTCCTCTGGCGCGGGGGCGGTCTCGGTCTGCTGCCGCACCCGTTCGGCGAGTTCGGCGAAGCGCTCGCGGACGGCGGCGGCGTCCAGCGGTCGGTCGCCGTCCGGGCCGAAGACGGCGGGGAAGTGGGCCGGTTGGATGCGGCCGAGCATGACGTTGGCGTCGGTGACGGTCAGCGGTCCGCCGCGGCGGTAGCAGACGGGGCCGGGCACGGCGCCCGCCGAGTCGGGGCCCACGCGGTAGCGGCGGCCGTCGAAGTGGAGCACGGAGCCGCCGCCCGCGGCGACGGTGTGGATGCTCATCATGGGCGCGCGCATCCGCACGCCGGCGACCTGGGTGCCCAGTTCGCGTTCGAACTCCCCCGCGTAGTGCGACACGTCGGTGGAGGTGCCGCCCATGTCGAAGCCGATGACCCTGCGGTGGCCGGCGCGCCCGGCGGTGCGGGCCATGCCGACCACTCCCCCGGCCGGTCCGGACAGCACCGCGTCCTTGCCGCGGAAGTGGGCGGCCTCCCGCAGTCCGCCGTTGGACTGCATGAACTGCAGGCGGATGCCGGGGAGTTCGGCCGCCACCTCGTCCACGTACCGCCCGAGGATCGGCGAGAGGTACGCGTCGACGGCGGTGGTGTCGCCGCGGGGTACGAGTTTGATCAGCGGGCTGACCTCGTGGGAGCAGCTGACCTGGGTGAAGCCGAGTTCGCGGGCGGCTTCGGCGACCTGCGTCTCGTGGTCGCGGTGGCGGTAGCCGTGCATCAGGACGACGGCCGCGCTGCGGAAGCCGTCGGCGCGGGCCGCGGCCAGCCGTTCGGTGACGGTCGCCAGGTCGAGGGGGCGTACGACGGTGCCGTGCGCGTCGACGCGTTCGGGGACCTCCACGACCCGGTCGTACACGGCCTGCGGCAGCAGGATGCGGCGGTCGAAGATGCGGGGGCGGTTTTGGTAGGCGATCCTCAGGGCGTCGCCGAACCCTTCGGTGATCAGCAGGACCGTCGGCTCGCCGCGCCGCTCCAGCAGGGCGTTGGTGGCGACCGTGGTGCCCATCTTGACGCAGGAGACCCGCTCGGCCGGGACGGGCTCGTCCGGACCCAGGCCCAGCAGCAGTCGGATGCCGGCGACGGCCGCGTCCCGGTAGCGCTCGGGGTCGTGGGAGAGGAGCTTGCGGGTGACGAGGCGTCCGTCGGGGCGTCTGCCCACGATGTCGGTGAAGGTGCCGCCGCGGTCGATCCAGAACTCCCAGGGCCCGGTCATCCCTCCATTGTGGCGGGCGGGAGGCCGGCGGACACGGCGACGGAACCGACCGGCGCTGGGCGGTGTATACGAGGTGCGGCGCGGCGGGCGGGTCCGGGCGCACGGCGGGCGGCAGGGCCGGCGGGCGGGTCCGGGGGCACGGCCCGGGTTCGGACCCGCCCGCCCTCGTGCGGGGCGCGCAGCGCGTCAGATCGCCGGGGTGTCCGGACTGATCCTGCTGCGCACGGCCGTCTGGACCTCGTCCTCCTCGGCCGGGTCGGCGGCGAGGCGGCGCAGGCGTTCGGCGACGCGGATGTCACCGGTCTCGGCGTGGCGGGCGGCCACCTCGCGGGTCGTCTCCTCGCAGTCCCAGAGGCATTCGACGGCGAAGCCG
This sequence comes from Streptomyces sp. NPDC047315, assembly GCF_040643215.1. NCBI lineage: Bacteria > Bacillati > Actinomycetota > Actinomycetes > Kitasatosporales > Streptomycetaceae > Streptomyces > Streptomyces sp. NPDC047315. Next base: position 129,542 of record NZ_JBEYTZ010000023.1, on the reverse strand, counting down.
GCCGCGAAGGAGGGGTCGGTGGCGGCCAGGGCGCGCGCGGCGCGTCCCCTGAGCTGGGAGGAGGCGGTCTCTCGATAGATGTGGCGCAGGACGGGGGCGGCGCAGGCGATGCCCAGGCGGCCGGTCCCGTCGACGAGCGTCCAAAGGAGGGGGGCGTCCGGCCCGTCGGCCCGGACGGTTTCGCGCAGGGCGCCCAGGACCAACTGGGCGTCGCTGGCGGTGCCCCGGCAGGCGAGCACGCAGGCGGCCGACGCGCCGAGCGCGTCGGGGCGGTGGACCCAGCCGCGGGCGCGGTCCACGGCCTCCTCGCCGCACATGCGCTCGAACGCGGCGATCGCGGCGTCGGCGACGGTGCGGGAGCCGGTGGACGCGGCGAACTCGACGAGGTCGAGGACGGCGGGGTCCCGGGATTCGGCGAGGTAGTGCAGGGCGGCGCTGCGGGCGCCGTCGCCGCCCTCGCGCGCGGCGGTGACGATCAGGGCGCGGTCGTCCGTGCCGGCGACCGCGACGAGGCACCGGGCGGCGGGGACGTGCAGTGCGACACCGCGCGCCGCGCCCTCGTCGGCCCAGTCGAAGACGGCCTGGACGCTCCAGCCCGGGCGGGGGCCGCTGGGCCGCAGTTGGCGCTGCCAGCGGTCGAAGGAGCCGGCTTCCTGGGCGGCGCGCACCCGGGCGCCCACGCCCTCGCGCGGGTCGTCGGCCCACAGCCGCCACGGCCGTGGCTCGAAGGCGTCGCGCACGGTGACGGCCAGGTCGGCGTCGCCCTCCGGGGTGGCGGGAAATCTGGCCAGGATCGGAGTGGCGAGGGAGCGCAGCCCGGCGTCGTCGTCACGCAGCGCGAGCTCGTCGAGGGCCCAGGCCCAGTTCGAGCCGCGGGTAGCGTAGTCGCGCAGCACCTCCAGGGCGTCCCGCCTGCCGTACGAGGCGAGGTGGCCGAGGACGGCGAGTGCGAGCCCGGTGCGCGCCTCGTCGGTGTCGACGAGGTCGTCCGTATCGCACAGGTGGCGCTGGATCGCCTCAAGACCTCCGTGGAGGTCCAGGTAGAGGCGTGCGTAGTAGAGGGAGCGGTTCTCGACCTGCCAGTCCTTGCGGGGGTCGTTCAGTACGCAGTGGTTGAGGGCAGCGAGCGCTTCGGCGCGCGGTGCGGCAAGCGCGTGCAGCGTGCCGTCGCCGCGGCCCCTCTGCAGCAGGCCGAGCAGCGTGCCGCTCGGCGCTATGACTGGATCGAACATGGGGAAAGCCTCACATCAAGCTCTCGACGCGACCGGTGAACGTGAATGCCTAGGCCGCGCAGCAGCATGCGGACCCGTCCGTCGCCACGCGCGCTCGACGCGTCTTCTGCTCGGTGTAGACCATCTTCATCGCCTCTCGTCGGTGGGTCCCAGGGGAATTCCCGGTGATGTCCAGGACAGGACCCGTCGTCATGATGACCCACCCATATCGCCACCGCGACCACATTTACGACGTCCCTCCCGGGGCGGCCGAGACGGCCTCCGGGCGACGACGGCGGAAACTCTCCGTGACGAAACGGTGGGCGCCCGGCAGCTCACTCGTCGCCGAACAGCCTCAGAAGCTCTGTCTTCCCAAACATCCGCGCGGTATCCACGGCGGAGGGAGTTCCCGCGCGCGGATCGGCGCCGTGCGCCAGCAGGACGCGGACGACCTCGTCCTCCCCCTTGAAGACCGCGCCGGCGAGCGGGGTCTGGCCGCGGTCGTTGGGGCGGTCCGGCTCGGCGCCGCGGGCGAGGAGGGCCTCGACCGCTGCCGTGTGGCCGTGGTAGGCGGCGAGCATCACGAGGGTGTCGCCGCGGTCGTTGGTGAGGTTCGCGGGCACTCCGGCGTCGACGTACGCGGCGAGCGCCTCGGTCTCGCCGCGGCGAGCCAGGTCGAAGACCTTGGTCGCGAGTTCGATCACTTCCGGATCGGGGGACTCGCTCATCGGAAGGACCTCCTTTCACTCCGTTGACCTGGGCGTACGGCGGGAACAGCCGTACGAGCGCATCGATTGGGCGACAGGTTACTGCCCGCGGCGCCGGCCGCGGGCCGCGACCGCGGCGGGCGCATGTCGACGCGCGGACCGATGTGCACCATTTCAGTGAAGTTCATTACTTTTCACCCGTTTGCACCTTTAATCGCATATGTGATTCCTGTGAGGTTGGAAGTACTCATGGTGACTGTCCCCTCACCCAGGAGAACCTCACATGATCCTCTCCATCTCAGGCGTGGTCCTGCTCGCGATCATCGTCTTCCTCTTCTTCAAGAAGGACGGGCTGAAGGCGTCCCACGCACTCGTGTGCGCGCTCTTCGGATTCTTCCTGGCGGGCACCGCCATCGCCCCCAGCATCACGGCCGGCAGCCAGAGCCTCGCCAGCCTGCTTGGCGGCATCAAGTTCTGACCCGCGAGCCGCCGTTGCGACCCGCGAACCGCCCCCCTTACCGCACGCATCCCAGGAGAACGACGTGGCCCGGCTACCGCTCCCCCGCATCCTGAGCACCGGATCCGCGCAGCTCGCCCGGAGTCGGGAGTTCGCACGCACGGCCGCGGACGGCGCCACCGACGTGCTCCATCCGCTGATCACGGTCTCCCGCGGGCTGCGGCAGCTGACGGGCCTCGCCCGGCAGAGGTGGCTCGCCACCCCCAGGGAGAAGCGCGGTCCCCTGCTCTTCTTCGTCGCGGTCGGCGTGCTGGTGGTGGCGTTCGTCCCGTACGGGCCGCTCACGGCCCTGATCGCGCTGATGGCCGCAGCCGCCTGGAAGGGGCGGGTGCGCACACCCGTGCGGACCGGCCCCGACGAGGCCGAGGCCGGTCGGCTCCAGGCCCTCTACGACGCGCTCGTGCCGTACTTCACCAACCCCGACGACCCCGCTCCGCTGTTCGCCCACGGCGGCCAGTGGAGCAGCGCCTTCAGCGACCACGCCTTCGACGGCGCCGGCCGGCTCACCGCGCTGCGCATCTCCTACCCCGCCTACTTCACCGACGGCGAGGAGGAGTCCCGGGCGCGGATCGAGCAGGTGCTGCACGCCAAGTCGGGGCGGGGGCGCGAATACCGCTTCTGCTGGGACGAGGAGGGCAACCGCCTGCTGATGACGGTGCTGCCGGCGCTGGCGACCACCATCACCGCCCAGCGCTTCGTGACCGCCCCCGGCGAGACCGTGCTCGGCTTCACCGACGCCGACGCGGTGCAGCGCACGGTGCCCGTCGCGGACGGCGACGGCACCCGGGACGCGCCCCCGGTCATCTGGCGCACCGGCCCCCGCTCCACCGAGCCCCATCTGCTGGCCGTGGGCGAGCCCGGCAGCGGGACCACCACCCTGCTGCGCTCGATCGCCCTCCAGGCACTGGCCCACGGCGACGTGCTGATCGTGGAGGGCAGCGGCACCGGGGAGTACGCCTGCCTCACCGGGCGCGGCGGGGTACTCGCCGTGGAGTGCGCACTCTCCGGCGCCCTGGCGAGCCTCGAATGGGCGGCCCGGGAGACCGAGCGGCGGCTGATCGCCGCGAACCGCGCACGCCAGGCGGGGCTGCCCGCGCCCGACGACACCAAGCGTCCGCTGTGGATCCTGGTGGACCGACCGTCCGTCTTCGGGCACCTGGCCGCGGCCGACGGCCATCCCGACCCGCAGGAGCTGCTGTCGGTGCCCCTGCGGCACGGGCGGGCGGCCCACGTCACCGTCGTGGTGGCCGAGCAGTCCGACTGCCTGGACGAACTGTGCGAGGCGGTGCTCGCGCACACCCGCGCCCGGGTCGTGCTCGGGCCGGCCGACTTCGACCGGGTCGAGGCCGTGCTCGGGGCGGTGCCGCAGACCACCCCCGCGCCGCAGGTGCCGCCGGGCCGCGGCTACGCGCGGCTCGGCACCGGTCCCGTGCTACGGCTCCAGGTGCCGGCGACGCCCGATCCGTACGACGAAGCGACCGGCCACGACCAGCGGCTGGCCGTCCTGGAACTGCTGCCCGAACGGCCCGACGGGGCCGAGCAGGGCGAGGCGTACGGGCAGCGGGACCCGCACCGGCAGCACGACGTGCGCCCCGTCGAGCCGGTGTCGATCCCCGCCGCGAAGATCGACGGGCCGGCCCCGCCAGCGGACACCGCGCGACCGGTGCCCGCAGAAGGCTGACCCGCGGCGTCCGCGCCTCACGCCACGAAGGTGCGCGGCGCCTCCGCGCCCGTCGTCCCGCCGGTGCGCACCACCCGCGCCGCGGCGGCCAGCCGCACCGCCGCCTCGTCCGCGACCGGTCCGCCCACCGTGAACGGCAGCCGGACGAAGCCCTCGAAGGCCCCGTCGACCCCGAAGCGCGGGCCGGACGGCACCCGCACCCCCACGCGTTCGCCCGCCTCCGCGAGCCGGGAGCCGGAGAGTCCGCCGGTGCGCACCCAGAGGGTGAGGCCGCCGCGGGGGACGGTGAACTCCCAGTCGGGCAGCTCCCTGCGCACCGCGCTCACCAGCGCGTCCCGGTTCTCCCGCGCCTGGGCGCGGCGCACCGCGACCGCCTCGTGCCACCCGCCGGTGCGCATCAGCCAGTGGACGCCCAACTGCTCCAGGACCGGGGTGCCGAGGTCCGCGTAGGCGCGGGCGGCGACCAGCGAGCGGATCACGTCGGGCGCGGCGCGCACCCAGCCGATGCGCATCCCGGCCCAGAACGCCTTGCTGGCGGAGCCCACCGTGACCACCGTGCCGCCCGCCGGGTCGAAGGCGCACACGGGTCGGGGCATAGCCCGCCCGTCGTCGTCCAGGTCCAGCTCGGCCATGGTCTCGTCGACCACCAGCACGGTGCCCGCGGAGCGGGCCGCCTCCACCAGGCCGCGGCGCTGGTCCTCGTCGGCGAGTGCGCCCGTGGGGTTGTGGAAGTCGGCGACGACGTACGCCAGCCGGGGCGCCGCCTGGCGCAGCACCTGCCGCCAGCGCGACAGGTCCCAGCCGCCGAGTTCCTCCTCCATCGCGACCGGCACCAGCCTGGCCCCGGCCTCCCGCATCAGCTGGAGGATGTTGGCGTACGACGGCGACTCGACGGCGATGCGCTCGCCGCGGCCGGCGAAGAGGTGGCACAGCGCGTCCATGGCGCCCATCGCCCCGGTGGTGACCATGATCTGTTCGGGCATGGTGGGGATGCCCTGCGCCGTGTAGCGGTCGGCCAGCATCTGGCGCAGCACGGGGATGCCCGCGGGGTAGTCGCCGTGGGTGTGCGCGTACGGCGGCAGCTCGTCGAGCGCCCCTTGGAAGCTGCGGGTGAGCCACGGCTCCGGGGCCGGCAGCGCCGCGCAGCCGAGGTCGATCACGGAGCCGAGCGCCTCGGGCGGCAGCGGCTCCAGACCGCGCGCCGGCAGCGGGTTGCCGGCCGGGACGGCGGTCCAGCTGCCCGCCCCCCGGCGGGATTCGAGGAAGCCCTCCGCGCGCAGCGCCTCGTACGCCGCGGCGACCGTGGTGCGGGAGACGGTGAGGGCCAGCGCGAGCTCGCGCTCGGCCGGCAGTCGGGCGGCGACCGGAACGCGCCCCTCCAGGACCAGCAGGCGGATGCCGTCGGCGAGCGCCCGGTAGGCGGGCGGCTTGCGCGTGCCGGGACCGGCCGGGCGGTGCTGTTGGGCGGCGAGCTGCCGGGCGAGCTGAGCAGCACCCACGGCAGAAGTCCACTGAGCCATGGAAGTCAGTCCACCTTCCTTGAATTGGCCATGGTTGGCATCTACTCAATGGCCACAGGGTGTCATGAGTCAGTCCACCATCGCCAGGAGGGGGCCTCATATGTCTGAGGAATCGATCGCACCGACGGACGCACCTTCGGACTCGGCCCGGGCCGCCGGCGCCGTGCGCTCCCGCCGACTGCCGCGTCGGCTCGCCCAGCTCTACGGAGGGCTGGTGCTGTACGGGGTCAGCGCCGCCGTGATGGTCCGCGCCGGCCTCGGGCTCGACCCGTGGGGCGTCTTCCACCAGGGGCTGGCCGAGCGGACCGGGCTGACCATCGGCGTGGTGACCACCCTCGTCGGCGTGCTGGTGCTCCTCGCCTGGATCCCGCTGCGCCAGCGGCCGGGGCTCGGCACGATCTCCAACGTCCTGGTCATCGGCGTCGCGATGGACGCCGCCCTGTTCGTCCTCCCCGACGCGAAGGGGCTCGCGGTGCAGATCCCGGTGCTGGTCGCGGGCGTGGTGGCGAACGGCGCGGCCACCGGGCTCTACATCGCGGCGCGCTTCGGGCCCGGCCCCCGGGACGGTCTGATGACCGGGCTGCACCGGGTCACCGGCCGCTCCATCCGACTGGTCCGCACCGGCATCGAGGTGGCGGTGGTCGCCAGCGGCTTCCTGCTCGGCGGCACGGTGGGCGTCGGGACGGTCGCGTACGCCCTGGGCATCGGTCCGCTGGTCCAGGTGTTCCTGCGGATCTTCGCCGTGCCCGAGGACGGTCCGGCCGCCGAGGCACCCGGGGGCCGCGTGGTGGCCCGCGGGCAGGTCGCCGAGGGCGGACCGGACGCCGGCGCTCCGGCTGAAGGAGCGATACTGCGGCAGTGACCCGCGTACCGAGACCCCGACCGTGCCACCCCGCGCTGGAGCATCCGTCCGTGCTGCCGTTCGCCCACCGCGGCGGGGCGGCGGACGGCCTGGAGAACACGGTCGCGGCCTTCCGGCGCGCCGCCGCCCTCGGCTACCGCCACTTCGAGACCGACGTCCACACCACCGCGGACGGACGGCTCGTCGCCTTCCACGACGCGACCTTGGACCGGTTGACGGACGTCGGCGGCCGGATCGCGCAGCTGCCGTGGCGCGAGGTGCAGCGGGCCAGGGTCGCCGGCCGGGAGCCGGTGCCGCTCTTCGAGGAGCTGGTGGAGGAGTTCCCCGCCGCCCGGTGGAACGTGGACATCAAGGCGGAGTCCGCCTTGGAGCCGCTGGTGGACCTGGTGCACCGGGCCCGGCTGTGGGACCGGGTGTGCGTGGGGTCCTTCTCGGAGGGCCGGATCGCCCGCGCCGCCAAGCTCGCCGGCCCCCGGCTCGCCACGTCGTACGGGGTGCGCGGCGTCGTCGGGCTGCGGCTGCGCTCCCTCGGGCTGCCCGCGGCGGTGCGCGCCGGCGCGGTGTGCGTGCAGGTCCCCGAGACCCGCGGGGGCGTACGGGTGGTGGACCGCCGCTTCGTGCGGACCGCGCACGCGCGCGGGCTCCAGGTCCACGTGTGGACGGTGAACGACCCGGACCGGATGTGCGCCCTGCTCGACCTGGGGGTGGATGGCATCATGACCGATCGTTTGGAGACGCTGCGCGCGGTGCTGACCGATCGGGGTGCCTGGGCCTGACCCGCGCGTCCGCACCGCGCACGAACGAGGGGGGCGCGGCATGACCGCCGGGACCGCGGAGCACGAGGGGGCTGCGGGCGACGGCCGCGGGCCGGACGGGCCGGAGGGCGCCGCGCCGCGGGAACGCCGGCGCGAGCAGCACGGCTGGTACGCGTACGACTTCGCCTGCTCGGTGTACTCGACCAGCGTGGTCACGGTGTTCCTGGGGCCGTACCTGACCTCGGTGGCGAAGGCCGCGGCGGACGGCGAGGGGTACGTGCACCCGCTGGGCGTCCCGATCCGGGCAGGTTCCGTCTTCCCGTACGCGATCTCCGCGTCGATCGTGCTGGCAGTGGTGCTGATGCCGCTGGCGGGCGCGTGGGCGGACCGCACGGGGCGCAAGAAGCCGCTGCTGGCCGTCGCCGCGTACACCGGCGCCGCCGCGACCTGCGCCATGTTCCTGCTGGACGGGGAGCGCTATCTGCTCGGCGCCGGCCTGCTGATCGTCGCCAATGCGTCACTCGCGGTGTCGATGGTGCTCTACAACGCGTATCTGCCCCAGATCGCGACCCCCGAGGAGCGCGACGCGGTCTCCTCTCGCGGCTGGGCCTTCGGCTACGCCTCCGGCGCGCTGATGCTGGTGCTGAACCTGGTGCTGTACGCGGGCCACGGCTCCTTTGGGCTCTCCGAGTCGGAGGCGGTGCGGATCTGTCTGGCCTCGGCCGGCCTGTGGTGGGGCGCCTTCACGCTCGTCCCGCTGCGGCGGCTGCGGGACCGGGCGGCGCCGCGGGCGGGCCGCGGGGCACCGTCGGGCGGTTGGCGGCAGCTGGTGGCGACCTTGAAGGACATGCGGCGGCATCCGTTGACGCTGTCGTTCCTGCTGGCGTACCTCGTCTACAACGACGGCGTCCAGACCGTGATCTCCCAGGCGTCGGTGTACGGCTCCGAGGAGCTGGGGCTGGGACAGACGACGCTGATCGTGGCGGTGCTGCTGGTGCAGGTGCTGGCGGTGGCGGGGGCGCTGTGGCTGGGTCGGCTGGCCCGCACGCACGGAGCGAAGCGCGTCGTCCTCGGCTCGCTGTCCGCGTGGACCGCGATCCTGGCCGCGGGCTACTTCCTCCCGGCCGGCGAGCCGGCGTGGTTCTTCGCGCTCGCGGCTGCGATCGGGCTGGTGCTGGGCGGCAGCCAGGCGCTGTCCCGCTCCCTCTTCTCCCACCTGGTGCCGCGCGGCAAGGAGGCGGAGTACTTCGCGGCGTACGAGATGAGCGACCGGGGCCTGAGCTGGCTGGGGCCGCTGGTGTTCGGGCTCGCGTACCAGCTCACCGGGAGCTATCGCGACGCGATCCTCTCACTGGTGGCCTTCTTCGCCCTCGGATTCGTCCTGCTGGCGCGGGTGCCGGTACGGCGGGCGGTGGCCGCCGCGGGCAATCCCGTGCCGGAGCGGATTTAGACGTTGAAGTGAAAGGCCGGTAGTGTACGCGTTTGGCCTGCCAGGCGGACCGTTACTGCGCACTGAGGAAGCGGCATCACTGGGTGACACTTTCTGTCAGATGTGACAAACCGGGCACTGGTGGGTACTTCAACCTAGGGCTTGTCGTGTGGATCCCGCCCGATCCGTTCGACGCGTCCAGGGGAAAGCAGCGGCACGACGGGCGACGCATGACCCGGAACGGGAATCTTTACGGCCGACCGGACGTTGACCGGATGACGACGACAGCGACACCTGTCCTGTGGGCGACAAGCCCGGGAGGCACGATTCATGAGTGAGCGAGCTCTCCGCGGCACGCGACTCGTGGTTACCAGCTACGAGACGGACCGCGGCATCGATCTGGCCCCGCGCCAGGCGGTGGAGTACGCATGCCAGAACGGACATCGGTTTGAGATGCCGTTCTCGGTGGAGGCGGAAATTCCGCCGGAGTGGGAGTGCAAGGCGTGCGGCGCCCAGGCACTCCTGGTGGACGGCGAGGGCCCCGAGGAGAAGAAGGCCAAGCCCGCGAGGACGCACTGGGACATGCTCATGGAGCGGCGCACCCGCGAGGAGTTGGAGGAGGTGCTGGCCGAGCGGCTGGCGGTCCTGCGCTCCGGCGCGATGAACATCGCGGTGCATCCGAGGGACAGCCGCAAGTCCGCCTAGGTTCGCCTGGGCATGGGCACCGGGTCGCCCGCGACCCGGTCAGCCGGCGGTCCCTACACGGACCGCACGGACGGCGCCAAGAAGGACGGCACCATCGAAAGGGGCCGGGACACACACCGTGTGTCCTGGCCCCTTTCGTATGTTCGCTTTCACACGTCTTCGTATGTCCGCCTTCGCGCGTCTTCGTATGTCCGCCTTCGCGCGTCCGCCTTCACATGCCGGGCGCTTTCGAATGCCTGCTGCCCGTTACGGCCTGGGGTCGCCGTCCGGGCGGATGACCTTGCCCTCGATGATCCTCGGCTCCTGCTCGGCCCCGGACCCCGCCCCCTGGCCGGACCCGGCTCCCCCGGCCGACGGCTCCGGGTGGATGACCTCGCCCGGGACGACCTTGCCGTCGGGACGGCGCATCCGCGCCTGGTTGAACGCGTCGCCGAGGCTGCCCGGCGCGGCGGCCTGGATGCGCCGCTCGATGGAGCGCTCGACAGCCCTGCTCAGGAAGGTGCGGACGGGCGGTACGAGCAGCACCAGGCCCACCGCGTCCGAGATGAACCCGGGCAGCATGATCAGGCCCCCCGCGAGCATCAGGAAGCCGTTGCCGTTCGCCCCGCTCTCCGGCGTCTCGCCGCGCTGCTGCCGCTGGAGCGTCTCCGCGAGGTTGCGGTAGGCGTTGCGGCCGGCGCGCTTGATGATCGTGCCGCCGAGGACCGCCCCCGCGATCAGCAGGGCGAGGACGGTCAGCGCGCCGACCTTGGAGCCGACGAGGATCAGCACCCAGATCTCCAGGGCCAACCAGAGGGCGAGGCCGATCGGGAGGATGCTGCGGACGCGCGAGCGCTTGGGGGGCAGGGAGCCGGTCGTCATGCTCCCAGTGTGCCTGGGTGCCCGTCGAAGCGGCACGGGCGGGTGATCATCGGACGGAACGGAGCTGGGCTGGGACGACGGGCGTCGGGTCCGTCAGACCGGCGGACGGCCCCGGAAACGGTTCGCCCGGTCCGAGAGACCCCAGCCGGCGACCCGCCACAGGGCCTCCACGGCGATGTCACGGTTCATCTTGGAGTCGCCCAGCTCCCGCTCGACGAAGGTGATCGGCACCTCCACCACGTGGAACCCCAGGGCCACGGCCCGGCGCGCGAGGTCGACCTGGAAGCAGTAGCCCTGGGAGGCGACCTGCGAGAGCCCGAGGCCGCGCAGCGTCTCGGCGCGGAAGGCGCGGTAGCCGCCGGTGACGTCCCGGATGGAGAGGCCGAGGAAGAGGCGGGAGTACGTGCTGCCGCCGCGGGAGATGAACTCGCGGTACTTGGGCCAGTTCACGACCCGGCCGCCGGGGACCCAGCGCGAGCCGAGCACCAGGTCGGCGCCCTTGAGGGCGGTGAGCAGCCGGGGCAGTTCCTCGGGCTGGTGGGAGCCGTCGGCGTCCATCTCGATCAGGACGCCGTAGTCGCGCTCCAGCCCCCAGGCGAAGCCCGCGAGATAGGCGGCGCCCAGCCCTTCCTTGCCCTTGCGGTGCAGGACGTGGACCTGCTCGTCCTCCGTCGCGATTTCGTCGGCGAGCTTCCCGGTGCCGTCGGGGCTGTTGTCGTCGGCGACGAGCACGTCCGCGTCGGGGACCGCGGCGCGGACCCGGGAGACGATCTTCCTGATGTTCTCGGCCTCGTTGTAGGTCGGGATGATCACCAAGGCTCGGCCGAGCGGACCGTACCGCCTCTGGGCCTCGCGGTCCTTAGCGCCGTCGTTCACTGCTGCCCCTTCGTGTCGTGCACAGGGCCCCACCTTAGCGATCGTCGGAGCGTTCGCAGGGCACCCGGCAGCGACGGCACGGACAGGGGGTGTCGTGGGGCCCGGGCCAGCGGGACCGAGAGGCGAGGGGCGGGGGCGGTGCGCGTACGGATCGGGGACCGGCGTCCTTCGGGCCGACCTGGGATCCGCTGGCTGCGGATCGACCGAGAGCCGTTGTCTACTGAACGCCGGGCCCCACCCGGGTCACACCTGCCGATCGGCTGAAACCTTCCCTCGCCCCCGAGGCGCGGACGCTGGACCTGGCTCCCAGTGGCAGTGCTCCGGTGCGGTGCACTGCCCCATGACCCAGCGGCGTCGACGACTTGCGTGGAGGTCCTGCCGGTCGGACGTCCTGTGGTGGACTCGGCCGAACCTACCCGCCCGTGGGCGCTCCATGTCAACAGTCGTGCGATCTGCGCGGTTTGCCCAATTCGCCCGACCAGTACCGAAGATCCGCAGGTCGTGGCGGACCGTTCCGAGCGCCGGTTGACGGAGCGAAATGTCCGTACGTCACCCGTTCAGGCGATCAAAGACGGTGCGACCGGAGACCACCGTGCGCAGGCAGCGCGGGAGTTCGCCACCGGGCGTGAGGTCGGGCAGCCCCGGGGTGCCCGAGCGCGGGTCGGTGGACCAGCGGGCGACCCGGTCGTCCGGGGCCTGGACCACCAGGTCACCGGCGTGCCACACGGCGTAGTCGGCGGGTGCGCCGGGCACCAGGACGCCCGCGTCGTCCCGGCCGATCGCCCGCCAGCCGCCGCGGGTGTGGGCGGTGAAGGCCGCCCGCACGGACACCCGGTGCTCGGGGGTGCGGTGGAAGGCCGCCGCGCGGACCGCGCCCCAGGGGTCGAGCGGGGTGACCGGGCTGTCGGAGCCGAAGGCGAGCGGCACGCCCGCGCGCAGCAGCGCCGCGTACGGGTTGAGGGTGCGGGCCCGCTCGACGCCCAGACGCTCGGCGTACATGCCCGTTTCCCCGCCCCAGGCGGCGTCGAAGGCCGGCTGGACGGAGGCGGTGAGCCCGAGGTCGGCGAAGGCGGCGACGTGCTCGGGGGTGAGCATCTCGGCGTGCTCGACCCGGTGCCGGGCGGCGCGCACCCGGGCCGTGCCGAGCGCGTCGGCAGCCGTCCGCACACCGGCCACCACCGCGCTCAGGGCGGCGTCACCGATGGCGTGGAAGCCGGCCTGGAGCCCGGCTTCGGTGCAGGCGGTGACGTGGGCGGCGATCTCGGGGACGTCCAGGTGACGGACGCCCGTGTGGTCCGCGTCGGCGTACGGGTCGTGCAGACAGGCGGTGTGGGAGCCGAGTGAACCGTCGACGAACAGGTCGCCCGCAGCCCCGACGGCGCCGAGGTCCCGGATGCGCCGGGCGTCCTTTGCATCCGCGATGCGCTCGGCCCAGTAGCCGACGACCCGGGGGCCGGGGTGGGACTCGGCGAGGGCCAGCAACCCGGTGAAGTCGGCCTCGTCGGAGATCTCAGGCCCGCCGCACTCGTGCAGGGTGCCGATGCCGAGGGAGGCCGCGCGGTCGAGCGCGGCGCGCTGGGCCGCGGTGCGCTGCGCGGGGGTGACGGCGGCGTGCGCCGCGGCCCGGACCGCGTGGTGCGCGGCGCCGGTGAGCGGTGCGTCGGGGTGGTACCCCGACAGCTCGGTGACGCCCGGCACCAGGTCGAGCAGGGCGGTGCTGACGACGGCCGAGTGGACGTCGACCCGGGGCAGATAGAGCGGACGGCCCCCGGTCGCCTCGTCCAGCTCCGCGCGGGAGGGCGGCCGGCGCTCCGGCCAGCGGGCCGCGTCCCAGCCGCCGCCGAGCAGCACCGCGTCGTCCGGGCGCGCGTCGGCGTGCCGCCGTACGAGCGCGAGCGCGTCCGCCACCGTGTCCGCCGCGGCGAGGTCGAGGCCGGTGAGTGCGAGCCCGGTGGAGGTGGTGTGCACATGTGCATCGGTGAACGCGGGGGTGACGAGGGCACCGTCGAGGTCGACGACGTCGTCGGCCGCCGCGGCGAAGGCGTCCGCGGCCCCCTCGGACCCCACCCAGGCGACGTGTCCCCGTTCGACCACCATCGCGGTGGCGAAGGGGTCGGCGGGGCTGTGGACTTCTCCCCCGCGCAGCAGGACGGTGCGGTGATCGCCGCGGGCGGGGGTGGTGCGCTCGGTCATGGCACCAGCCTAGGTCGCCCGTTCCTGGCCCCTCTGCCCGCCCTGCGGACGGGCCGGGCCCTTTGGTGGGTACGACCTCCCGGGACAGAACGCCCGGGTCGGATCCTGATGGTCCCGCGCGCTTCCTTGTGCCTCAGGACGTAGCCGCCGCGACCCTGCGGGAGGATTGGTCTCCGCCGCCCGGTGGGTGGCTGTTCGCGCAGTTCCCCGCGCCCCTGATCCGCTGCCCCCGTCACTCGTCTGCGGGCTGAGGGCAGGGCATTCAGGGGCGCGGGGCGACAAACCACAGACGGGCCGCAGACGCCGCGCTGCGCATTCGCCACGCCGCTACCGCCCCGCCAGGGCGGTGGCGTTGGGGGCTCTCCGGGCGCGCTCTAAGGGGCGCCCTTGATCTTGGGCGGGCGGGCCTCGTAGGGGGTGGAGAGGACGACGGTGGTGCGAGTGGAGACGCCGGAGAGGGAGCGGATGCGCGTGAGCAGGTTCTCCAGCTCCACCGGTGCGGCGACGCGCACCTTCAGGATGTAGTTCTCGTCGCCGGCGACGCTGTGGCACGCCTCGATCTCCGGGACGCCCGCGAGGCGTTCGGCGATGTCGTCCGGGGCGCTGGGGTCGAAGGGCTTGACCGAGATGAACGCGGTCAACGGCAGCCCCACCGCCTCCGGGTCGACGACGGCCGCGTAGCCGCGGATGACGCCGCGCTGTTCCAGCCGGCGGACGCGCTGGTGCACCGCCGAGGTGGACAGCCCGGTGGCCTTGCCCAGGTCGGTGTAGCTCATCCGCCCGTCCTTGACCAGCAACTCAACGATCTGACGATCCAGCTCCTCCATGCGGATCAACTTAATTGCCGCGGCGGCTTCCGGCACACCCGTACGCCGCGTCGAGCGCCCCCGGGGCGTTCGTGTGACCAACGCCACAGACCCTGAGGGGTGTCCGTCGTGACCGGACGGTTATCCGGGGGGCCCATGGGGAAGTGCTTGCTGTGGTCGAGGCCACATGAGCCGGGTTGGCCCACCTGAGGGGGAGTACTCCATGCAGAGCGTCAGGAAGAGCGTCCGCACCGAACCGGAGCCTGTTGATCCGGCGGAGTCTGCGAGGTCTGCCGAATTGGACGAGCCGAGCGCCTACGACACCTTCGACATGTACCGGGTCATCTGCCCGGACTGCGCACAGCCCATCGCTCTCCTCGCGGAGGAGGACGTACTCCCGGAGCACGCCCTGTGCCCCACCCCCTGGAACCCCTTCGGACTGACGGTCTGCTCGGGCACCGGTCGCCCGGCGGCACAGGCGCGTCCCGCTGACGAGACGATGGAGCCCCAGGAGCAGGGCATGGGGCTGCTGTTGACGCTGCCTCAGGGGCTGGACTGGCGCATGCAGCCGTTCTCGCACGTCGGCGGCCCCGGCTCGCGCCCGCGGCAGTTCCCGCCGATGCGTCACCGCGCGGCCTGACGGCGCGCAGGGCCGGCCGGTCACGGCGGCCCCACGATCGAACGGCACGCGGAAGGGGGCCGGGCTGACGCCCGACCCCCTCTGTTCTTGCGTCGACTCCCGTGCCGACTCCCCAGTGGAGCGCCGTTCTCGTGTCACCCCGCCCGGGTCAGCGGGATTCGGGTCCCGCCAGATGACGGGCGATCACCATCCGCTGGATCTGGTTGGTGCCCTCCACGATCTGGAGGACCTTGGCCTCGCGCAGGTATCGCTCGGCGGGGAAGTCCGCGGTGTAGCCGTAGCCGCCGAGCACCTGCACGGCGTCCGTCGTGACGCTCATCGCCGCGTCCGTGCAGAACAGCTTCGCCATCGCGGCCTGCTTGGAGAAGGGCCGGCCGGCGTCCCGCAGCCGCGCGGCGGTGAGGTACAGCGCCCGCCCCGCCTCCACCTTGGTGGCCATGTCGGCGAGCAGGAACCGCAGCCCCTGGAAGTCCGCGATGGGCCGGCCGAACTGCCGCCGCCCCGCGGCGTAGCGAACGGCCTCGTCCAGCGCCGCCTGGGCGACGCCGACCGCGCAGGCGGCGATGCCGAGCCGGCCCGTGTCCAGCGCCGCGAGCGCGATGCCGAAGCCCTGTCCCTCGTCGCCGATGCGCCGGCCGTCGGGGACCCGTACGCCGTCGAGGTGGAGTTGGGCGGTGGGCGAGCCCTTCATGCCCATCTTCTTCTCGGGCGCGGCGGGGGCCAGCCCCTCGGCGTCGCCGGGGACCAGGAAGGCGGTGATGCCCCGGGGCCCGTCCTGGCCCGTGCGGGCGAAGACGGTGTAGAAGTCGGCGACGCCGCCGTGGGTGATCCACGCCTTGGTGCCGGTGAGCACCCAGTCGTCGCCGTCGCGCACGGCGCGGGTGCGCAGGGACGCCGCGTCGGAGCCGGAGGACGGCTCGGAGAGGCAGTACGCGCCGAGGAGCCCGCCGCCGAGCATCGCGGGCAGGTGCTCGGACTGCTGCTCCTTCGTGCCGTAGCCGGCCAGGGCGTGGCAGGACAGCGCGTGGACGCTGACGCCGAGGCCGACGGTCAGCCGGGCCGCGGCGAGCTCTTCCAGGACCTGGAGGTACACCTCGTACGGCTGGTCTCCGCCGCCGTACTCGCTCGCGTAGGTGAGGCCGAGCAGTCCCGACTCGGACAACAGGGCGAAGGTGTCCCGGGGGAAGCGGCCGGCGTCTTCCTCTTCGGCGGCCCGGGGGGCGATCTCCCGCTGGGCGATGTCTCGCACCAGGGCGATCAGGTCCCTGGCCTCGTCGGTCGGCAGCTCACGTTCCACCGGCTGCGGGGGGCGGTCGGGCATTGCGGCACTCTCCTCCCTCTCGGGCGATGCGGGTGGCGCGCCCCATGGTTGGGTGCACGCAGCACCGGTTTTTTAGCCATGCCGATGCTGCCCTTCCGGATCGCGAAACGGCTGCACGGCTGTGTCGGCGCGTCGAGTATGCCCGATCTTCGTACCCGCGTCACCAGGGGAAAGAGCCGTCCCGGTGGCCCGATTCCCGCCTCCCGCCGGCGCTGAGCTGCGGCGCTGGGCGCCGCTCAGTGGATGCCGAAGGCCGCCAGTGCCTTGCGCTGGGCCGGCGTGGGGCGCTCGGGCCAGAAGAGGTAGCAGATGCCTCCGGTGCCGGACACCACCCGACCGCTGGCGTTGTACCGCTTGGTCCGCAGCCAGATGTTCTCCCACTCGCGGCGAAGATAGACGCGGCGCACGGCCTCGTTGTCGTCGGACGCGGGGTCGTTGGCGATCACGTCGCCGTCCGGGGTGAAGCCTATGACCGTCATCAGGTGGCCGGCCGTGCCGTAGCCCGCGCCCGTCAGCTCCTCCGCGCGGAAGGACTGCGAGGTGATCGCCGGGATCCCCACCCGGATCAGCCGCTCCAGGTCCGTGACCGAGGCGAGCCGGGTGACCACGGCGTTCATCCCGGGGTAGGTGGCGGCGTAGGCCGCGTTGAAGGACCAGTTCCCGCAACCCTTGTACTGGTAGTCGTACGTCTGGCGGGCCGCGTGGCACACCTGCGGGTCGTCGAACGTCGGGTTCACCCACGCCAGGTCGTCGGCGGTGGGCTTGCGCCCCCAGTACTCGACGATCATCTGCGAAGACGTCGGGCTGCACCACGCCTCGCCGCCGTTGTCGTACTCCGGGTACCGGCCGGCGTGGATGTTCTGCGAGTAGCGCGGCACCGCCAACTCGCGCGCCGGGCCCGGTTCCGACGCCGGCACCGTGAAGCGGTCCGGTACGTCCGAGGCCATCGCGCCCAGCCGCCACACCGTGGGCGTCGGACGGGTGCCCGGCCTGCGGTACAGGGTGAGGCGCAACCGGTAGGCGGCCAGCCGCAGCCCGCTCGCCGGGTCGTTCACGGAGAAGGTGTCGGTCCAGATGCTCGACCTGCCGTCGGTCTGGTCGTCGACCGAGGTGCGCCGTATGTCGCCGTCCCCGGCCGCCCAGCGGCCCATGACGAACCAGGGCGTGGCGGTGCCGTCCGAGTAGGTGCCGCCGAGTTCGACCTGGATCCAGGTGCCGGCGGGGGTGTGGGCGTTCCACGAGGCCACCACCTCGGTCGCCGGCACCGCGGACCGGTGTGACGGCGAGGTCCAGGTGGCGTACTCGTAGCGCTCGGTCCGTCCGGTGTGCGGATCGGTGTGGTCCACCACGCCCACGGCCCGGTCGATCACCACCCCGGGGCGCTGTCCGGGGGCGGCGCGGGTGCCGTCGGCAGTGCCGCAGCGCCAGTCGGTGTACGAGGTCCAGAAACGGTTGTCCACGGTCCGGGTGGTCCTCACGGGCGCATCGGGAACGTCGGGCGTGTCGGGCGCTGCGAGTGCCGGGACGGCGGTGGAGGCGGACAGCGCCCCGGCTCCGGCCGCCGCGGCGATCGCCGCACCCAGCACGGACCTGCGCGTAGTGGCTCTGGCCATGGAAACCCCCAAGTCGAGTGCGCCCAGTGGATGGCGCGGGCTGCCGCCCGCCGGTGGGCGGCCCGCGGGCCGCGCCGCAGGCCACTATCACCCCTGCTCGCCGTTTCGGCCAGCGTCCCGGGCCTGCGTCGTTCAACCAATATTGGTCTGGTCCACTGAAGCCCGTGCCGTCTTCCGCGCCCGGTCAGGGGCCGGGCGCCGCACGCGGGGCGGCGGCGCGCGGGCCCCCGTAGGGTGGTGGTGTGGACGATGTGGACCGACTGGCCGAGTCGCTGTACGCCGGGCCGCCCTCCTGCGGGCCGGTGCGGCTGGTCGCCGTCGACGGGCACGCCGGGTCGGGCAAGAGCACCTTCGCCGGCCGCCTCGCCACCGTGCTCGGCGGTGACGTGCCGGTGCTGCACCTCGACGACCTCGCCAGCCACGAGGCGTACTTCGACTGGACGGGCCGGGTGCTCGACCAGGTCGTCGATCCGCTGTCGCGGGGCATCACGGCGCACTACGAGCCGTACGACTGGGTGGCGCGGCACTTCGCCCCGGCGCGGGAGCTGCCGCCCGCCCCCCTGGTGCTGATCGAGGGCGTGGGCGCGGGCCGCGCGGCGCTGCGCCCGCACCTGGCCCGACTGCTGTGGATGGAGCGCTCGCCCGAGGAGTCCTGGCTGCGGGGCCGGCAACGGGATGGAATCGGCCTTTCGGCCTTCTGGGACAGCTGGACCGTGGCCGAGACCCAACACTTCCTGGCCGATCCTTCGCGCGCGTTCGCCGATGCACTGGTTCGTGAGTGCCCCGAGGGGTACGAGGTGCACCCGGGGCCGATGACGTCCGCTTGAGGGCATAGGATCATCACATAGAGTGACACCCCTCTCCGGTCAGTGCGCCGCGTCGGGAATCCGCCTCATCAGTGCCCGAACTCCGCTTGACCCGGGGGGTGTCCAGGTCTTACGTTCTCAATGTGCGGCTTTTCGAAGCTGCCGCAGACGCGAAGCCCCCGGTTGTTCCCCCGTGATCGGGGGCTTCGTTCTGTCTTCGTCGCGCCGCCGCCGGCCGCCGCTCCTAACCCACGGTCACCGTCGCCGGATCACTCCCCGGTGGCCTTAAGCCAGGCGTCCCCCCGCAGGTACGATGCCCTTCGATGGGGCCCCGGCCGGGCCAATTCCCGTCCGCGACAAGGTGGTTTACGTCGGTGTACTTGTGGGGGACCTGATGGACATCGGCACGCAGGGCGGACCAGCCCCGGCCGACCTCGCTTGGGTGCGCGGTGTCGACGCGTACACCATGGGGGCGTATCCGCAGGCCGAAGAGGAGTTCCGCACCGCCGTACGGCTCGACCCGGGGATGGCCGACGGTTGGCTCGGGCTCCACGCACTGCGCGTGGACACGGCGAACGCCCTGCTCCGCATGTTCCGGGCCCGCGACCGCTTCGGCGAGCAGCGCCACCGCCACCGCCGGACCCTGAACTCCTGGTACTGGCTCGGCTGGTGGGTCCAGCCGGTCCTGGAGAGCCCGCGCGACCTCCTGCTCGCCCACGCCTCCCACTGGCTCGACGGCCGCCACGTCCCGGAGCTCGACCGGGCGCTCGCCGGGCTGCCGCCGATCGACGCCGACCCTCAGGTGCGCTTCCTGCACGCCTGCCGCGCGTACCTCGTCAAGGACTGGGAACAACTGGTCCGGCACACCGAGCAGTTGGTCCACGATCCGCTGTTGGGGATCGAAGCCGGGCTCTTCGCCGGAATGGCACGGGTGCGCCTGGAGATGTACGGACAGGCGGAACCGCTGCTGGCCACCGCCCTGATGCGGTGCCGCAGCGAGCAGCCGCAGCGCAAGGAGCTGCGGTACTGGCTGGCGCGCGCCCACGAGGGCACCGGCCGGACCGCGGCGGCCCTGCCGCTGTACCGCGCGGTGCACCGCATCGACCCGGCGTTCATGGACACCTCGGCGCGGCTGGCCGCGATCGCGGAGTACGACGGACTCGACGGGGTGGACGTCGCCACCGGCTACGACGCGGCGGGCCTGGCGGTCAGCCTCGCCGGCTACGGCCAGGAGGCGACGGAGGTCGAGGCGGAGGGGCCGGCGGCGACGGAGCCGCGCCCCGGTGGCGAGCCGCCGTCCCCGCTCGATCCGACCGTCCCGCCCGAGGCGGCGACCCAGCCGCCCGGAGCGGACCCCGCCGCCGCGCCCGAGGCGATCCGGCGCCGCGAGTCCGCTTCGGCGTCCTCCGCTCCCCCGCTCTTCCCCTCCGGCCCCACCGATCCCGTACTGCTCGCCCAGGCGCTGGCCGAGTTGGAGCGCATGGTCGGGATGGAACCGGTCAAACGGCAGGTCAAGGCATTGTCGGCGCAGTTGGAGATGGCGCGGCTACGGGCCAGCCAGGGCCTGCCGGTACAGCCGCCGAAGCGCCACTTCGTCTTCTCCGGCCCCTCCGGCACGGGTAAGACCACGGTCGCCCGGATACTCGGCCGGGTCTTCTACGCGCTGGGGCTGCTCGGCGGCGACCACCTGGTGGAGGCGCAACGCGCAGACCTGGTGGGCGAGTTCCTCGGTCAGACGGCGGTGAAGGCCAACGACCTGATCAACTCGGCGCTCGGCGGCGTCCTCTTCGTGGACGAGGCGTACAGCCTGTCCAACTCCGGTTACGCCAAGGGCGACGCCTACGGCGACGAGGCGCTCCAGGTCCTGCTCAAGCGCGCCGAGGACAGCCGCGATCACCTGGTGGTCATCCTCGCCGGATATCCCGAGGGGATGGATCGCCTCCTGACCGCCAACCCCGGGCTGACCTCGCGCTTCGCCACCAGGGTCGACTTCCCCTCCTACCGTCCGCTGGAGCTGACCGCGATCGGCGAGGTGCTGGCCGCGGAGAACGGCGACAGCTGGGACGAGGAGTCGATCGAGGAGCTGCGCTCCATCTGCGGCCACGTGGTCGACCAGCGCTGGATCGACGAGTTGGGCAACGGCCGCTTCCTGCGCACGCTGTACGAGAAGAGCTGCGCCTACCGCGACCTGCGGCTCTCCGGCTATCCGGGCACGCCGACCCGGGAGGACCTGTCGACCCTGCGGCTGCCCGATCTGATGCAGGCGTACGGCGAGGTCCTGTCGGGCCGCGGCCCCTTGGAGCGCGGCCCGCAGGACCCGCCGTCGTCCTGACGACCGGGTTCCGGCAGGTCAGGCAGTGCCCGGGGTGCTCCGGGACGGGTTGCTCCGGGACTCGGCCAGCGCGCGCAGTGCGCGGGCGTCCGCGACGGCCTTGCTCTGCGCGATGCCCGGCTGGATGCCGAGCGCGGGCAGGCTGGTGCCGTCGCTGAGGTCGAGGTAGACCCAGGGGTCGCCGGGGCGGAGGTTCACCCGCAGGATCTCGGCCCACGCGAGCCGGCGCACCCGGGTGATGTTGACGACCGTGACGCCGTCCTCGTCCGCGACGACCTTGGGCCGGGCCAGCAGGTAGAGCACGAAGAGGAAGAGCCCGGCGGTGACGACGAAGCTGGCCCGCTCCCCCGCGCTGAGCCGGTCGAGGGTGAGCCCGACGGCGCTGATCACGGTGAACATGACCGTGCCGACGCACAGCAGCACGACGCGGGTGCGGCCGGGACGGAAGGTGACGGGGAGCGCGGGGGGTCCGGGCTGGTGCGTGGACATGGTTCGCAGGGTCCTCAGAGCCGGCAGGCGTGGATGGCGGTGGTGAGGATGGCGCGGGCGCCCAACTCGTACAGGTCGTCCATGACCCGCTGGGCCTCCTTGGCCTCGACCATCGAGCGGACGGCCACCCAGCCCTCGTGGTGCAGCGGGGAGATCGTGGGCGATTCGAGGCCGGGGGTCAGGGCGACGGCCTGCTCCAGGTGCTCGACCCGGCAGTCGTAGTCCATCATCACGTAGCTGCGGGCGACCAGGACGCCCTGGAGGCGGCGCAGGAACTGCTGCACCTTGGGGTCGTCGGACTCGGCGCCGGTGCGTCGGATGACGATCGCCTCGGACGTCATGATCGGCTCGCCGACGATCTCCAGGCCCGCGTTGCGCAGGGAGGTCCCGGTCTCGACGACGTCCGCGATGACCTGGGCGACGCCGAGTTCGACGGCGGTCTCCACGGCCCCGTCGAGGTGGACGACGGAGGCGTCGATCCCCTGCTCGGCGAGGTGCTTGGCGACGACGCCCTCGTAGGAGGTGGCGACGGTCATGCCGGTGAAGTCCTGGACACCTCGTGCGGTGCCGGGCCGGGTGGCGTAGCGGAAGGTGGAGCGGGCGAAGCCGAGCTGGAGGATCTCCTCGGCGTTCGCGCCGGAGTCCAGCAGCAGGTCACGGCCGGTGATGCCGATGTCGAGCCGGCCGGAGCTGACGTAGATCGCGATGTCGCGCGGGCGGAGGTAGAAGAACTCGACCTCGTTCTCGGGGTCCACGAGCACCAGCTCCTTGGACTCCTTGCGCTGTTGGTAGCCGGCCTCATGGAGCATCGCCGCCGCAGGCCCGGACAGTGAACCCTTGTTGGGGACGGCGATGCGCAACATGAGTGATCGGCTTCCTTCTGTGATCTACGGATGCGTGCTGGGCGGATGGGAGCTGGTCGAACGGAAGGGGTCGGGCGGGAGGGCTCAGAGGTGGGCGTAGACGTCGTCGAGGGAGATCCCGCGCGCCACCATCATCACCTGGACGTGGTAGAGCAGCTGGGAGATCTCCTCCGCGGCGGCTTCCTTGCTCTCGTACTCGGCGGCCATCCACACCTCGGCGGCCTCCTCCACGACCTTCTTGCCGATGGCGTGGACGCCCTTGTCGACCAGTTCGGCGGTGCGGGAGGAGGCGGGGTCGCCGGTCTCCGCCTTGAGCTGGAGCTCGGCGAAGAGTTCTTCGAAGCTTTTGCGGTTCGTGTTCGCCATGGTGGTCCCAGGGTACGGGGTCCGGGCGGCCCGCTCAGCGCCAGGGCTCGCTCACGGAGCGCAGCGTCGCCGCGGTGGCGACGGCGGCGGTCACCGCCTCGTGCCCCTTGTCCTCGCGCGACCCCTCGATGCCGGCCCGGTCCAGGGCCTGCTCCTCGGTGTCGCAGGTGAGCACCCCGAAGCCGATGGGGACGCCGGTGTCCACGGAGACCTGGGTCAGGCCCTGCGTGACGCCCTGGCAGACGTACTCGAAGTGCGGGGTGCCGCCGCGGATGACGACGCCGAGGGCGACGACGGCGTCGTAGCCGCGGCCGGCGAGGACCTTGGCGACGACGGGCAGCTCGAAGCTGCCGGGGACGCGCAGCAGCGTCGGCTCGTCGATGCCGAGTTCGCGCAGGGCGCGCAGGGCGCCCTCGACGAGGCCGTCCATCACCTTTTCGTGCCACTGGGCGGCGACCACGGCGACGCGGAGGTCCCCGCAGTTACGTACGGACAGTTCGGGTGCGCCCTTGCCGCTCACGCTTCTCCTCGGTGCAGGTGTGGGTGGTGGTGGGTGGTGGGTGGTGGGTGATGGTGCTCGGATGGTCGGGGTGGTGCTACTGGCTGCTGCAGGTGGAGACCGTGCCGGGGTCGAGCCAGGGCAGGTCGTGCCCCATCCGGTCGCGCTTGGTCCGCAGGTAGCGCAGGTTGTGCTCGCCGGCCTGGAGGGGCATCGGCTCGCGGCCGTGCACGGTCAGGCCGTGCTCCTCCAGCGCGCTGATCTTGTCGGGGTTGTTGGTCATCAGCCGTAGGCCGCGTACCCCGAGGTCGGCGAGGATCCGGGCGCCGGCCGCGTAGTCGCGGGCGTCGGCGGGCAGTCCGAGCTCCAAGTTGGCGTCCAGGGTGTCCCGGCCGCGCTCTTGGAGCTCGTACGCCCGCAGCTTGGACATCAGTCCGATGCCGCGGCCCTCGTGGCCGCGGAGGTACACCACCACGCCCCGGCCGGCTTCGACGATGCGCCGCATGGACTCCTGGAGTTGGGGTCCGCAGTCGCAGCGCAGGGAGTGGAAGATGTCGCCGGTCAGGCACTCGGAGTGGACGCGCACGAGGACGTCCGCGCCGTCGCCGAGGTCGCCGTGGACGAGGGCGACGTGCTCGACGCCGTCGCGGGTGGAGCGGTAGCCGTAGGCGGTGAACCGGCCGAAGGCGGTGGGCAGGTCGACCGCGGCCTCGCGTCGGACGGTGGGCTCCGAGGCGCGGCGGTAGGCGATCAGGTCCTCGATGGAGATGATCGTCAGCCCGTGCTTGCGGGCGAAGGGGATCAGCTCCGGCAGCCGCAGCATCACCCCGTCCTCGCCGGCGATCTCCACGATCGCGCCGGCGGGGCGCAGCCCGGCGAGCCGGGCGAGGTCGACTGCGGCCTCCGTGTGGCCGTTGCGGGTGAGCACTCCGCCGGGCTTGGCCCGCAGCGGGAAGACGTGGCCGGGGCGGACGAAGTCGCCCGGTGCGGCCGTGCCGTTCGCCAGCAGTTGCAGGGTGGTGGCGCGGTCGGCGGCCGAGATGCCGGTGGTGACGCCGTGCCGGGGGGCGGCGTCGACGGAGACGGTGAAGGCGGTCTGCATGGACTCGGTGTTCCGCTCGACCATCTGCGGGAGGTCGAGCCGGTCGAGCTCCTCGCTCTCCATGGGGGCGCAGATCAGCCCGCGGCACTCGCTCATCATGAAGGCGACGATCTCGGGGGTCGCCTTCTCGGCCGCGATGACGAGGTCGCCCTCGTTCTCGCGGTCCTCGTCGTCGACGACCACGACCGGCCGGCCGGCGGCGATGTCGTGGACTGCCTGTTCGACGGGGTCGAGGGCGAGGTCCTCCACGTTGTCGGTGGAGTACCACGTGGGAGCCGTGGTCATGCCGGTGCTCCTTCCAGGGCGGGGGTGCGCGAGCGCAGCCACCAGTCGCGCAGGCCCCACAGGACGAGGGCGAAGTAGATCACGTAGACCAGGCCGGAGAAGGCGAGGCCGCTGTTGAAGGCGAGGGGCACGCCGACGAGGTCGACGAGCAGCCAGGCGAACCAGAACTCGACGAGCCCGCGGGCCTGGGCGACCATCGCGACGAGGGTGCCGACGAAGATGTACGCGTCGGCCCAGGGGCTCCAGGACAGCGACGGGTACAGGCTGAAGAGCCCACCGACGGCGAGGGTGCCCACGAGCGCCCCGCCGGCGAGCAGTCCGCGCTCCTTCCAGGTGGCGAAGCGCACGGCGACGGAGCCGTCCTGCGCCCGGCGGTTGCCCCGGGTCCACTGCTGCCAGCCCCACAGGGCGAGCGCGATGACCAGGAGCTGCTTGCCGACGCCACCGCTGAGCTGGGCGGAGGCGTACGCGGCGACGAGGACGGCGCCGGAGGCGAGCTGGGCGGGCCAGGTCCACACCGAGCGGCGCCAGCCGAGGGCGAGGGCGAACAGGCCGATGGTGCTGCCGATCATGTCGGACCACAGGATGTGCTGTCCGAAGGCGGTGAACGCCTCCGCGTTCAGCCAGGAGACCGCGTTCATCGGGGCGTCTCTTCCGACCGCGCCGGCTCCCCGGCCCGGGGGCCGAGCAGCCGCTCGACGTACTTGGCGATCACGTCGACCTCCAGGTTGACCGGGTCGCCGGGCTGCTTCACGCCGAGCGTGGTCAGGGCGAGGGTGGTGGGGATCAGGCTGACCGTGAACCGGTCGTCGCCCGCGTCCACGACCGTGAGGCTGACGCCGTCGACGGTGATGGAGCCCTTCTCTACGACGTACCGGGCGAGCGCGGCGGGCAGGGCGATCTCCACGACCTCCCAGTGCTCGGAGGGGGTGCGGGCGGTGATGGTGCCGACGCCGTCGACGTGGCCCTGGACGATGTGTCCGCCCAGGCGCCCGCCGACGGGGGTCGGGCGCTCCAGGTTGACGCGCGCTCCGACGTCGAGCGCGCCGAGGCCGGAGCGTTTCAGGGTCTCGGCCATCACGTCGGCGGTGAACTCGCCGTCGGCCGTCTCGACGACGGTGAGGCAGACGCCGTTGACGGCGATGGAGTCGCCGTGTCGGGCGCCTTCGGTGACGAGCGGCCCGCGCAGACGGAAGCGGGAGGCGTCGCCGAGGTCCTCGACGGCGGTGACCTCGCCCAGCTCTTCGACGATTCCGGTGAACACTTCAGCGCTCCTTGGGTGCTGTGGCGGGGACGGCGGTGATGCGCAGGTCCGGCCCGATGCGTACGGCCTCGGTCATGTCGAGCCGCAACGCCTGGGCGATCGTGCTGATTCCGGCGCCGCCGAGTGCGGCCGGGCCGGCGCCGAGGAGGACGGGGGCGAGGTAGCCGACGACCTTGTCGACCGCGCCGGCGGCGACGAACGCACCGGCGAGGGTGGGGCCGCCCTCCAGGAGGACCGAGCGCACGCCCCGGGCGTGCAGTTCGGCGAGCAGGGCGGGGACGGACAGGGCGGCGCCGGTGTCGGGGTCGGCGGGGAGCCTGACGACGTCGGCGCCGGGGATCTCGCCGGTGTCGGCGTCGGCGCCGACGGCGACGAGGGTGGGGGCGGCGGCGTCGAGGACGCGGGCGTCCGGCCGGATCGTGGCGTGGGTGTCGAGGACGACCCGCAGCGGCTGGGTCGCGCCCTCGACGCCGCGGACCGCGAGGTGCGGGTCGTCGGCGTTGAGGGTGCCGGAGCCGACGACGACGGCGTCGGCCTCGGCGCGCAGCCGGTGGACGTCGGCCCGGGCTTCGGGCGAGGTGATCCAGCGGCTGGTGCGGTCGGCGGCGGCGATGCGGCCGTCGAGGGTGGCGGCGTACTTCCACACGACGTGCGGGCGGCCGGTGCGCACGGAGGTGAGCCAGGCGGTGTTGCCCGCTTCGGCTTCGGCGGCCAGCAGACCGCCCTCGACGGTCACGCCGGCGGTGCGCAGGGTCGCGGCGCCACCGGTGGCCTGCGGGTTCGGGTCGCCCACCGCGTACACGACCCGGTCGACGCCGGCGTCGATCAGCGCCCGGGCGCAGGGGCCGGTGCGACCTGTGTGGTTGCAGGGTTCGAGGGTGACGTACGCGGTGCCGCCGCGGGCCCGGTCGCCCGCCGCGCGCAGGGCGTGGACCTCGGCGTGCGGGCCGCCGGCGCGCTGGTGGTAGCCCTCTCCGACGACGGTGCCGGAGGCATCGGTGACGACGCACCCGACGACGGGGTTGGGGCTGGTCGCGCCGAGACCGCGGGCGGCGAGCGCGACGGCTCGGCGCATGGCGGTGATGTCGGCGGTGGTGGCCACCGGGTCCTCCTGCCTCTTCGGGCACGGACTCCGGGGCGCGTCGATCGACGACAGGAGCGGGTGGTGCACCACGGCAGCCGCCGGGCCGCGAAAGCGCCGACCGCCCGCGAAGGGGGCGATCAGCGTCCGTACGGCCGACGTGCCGACTAGGGCCGCCCGCCGCGCACTGCCTCCCATCCGGACTTTCACCGTCGGTCCAGGAGTTTCACCTGGTCAACCGACCGCTGGCGGCGGACGGGTCGCGGACTTTAACCGCCGGCTCGGAATTTCACCGACCCCGGAGTGCGCTGCTGCTGATACGAACCCAGTGTGCCACGCGTGGCGATGAGCCAAACGGGTGACCTCCTGTGGGGTGACTCACAGGGGCTCGTGGGTTGATTCCGGATCGACGCCGGGCGGCCGTTCAACTGGGCTTGTCCGCCACCCTATTGACGCAATGGTCTAGTCCTTTTAGTCTCGGGCGCACTCCGCTCGCGCGCGGGGTGCGGACGCCCGGCGGTGGAGTCCCGGCCCTTGCCGCCGCCGGGCGTTCCGACGGACGCACCCGTGCTCAGGCCAGCAGCCGGACCGGGGCACCTGCCAGATGCGCCTCGATGTCCTCGACCGCCTCCCGGAAGTACCCCTCGTAGTTGCGCCGGGTCACGTACCCCAGGTGCGGCAGGGCGAGGAAGCGGGGCGCCGTGCGCAGCGGGTGGTCGGTCGGGAGGGGTTCCGTTTCGAAGACGTCCGCGCCGGCGCCGGCGATCCAGCCCTCGCGCAGCGCCCGCAGCAGCGCCGTCTGGTCGACGATCGCGGCGCGGGAGGTGTTGACGAGCAGGGCGGTGGGCCGCATCCGGCGCAGTTCGGGCTCGCTGATCAGCCCGCGGGTGCGCTCGCCGAGCACGAGGTGTACGGAGACGACGTCGCTGCGCTCCAGCAGCTCCTCCTTGGAGGCCGCGGCGACCACGCCCTGCGCGGCGGCGTGCTCGGGGTCGAGGTGCTGGCTCCACGCCGTCACCTCCATGCCGAACGCGGCGCCGACCCGGGCCACCTGGGTGCCGATCTTGCCGAGTCCGAGCAGGCCGAGCCGTCGGCCGTGCAGATCGGTGCCGACGGTCTGCTGCCAGGGGCCGCCGGAGCGCAGGGCGGCGTTCTCGACGGTGACGTTCCGGGCGAGGCCGAGGATCAGGGCCCAGGTCAGTTCGGCGGGCGGGGTGGAGTTGCTGGCCGTGCCGCAGACCGTGACGCCGCGGGCGGCGGCTGCCTTGAGGTCGAGGGAGGCGTTGCGCATGCCGGAGGTGATCAGCAGCCGCAGCCGGGGCAGCCGGTCGAGCAACTCGGCCGGGAAGGGGGTGCGTTCGCGCATCACGACGAGGATCTCGCACTCCCCCACGGCCCGGACGACCTCGTCGTGGGAGCCGAGGTGCTCGGTGATGAAACGGGTCTCGACCCGGTCGGCGATGCGCGACCAGTCGGCCAACGAGCGGGCGACCCCCTGGTAGTCGTCGAGTACGGCGCAGCGCAGCCTCGTCGTCACGTCCCCCACACCTCCACGCTTCCCACGGATGTTCGACGGGCGGGAGCGTACCCCGGGCGGGCGGTGCGGCCGGCTCCGCAACGGGCGGTGTTGCCGGGCAACGGCGGGCGGGCGCCGGGCGCGTCCTACGGCCGGCGCCCGCCCGTGACCTGGGCCGACGGGCCGCGCCGCGGGCGGGTGCGCGCTGCGTCGCGGCTGCCAACGTTGCCGGTTCCCCAATCGGCAGGCGCAACGCACCGCCGGCCCTCCATGCTGGGCTCGCCCTCCCGCGACCGCCGGGGGGAGATGGTGTCCCCGCCGGTGTCCGGCCGGGCGAGAGAGGGAGGGACGCGATGGAACGACCACTTCTGTCGCCCAGGTCCGCTCTGGTGCTGTTACTGGCCGTCCTCGTGGGCGTGGGCGCCGGGGTGCTCGCGGCGCTCGCGGGCGAGGGCGCCGCGCGCAGCGTGCTGTGCGGGCTGGCCGCGGCCGGGGTCGCGGTGCCGTTCTTCAACGGGCTGGTGGCCCCCGACGCGTCGGCACCGACCCCGCCCGTGCACCCGTCGGTGCGCTCGTCGGGGGCACCGGAGGGCGGTGAGGGGCATGGCTGAGCTGCGACCGCTCGCACCCGATCTGAGCAAGGAGTCCCGGGAGTTGGCGATGGCGCTGCGCCGGCTGTTCCTGGGCCTGGAGGTGTCGGTGCGGCGGTACGCGGTGCGGCGCGTCCGGGACGCCGGGACCTTCTCGCGCTACCTCAGCGGCACCCGCGTACCGCCGTGGGAGGTGGTGATGGACCTGTTCACCGATCTCGCCGAGCACCTGGGCACCCCGGCCACCCCCGCCGCCATCGAGCTGGTGCGGACGCTGCACCGCTCCGCGGTGGCGACCGCCGGGTCCCCCCGGCACGCCGTGGAGGTGCTGGAGCGGCAGTTGGCCGACGCCGACCGGGTCTCGCGGCGGCAGGCGGTGCGCGGTGACGCGCTCGGAGAGGCGCTGCTCGACCGGCAGCACCGGATCGCGGACCTGGAAGTGCGGCTGCGGCAGTTGGAGGCCGAGTGGAGCGTCGAGCGGGAGCGGGCGGACCGGTTGGCCGCCGCGGCTCCCGGGGCGTCGGACCTGCTGCGGGAGCGCGACGAGCTGCGCGGCGAGGTGGGGCGGCTCAGCGAGGAGCTGGCGGCGACCCGGCTCCAGCGCGACCGGGCGGAGCAGCGCTGCGGGCTCCTGGAACGTCAACTGGAGGCGGTGGAGGGCGTGACGGCGGCCAGCGCGGGGCCGGCGGCGGCCGTGGGGCCGGTCGGCCCGCTGCCGGAGGACCGCACCCTGCCGAAGGTGCTGGTCGTGGACGACCAGCCGGACAACCTCCTGGCCATGACCGCGGTGCTGTCGACGCTCGACCAGGAGCTGGTGGCGGTGTCGTCCGGACGCGAGGCGCTGAAGGCGCTGCTGGACCACGACGACTTCGCGGTGATCATCCTGGACGTGCAGATGCCGCTGATGGACGGCTACGAGACGGCGGCCCACATCAAGCGGCGCAACCGGAACTCGAACGTGCCGATCATCTTCCTCACCGCGATGGGCGCCGACCCCGAGCACTCGGCCCGGGGGTACGCGGCGGGCGCGGTCGACTACATCGGCAAGCCGTTCGACCCCTGGGTGCTGCGGGCGAAGGTCGCGGTCTTCACCGGCATCTACCTGGAGCGCCGCGCGGCGTCCCGCGTGAGGCACTGACCGCGCCCGACGGCCGCCCTCGCTCCCGCTCCTGTTCAGCCGAAGACGGCCTCGGAGCGGTCGCGCGCTTCGTGCAGGTCCCAGTACAGGGGGGCGATCTGCTCGGGCGTGGCCGTCGGGCTGCCTTCCGGGCCGCCCCCGCCGATCCAGACGTTGATCGCCACGTGGGCGGCGTGCACGCCGCTGCCGGCCAGTTCCTTGTTCAGGTTGAGCGCCCAGTTGCGCAGGGCTGCTTGCGCCGCGTTGGCGTTGCCGAACATCGGCACCGGGTCCACGGAACCGCCGCCGGTGGTGAACAGCAGGGTCCCGGCGCCCGCCTCGCGCATCGCGGGCAGTACCGCCCGGGCTGCCGCGACGGCGCCGTAGAAGCCGTACTCGATCATCGGCTGCAGATTGTCCACGGTGACCTCCGAGGGAGCGGCCAGGGTGAGACCGGGCACCGGTGAGTGCGGGGCCGGCGAGTACTCCAGTACGTCGATGGCGCCGAAGCGGGCCTTGGCCGCGTCCAGGGCGTCGGTCAGCGAGGCGCGGTCGAGGATGTCGGCGGGGAACGCGGCGGCCGTGATGTCTTCCCGACCGAGCTGGGCGACCAGCGTTTCCAACTTCTCCTTGGTGCGGGCGATCAGGGCGACGTCGAAGCCGCGGCTGCCGAAGGTGCGGGCGATGGCCAGGCCCATGCCGGGGCCGGCGCCGACGATGGCGAGAGTGGGCACGGTTGAATTCCCTTCCGGGTTGGGACCGCCGGGACACGAGGAGATCGCATGCCCGGCGGGCGGGTGGATCAGGTCTGCGGTCAGGTCGGTGGATCGAGCGCGAGGGCGTGGGCGGCTTCGCCGTTCGCACCTCGGACCTGACCTCTAATTCCTACTGCTTGTTCGTAACGCCACTATGAGCCAGTATCGAAGGCGGTACAAAAGGCACATCGGTGTGCGCGACGGAGAGGAACGGGCGCCATGCAGGACAGCGCGGACATGGGGACGGCGGCTTCGGTCGGACCGTGCGCGAGCATCCCCGTCGAGCACATGGACTTCGTCCGCCAGGTGCTCGACCGGGTGGGCGACAAGTGGAGCATGTTGATCGTCGCCGTCCTGGAGGGCGGCCCGCTGCGCTACACGGACTTGCAGCGCCAGATCCCTGGCATCTCCCAACGCATGCTGACCCGCACCCTTCGCCAACTCGCGGAGGACGGGTTGATCAGCCGTACCGCCTACGCCGAGGTGCCACCGCGCGTCGAGTACGCGCTCACCCCGCTCGGCGGCGGCCTGATCGGCATCGTCAAGCAACTCATCGGCTGGGCTGCCGACCACCACGACGAGATCCGCACCAACCGTTCCCGCACCGGCACCACCACCGCCGCGTCCCGCCGAAAGGCCGCGGGCACGGGCTAGGTCGTGCCCGCGAGGTCCCATGCGGCAGTGCCGCGCCTTGGCTGGCGCGCTGGCGCCGTGGCGCGTGTGCGGTCATGGCGTCCGCGGCCCGTCTGTGGTTGTTCGCGCAGAGACCAACGCTCCCGAAGGGGAACCGCGGCTGCGTCCAGACGCACGGGCCCTAGCTACGCCCTGGGCGCGAAGAGCTGGTCCTGCGCCCGGTCGCGTGCGGTGAGCAGCGCGCCGCGCACGATCGCCGAGCCGCCCAGCTCGCCCGGGCGGACCTCGGTGGACAGCGGGTTGAGGCCGACCAGCCGCGCGGCGACCCGGGACGCCAGTTCCGTCCCGCCCGCCAGCCCGACCTCACCGCCGAGGACCACGCAGCCGGGGTCCAGCACGGAGACCACCCCGGCCGCGCCGACGGAGACGCGGTCGGCGAGGGCGTCGAGGAAGGCGTCATGGCCTGCGGCCACCGCCCGTGCGACCACGCCCGCCGCGGCGGGCGACGGCGCCGCCTCGTCGACGGGGAGCCCGTGTTCCGCCCCGAGGGCGCAGATCGCCGCCGAGCCGGCGAGTGAGTGGAAGCCGCCGGAGCAGTCGGCGTTGGACGGCAGCCCGCCGGTCCCCGGCACGGGCAGGAAACCGATCTCGCCCGCGCCGCCGGACGCCCCCCGGCGCAGTCGCCCGTCGAGGAAGAGGCCGGCGCCCACGCCGACGCCGAACCACAGGAAGGCGAAGGTGTCGCGGTCGCGCGCGGCCCCGGCCCGCTGCTCGGCCACCGCCGCGAGGTTGGTCTCGTTCTCCAGCACGATCCGCGCGGACAGCCTGTCTTGGAGCGCGCCGACCAGGCTGCGGTGCCAGCCGGGCAGGCCCGAATCCCGCAGGTCGCCGGTGGCCGGGTCGATCAGGCCGGGTACGCCGATGGCCACGGTGTGCAGCCGGGACGCGCCCGCACCGGCCGCGGTGCGCTCCAGCAGGGAGACCGCGGCGGCGACCGCGGGGCCGGTGCCGCTGCCGGCGTCGATCGGGAGGGACGCCTCGGCGAGGGTGTGCCCGAGCAGGTCGGCGACGACGAGGGAGACGCCCTGGGTGCGCACGTCGAGCGCGGCGAGGTGGGCGCGGTCGGCGACGATCCCGTACACCCGTGCGTTGGGGCCGCGCCGCTGGGCGCCCGCCTCGCCGACGACGCCGATCAGGCCGGACACCTGGAGCCGCTCGACCAGGTCCGCGATGGTGGGTCGGGAGAGCCCCGTCAGGGACTTCAACTGCCCTGCCGTCAACGGCCCTTCGTCCTGGAGAAAGCGCAGGGCGAGACGGTCATTGATGACCCGGGCGGTGCTCGGGGATGCGGCCATGCCGGAATCCTTCCAGATCGGCTTCCCCCGGCCTGGCGAGGGGCGGCTGTGGAACGCGGACGAAACCCAGACGAGAAAGGACTGGCGCACGAGCTAACTATCAGGCAAGGTTCCTGATAGTTTACGCCAGGACGCGCAACCGCCAATGGGAGGGGCAGGAGCATGGGGGACGTGAAGGTCGAGGGCCCGGCGGGGCTGAGGCGGGCCCGGTTCGCCCTCGCCGCGGTCTTCTGCGTGCACGGCGCGGTGACCGGCAGCTTCGCCACCCGGATCCCCTGGATCCAGGACCACGCCGACGTCAGCGCGGGTCAACTCGGTCTCGCGCTCGCCTTCCCCGCGATCGGCGCCTCGCTCGCGATGCCGCTGGCGGGTGCGGTCAGCCACCGCCTCGGCGCCCGCACCGCGCTGCGCGTGACGCTCGCCCTGTGGACGCTGTCGCTGACGCTGCCCTCCCTCGCGCCCAATCTGCTCGGCCTGTGCGCCGCGCTCTTCGTGTACGGCGCGACCTCGGGCATGTCGGACGTGGTGATGAACGCACTCGGCGTCGAGTTGGAGAACCGCCTCGACCGGTCGATCATGTCGGGGCTGCACGGGATGTGGAGCGCCGGAGCGCTCGTCGGCTCGGCCGGCGGCACCCTCGCGGCCCACCTCGACACCGACGCCCGGGTGCACCACGCACTCGCCGCCGCCGTCCTCACCGTGCTCGGCCTGCTGGCCTGCCAGTTCGTACTCGACCAGCGCAGCGCCCCCGACGAGGAGCCGCCGCCGCGGTTCGCGCTGCCGCCCAAGTCGGCGGTGGTGATCGGCGCGATCGGGTTCTGCGCGGTCTTCGCCGAAGGCGCCAGCCTGGACTGGTCCGCGGTCTACCTGCGCGACGTACTGGACACCTCGCCCGGTCTCGCCGCCGCGTCGACGACCGCGTTCGCCCTCACCATGGCGGTGGCGCGGCTGGCGGGCGACCGCATCGTGGACCGCTTCGGGCCGGTGCGCACGGTCCGTACGGGCGGGGTGCTGGCGACCCTCGGCGGACTGCTCGTGGTGAGCGCGCCGCACCCGGCGGTGGCGCTGACCGGCTTCGGCTTCCTGGGCCTCGGGGTCGCCGTCGTCGTCCCGCTCGCCTTCGCCGCTGCCGGGCGCAGCGGCCCGCGCCCCAGCCAGGCGATCGCGGGCGTCGCCACCATCACGTACACCTCCGGGCTGATCGCGCCGTCCGCCATCGGTGCGGTCGCCGACGCGACGAGCCTGGTCGTCTCCTTCGGGCTGGTCACGGCGCTGGCGATGGGTCTGGTGCTGGGCGCAGGGGTGCTGCGCTCGGCCGGGCGGACGAGTGCGGCGCCTGCGTCGACGGACCCCGCCGCTCCCGTCGATCGCACCGTCGCCGAGCGCAGCCCCTGACCGGCGGGCGCCCTTGACCGGCGCCCGCCCCACAGTCGGCCCCGGGCGGACCCACTGCCACCCCGTCCGCCCGGGGCCCTTCTCCCCGTCCGCCGGTGCGTACCGGCGGTCAGCCGGCGATCGAGTCGAGTTGCTCGGCGGCCGGCCGCAGCGCCCAGATGTCCCCGCCCGGCGGCGCCTGGAGCTTCGGCACGGCCGCCTTGGCGCGGCGGTCGCCCGCGTCGGCGGCTGCGTGCACCACGTCGGTGGCCGCGTACCGGCGGAAGTCCAGCTCCGGATGGGGCCAGCCGGCGGCCCCGGTGGCGGCCGGCAGCAGGTAGTGGACGGCCTTGGCGAGGCTCTGCCCCTGCGGCCCGCGGTGCGCCCACAGGTCCACGCCGACCTGCCGGCCGATGTTCGCCAGCCGGGTGTACGCGACGAGGTCGAAGGTGGAGTAGTGCCAACTGCGGGTGCGCCGCAGCTCCTGCGGCTGGCTCCCGTCGGCGGCGATCTGCGGATCGATCCGCTTCGCCGGTACGCCGCGCACGATCGAGCGGGCGAGCGCGCGGTCACCGGTGGCCAGCGCGAGGGCGGCGACCTGGAGGTCGTAGAAGGTGCCGTGGTTGTTCTTCGCCGCCGCCTCCTCCTTGCCGAACGGGCTGGTCAGCAGCCAGTCGAGGAAGGCGGAGTGCCAGGCGCGCACACCGGTGCGGTCGGCGCGCGTCCAGCCGGGCGCGCCGGTGTCGAGCAGGGCGACGGCGTCCAGGACGCTGGTGTGCATCTGCGAGAAGTCGATGATGCCGATCGCCCGGCCTTCGTACTTGCAGGGGATGAACTGCGCGTGCTTGAGGTGCGGGTTCATCCGGGTGTCCGGGTCGACGAACCAGGTCCGCAGCACGGTCGCCGCGTGCCGTGCGTACCGGGCGTCCCCGGTGTAGTACCAGGCGAGGCTGAGGGTGACGGAGGAGTCCACGACCTTGCCGATGTCGGGGCGGTCCGTGCCGGTGTCGACCTCGGGGTTGCGTTCGCCGTCCCGCTGCTCGTACGGGCAGCCCCAGGGGTTCTCGGGCGTGCGGGGCTGGGTGGGCCACCAGTACGGCGCCTGGCTCAGGTAGTCGTGCCGATCGCCGCTGGGCGCGGGCCTCGGTTTGTCGACGACGGTCCAGGGGCCCTGTCCCAGCCAGCGCTCGGCGCGCGCGGTCAGCGCCGCGGCTGCCGCCCTGAGCGCCGGATCGCCGCGCTGGAGCCGCCGTTTCGCCTCGGTCATCCGCTTTCCGTCGATCACGACGGTCTTCGGGTCGCCCTCGGCCGTGTGCACGGCCGCGGCGGCGGCCGGGGGCGGGGCGACCGGGAGCAGGACTCCGGCGCAGACGGCGACGCAGGTCAGCACGGCGGTGACCACGAAGGACCACCGGGGTAACGGGATTTTGGCCATCGAACGCTCCCTCCAGCAGCCGGTCCGCTGCTCGGCCAGAGACTTCTCCAGGTGACGGACCAGATGACGGACCAGGTAGGTGAACATCGTTCATGGATGCGACCGTACGAACGTAGGGCGACGAGGTCCGGGTGGCAATGACCCGGGCGCAATTCACGAACGGGACCCGCGCTGGGGCTTTGGCTGAAACATGCCACTACGATTGCGCCGGCGCTGACGCCGACGCCGTACGACACACGACGCCGACGCCGTACCGCCGCAGACGACCGCGAGAACGTGAGAAGTGGAGCCGCCCGTGAACCTCGGCGTGCGCTGGACCCTGCACGGCGACGGGCGGACCCCCGCTCCGGGCGCCGTCGTACGCCCCGACGAACGGCTGTCGTGGCCGCGCACCGCGGGCCTGGGCGCCCAACACGTGGTGGCGATGTTCGGGGCGTCCTTCGTGGCCCCCGTCCTCATGGGCCTCGACCCGAACCTCGCGATCATGATGTCCGGCGTCGCGACGATGATCTTCCTGCTGGCCACCCGCGGGCGGGTGCCGAGCTACCTCGGTTGTTCGCTCTCCTTCGTCGGCGTCGCCGCGGCGATCCGGGCGAGCGGCGGCGACAGCGCCACGGTCACCGGCGCGGTGTTCGTCGTCGGCGTGGCCCTGTTCCTCTCCGGTCTCGCGGTGCAGCGCTTCGGCGCCCGGATCATCCACGCGGCGATGCCGCCGATCGTCACCGGCGCCGTCGTGATGCTGATCGGCTTCAACCTCGCACCGGTCACCGCCAGTACGTACTGGCCGCAGGACCAGTGGACCGCCCTGCTGGTGATGTTGTTCACCGGGCTCGCGGTGGTGTGCCTGCGCGGCTTCTTCTCCCGGATCGCGATC
Organism: Streptomyces sp. NPDC047315; assembly: GCF_040643215.1. Classification (NCBI taxonomy): domain Bacteria; kingdom Bacillati; phylum Actinomycetota; class Actinomycetes; order Kitasatosporales; family Streptomycetaceae; genus Streptomyces; species Streptomyces sp. NPDC047315. Next base: position 93,109 of record NZ_JBEYTZ010000023.1, on the reverse strand, counting down.
TTCCTCGGCCTGCTCTTCGGCTATCTGCTGTCCTGGGTGCTCGACCGGGTCTTCGGCAAGATCAACTCCCCGGTCGGCGGCGAGACGGTCGACCACTGGCGGCTGGACCTCTCCGGCGTCGGCAAGGCCGAGTGGATCGGCCTGCCGTCCTTCCACGCCCCCGCCTTCGAGTGGTCCGCGATCCTGGTCGCCCTGCCGGTGGTCATCGCGCTGATCGCGGAGAACGCCGGGCACGTCAAGGCCGTGGGCGAGATGACCGGGGACCGCCTCGACGACAAGCTGGGCACGGCCATCGCCGCGGACGGCGCCGCTTCCATGCTCTCCACCGCGGTGGGCGGCCCGCCGAACACCACGTACTCCGAGAACATCGGCGTCATGGCGGCCACCCGGGTCTACTCCACCGCCGCGTACTGGGCCGCGGCCGGCTTCGCCCTGCTCTTCGGCCTCTGCCCCAAGTTCGGGGCGGTCGTGGCCGCGATTCCCGGCGGGGTGCTCGGCGGTATCACCGTCATCCTGTACGGGATGATCGGCCTGCTCGGCGCGCAGATCTGGATCAACGCCAAGGTGGACCTGCGCAATCCGCTGAACCTGGTGCCCGCGGCGGCGGGCATCATCATCGGCGTCGGCGGCGTCAGCCTGAAGATCACCGACGACTTCGAGCTGGGCGGGATCGCGCTCGGCACGATCGTCGTCATCACCGGCTACCACGTGCTGCGGGCGTTTGCGCCGGCGCACCTGAAGTCCGAGGAGCCGCTGCTGGACGCGGGCACCTCCAGCTACGACAAGGACGCCCGCGAGTAGGGCCTTGGCGGGCGCGATGGCGCCGTGATGGCTGTGCGGTGATGGCGTCTGCGGACCGTACTGGGTTGCTCGCGCAGTTCCCCGCGCCCCTAAACCCCCCGGTCCGCAGACGGACGGGGGTTTGGGGCGGCTGGGGCTCCCGTGCCCGCAGGGCACAGCGGGCGGAACTGCGCCCGCAGGCACGCGGCGGGTGCGTTCACGGGCGCAGGGGCGCGCGCGGGGCGTAGTCCGTTTCGGCGAAGTCACGGCGGGCGGGGGCCGATCGGGGCCGCGCCCTGGGACGCTGCCCGAATGATCCGGATGCAACGGCCCCCCGCACCCCACGTCGCCCCCGACGTCGCGGACGTGACCGCAGAGATGCGCGCCCTCGGCGCCCGCTGGCCGGCCGCCGACGGCGTCGCCGTCTTCAACCGCGTCTATCTCGCGGTGACCGAGGAGATCGGTCGCCGCGTTGAGGCGGGCGAGTTCCCCGACCGGCGCGCCGCGGTCACCCTCGACGTGCTCTTCGCCCGGCGCTACCTCACCGCCGTGCGACTGGCGGAGTCGGGCGGGCGCCCGCCCGACTGCTGGCGTCCGCTGTTCCACCACCGCCGCCACCCGGGGGTGCGGCCGGTCCAGTTCGCGCTCGCCGGGATCAACGCCCACATCGGGCACGACCTGGCCCTCGCCGTCGTCGACGCCTGCCACGCCCTCGACTGCGTGCCTGCGGACCTGGAGAACGAGTTCGACCAGGTCGGCGACGTGCTCACGTTGATGGAGGAGCGCATCCGCGAGGACCTGATGCCGGGTCCTGACCTCCTGGAGGTCGCCGACCCGCTGACCCATCTGATCAGCTCCTGGAGCCTGGACCGGGCTCGTGACGCGGCCTGGTCGGCGGCCCGGTTGCTGTGGGGCGTACGGGAACTCCCCGGCCTGGCCGAGGAGTTCACCGAACGGCTGGACACCAGCGTGGGGCTCGTCGGGCGCTGTCTGCTCACGCCCTGGCCCGCCGCCGTCGCCCCGTGAAGCCCCGCGCCCCCGCGCTCAGGCGTTCGTGCCCGCGTCGACGGTGACGGCCGTGCCCGTGACGAGCCGTCCGCCAGGCCCCGCGAGGTACGCCACGGCCTCGGCCACGTCGTCAGCGGACAGATAGCTGCCGAGCGCCGTGAGCCGCCGGGACCCCTCGGCCCCCGGGCCGTCTGCCGGGTTCATGTCGGTGTCCGTGGGCCCGGGCTGCACCACGTTGACCGTGATGCCGCGCGGCCCGAGCTCCCGGGCGAGCGCCCGGGTCAGCCCGGTGAGCGCCGACTTCGTCATCGTGTACAGCACCATGCCGGTGAAGGGCACGAAGTCCGCCAGGTTGGTGCCTATGTTGACGATCCGGCCGCCCCTCGGCAGGTGTTCCAGCGCCGCCTGGACGGCGACGAACGGCGCCTTGGCGTGGATCGCGAAGGCGCGCTCCAACTCCTCGGCGGTGACGTCCTCGACCCGCCCGTGGGGAAAGATGCCCGCGTTGTTGACGAGGACGTCGAGCCGGCCGAACTCCGCCACTGTGCGCGCGACGGACGCGGCGACCGCCTCCGCCCGTGCGGCGTCCGACTCGATGGCCACCGCCCGCCGCCCCAGCGCCTCGACCTCGGCGACCAACTCCTTCGCCCTGGCCGCGCTCGACGCCGACACGTAGGTGAACGCCACGTCGGCGCCGTCGCGCGCCAGCCTGCGCACGATCGCCGCCCCGATCCCCCTGCTGCCGCCCGTCACCAAGGCGGCCTTGCCCGACAGTGCGCTCATCTCGCGCCCCCAATTCCGTATCGATCAACACAGAAATACGAGCACAGCCGTTCGAGCACGTCAAGGTATATTTTTAACGAGCGACACAGAAATGGCCGGGGACGGACCCGGGCGCACGCGAGGAGGCACGCGATGGCGGGACGGGGACGGCCGAGGAGCTTCGACCGGACGGTCGCCCTCGGCCGGGCGATGGAGACCTTCTGGCGGCGCGGCTACGAGGCGACCTCGATGACCGACCTCACCGCCGCCATGGGGATCAACTCCCCCAGCCTCTACGCCGCCTTCGGCTCCAAGGAGAAGCTGTTCCGGGAGGCCGTGGAGCTGTACGACGCCACCGAAGGCGCCCCGATCGCCCGGGCGCTGGCCGAGGAGCCCACGGCGTACGACGCCGTCGCGGCGATCCTGCACGTCAACGCCCGCGCGTACACCGACCGCGACCGGCCCACCGGCTGCATGATCGTGCTGGCCGCCACGAACACCGGCGACGACGCCGCGCGCGACTACCTCGCCGGCTGGCGCAGGTCCGGGGTGGACCAGCTCCGGGACCGGCTGGAACGCGCCGTGCGGGAGGGGGAACTGCCGCCGGACGCCGACGCCCTGGGCATCGCGGAGTTCTACACCGCCGTGCTCCAGGGGATGTCCGTCCAGGCCCGCGACGGGGCCCGGCGCGAGGACGTGGAGCGCATCGCGCGGCGCGCCCTCGCGGCGTGGGACGCGGTCACCGGCGCCGGGCTTCAGTCCTCCGGCAGTTCCACCGGCGCGATCTCGTCGTAGACGTCGCCCGGCCCCGGGTTCGCCGCGTCGCTCGCCCCGCCGAAGTGGTGCATCACGCCCCACACGGCGTTCAGCGCGGTCTGCACGGCGCCCTCGGCCCACCCCGCCGTCCAGGAGATGTCGTCGCCCGCGAGGAAGATGCCGCGCTGGTCCGCCGGCAGCCGGTCCTGCATGAAGTGGGTGAACAGCCGGCGCTGGTAGCGGTAGTGGCCGGGCAGGTTCGCCTTGAACGCGCCCATGAAGTACGGCTCGTTCTCCCAGGACACCGTCACCGGGTCGCCGATGATGTGGCTGCGGATGTCGACGTTCGGGTAGATCTCGCCGAGCGAGTTCAACATGACCTCCATCCGCTCGTTCGCGGACAGCGGCAACCACTTGAGGCTGTCGTCGCACCAGGTGTACGACAGGCAGATCACGGCGGGCCGGTCCGGGCCGTCGTCCAGCAGGTAGGTGCCGCGGGTCATCCGGTCGGTCAGCGTCATCGACATGGCGTCGCGGCCGGTCACCTCGTCCTTGTCCAGCCAGAACGGCCGGTCGACCGGGACGAAGAGCTTCGAGGACTCCATGTAGTGGGTGCGCTCGATCGCCGTCCAGTGGTCGATCGGGAAGAGCCGGTCGTCACACGCGATCTTGGAGAGCAGCATCCAGGACTGGGCGGTGAAGATCGCGGCCCGGTAGGTGCGGATGGAGCCGGAGGCGTCGGTGACGGTGATCCCGTTGCCCGCGGTGCGGTTGAGCCGGGTCACGGCCGGCCGGTGGCCGCCCTCGTGCAGCGAGGCCAGCGAGGTGCCCTGCGGCCAGTGCACGATCTTCTCCGGCGCCCGCTCCCACAGCCGCAGCGGAAGCTGCTGGCTGCCCTCCACGATGCCGCGGTGGTGGTCGTCGGCCTCGGAGTAGACGACCCGCAGGATCTCCAGGATGGAGTTGGGGAAGTCGGTGTCCCAACCGCCGGTGCCGAAGCCGACCTGGCCGAAGATCTCCCGGTGGCGGAAGGACCGGAACGCCTCCGACGCGCACAGGAAGCCGTAGAAGGTCTGGTTGTCCAACTGCTCGACCAGGCGCGCCCAGATCTCCCGGATCTTCGGCACGTCGCGCTCGCGCATGGCGCGGTTCATGGCGGCGAAGTCGGCGCCCTCCTCCAGACAGGCGTTCCAGGCGTCCATGACGTCCCGGTAGACCTGCGGCAGGTCGTCGATGGTCTCGGCGTAGTGGCTCTCGCCCTTCAGGTCGACCACGGTCGAAGGGGTGCCGGGCGCCAGCGGGTTGGGGAACGGCCGGGTCGTCAGCCCCACCAGGTCGACGTAGTGCTGGAGCGCGGTCGACGACGGCGGGAAGCGCATCGCACCCATCTCGGCGCTCAGCCCGGGGTCGCAGCCCTCGAAGCCGACGGTCCGCAGCCGTCCGCCGATCCGGTCGGCCTCGTACAGGACGGGCTTGAGCCCCATCTTCATCAGCTCGTACGCGGCCACCACGCCCGACAGCCCGCCGCCGATGACCGCCACCTCGGTGCCGTGCTCGGTCGCCGGCACCTGCCCGAGCCCGGCCGGATGCGCCAGGAAGTCGTCGTACGCGTAGGGGAAGTCCGGCCCGAACATGGTGATCGGCGGCTGCGCGTCGGTGTGCTGGACGGCAGTGGGGACCGTGGACGTCATGGGGTACGGGCTCCTTGCGGGCAAACGCGGTGGTACGGGGTGGTGCGCGAGCGCCCGGAAGGGACGTGGCGGACGCCTACGACGGTACGGTCCGGGCTCGCGCGGGGACAAGGCGTGACCGTTGCGCGCATCCGACCTGTTCGTTGCGCCGTTCCGGGGCTCGCCGGCGATTCGTTGCGCGGCGGACGCGGGGCGGGGCGGCGGGGTCCGACCACGGTCGTACCGGGCGTCCGCTGGCCCCGGCCGGATGGCGGACGACGGGTGGTTCCGCGGCAGGATGCGCGGCCCGCTCGGCGACGCGAGAGTGGGCGTCGTCCACCCGGCGGGGCGGAGCGGCACCGGCTTGCGGGGGCTCGTTCCGCGGTCCGTCGGCAGCCAGGGAAAGGACCGTTTGTGAAACGCCACTTAAGCGGCCGGCCCGCGGCGCCGACCGGCTCGGCTACAACTGGGCCTCGCGACCCGGTCGCGATGGGGAGCGTGCCCGCGTGCGTGGGCTCCGCGCCGTTCGAGCAGGCGAAGGCCGGCACCGGCGGCTTCCGGGTGCTGCCCTGGCGCCCCGCGTTCTGACCGTACGGGGTCCGCTCACGCCGCCCGGTCGGTGCGGGCGGTCACGGGGTCGCCGGAGGATACGGGGGTGTCGCCGGCGAAACCCCCGTATCCGCCGAGTAGCGGCGCAGCAGCGGGGAGAGCACCAGGACCGACTTGGTGCGCTCCACGAACGGCTCGCCCGCGATGCGCTCCAGCACCTGCTCGAAGTGGCGCATGTCGGCGGCGAAGACCTGGACGACGGCGTCCGCGTCACCGGTGACGGTGGAGGCAGACGCGACTTCCGGGTAGCGCTCCAGACCGCGTTCGATGGCCTCGGGCGAGGTGTTCGAGCGGCAGTAGATCTCGATGAAGCCCTCCGTCTCCCAGCCGAGCGCCGCGGGGTCGACCCGTACGGTGAAGCCGGTGATGGCGCCGACCGCGCGCAGTCGGTCCACCCGGCGCTTGACGGCCGGGGCGGAGAGGCCGACCAGGGCGCCGATGTCGGCGTAGGAGCGGCGGGCGTCCTCGGCGAGGGCGTGGACGATGCGTTCGTCGAGATCGTTGAGTCGCACGGCGGGTGGTTCACTCTTCATTCGCTGGGTGGGCTTGCCTGACGGCAGTAGAACACGCCGGGGCGGGCCGCAGGACCCGCCCCGGCGGCGGCCCGGCACAGCCCGACGGGCCCGGACTGCTCCGGGCCCGTCGGGTGCGGTGCGGCTCAGGTCCAGCTGGCGTGCAGCGGCTTGCCCTCCGCGTAGCCCGCGGCGCTCTGGACGCCGAGGACGGCGCGCTCGGCGAACTCCTCCAGCGTGCCGGCACCGGCGTAGGTGCAGGAGGAGCGGACGCCCGCGATGATCGAGTCGACCAGGTCCTCCACGCCGGGGCGCGTCGGGTCGAGGAACATCTTCGAGGTGGATATCCCCTCCTCGAACAGGGCTTTGCGGGCGCGGTCGTAGGCGGACTCCTCGCTGGTGCGGTTGCGCACGGCGCGGGCGGAGGCCATGCCGAAGGACTCCTTGTACGGACGTCCGTCGGCGGTCTGCTGGAGGTCGCCCGGCGACTCGTGCGTACCGGCGAACCAGGAGCCGACCATGACGTTGGACGCGCCGGCGGCCAGCGCCATCGCCACGTCGCGCGGGTGGCGCACGCCGCCGTCGGCCCAGACGTGCTTGCCGTACTTCTTCGCCTCGGCGGCGCACTCCAGGACGGCGGAGAACTGCGGCCGGCCGACCCCGGTCATCATCCGGGTGGTGCACATGGCGCCGGGGCCCACGCCGACCTTGATGATGTCGGCGCCCGCCTCGACGAGGTCGCGCACGCCCTCGGCCGCGACGATGTTGCCCGCCACGACGGGGACCTTCGGGTCCAGCGAGCGGACCGCCCTGATCGCCTGGATCATGCTCTCCTGGTGGCCGTGGGCGGTGTCCACCACGAGGGTGTCGACGCCCGCGTCCAGCAGCTGCTTGGCCTTGCCCGCCACGTCGCCGTTGATGCCGACGGCGGCGGCGATCCGCAGCCGGCCCTGGGCGTCCACGGCCGGGGTGTACAGGGTGGCGCGCAGGGCGCCCTTGCGGGTGAGGATGCCGACGAGCCGGCCGTCCTCGTCCACGGCGGGGGTGTAGCGGCGGTTGGCGCCGTCGAGGTGGTTGAACGCCTCGCGCGGGTCGATGTCCGCGTGCAGCAGCACGAGGTCGCGCGACATCACCTCGGAGAGCTGGGTGAAGCGGTCGACGCCGGTCAGGTCGGCGTCCGTGACGACGCCTATCGGGCGGTGGTCCTCGTCCACCACGACACCGGCCTCGTGCGCCCGCTTGGGCAGCAGGGCCAGCGCGTCGGCGACGGTCTGGTGCGGGGTGAGCACGATCGGGGTGTCGAAGACCAGGTGGCGGGCCTTGACCCAGGCGACGACGTCCGTGACGACGTCGATCGGGATGTCCTGGGGGATGACGGTGAGCCCGCCGCGGCGCGCCAGGGTCTCCGCCATCCGTCGACCGGCGATGGCGGTCATGTTCGCGGCGACGAGGGGGATGGTGGTGCCGGTGCCGTCCGGGGTCGACAGGTCGACCGCCTGGCGGGAGCCGACGGCGGAGCGCCGGGGCACCATGAACACGTCGTCGTACGTCAAGTCGTAGGGAACCGGCGAACTCTCCACATGGCGCCCCGTACCGGGCTCAAGAAAACGCATAAGTCTCACATTTTCACGCGAAACGGTGCAGGTCACTACCTCGAACGACACAACAAAGAACCCCCGCTTCGTGCTTTCCTCCAGGGGAGGGACGGGGGCTGTTGTTGCAGACGGTGGGCCTGCCTTACGTCAAAAGGTTACCCGAGGTCGAACGCGACAGCGAACGACCGAGAACGCGCCACGGGGTGCGCAAGCCGTCGACGCCGGATCCGCGCGGGGCCGGCGAGGAAGCACTTCGGGGGCCGGCGAGGGGGCCGCGCAGGGCTGGCGCGGGGCGCCGCGCGGCCGTCCGGTCGTTGCGGGACACACTCGTTTTCCCATCACTCCTGACCTAGTCTGACCGCGTGGTGAGTGCCGAGAGAGCCTTGCGAGCAATCAGCGACCTGCACATTTCCTACGCCGAGAACCGCGACATCGTGGCCGCGCTGAAACCGGAGTCGCCCGACGACTGGCTGATCGTCGCCGGCGACGTCGGTGAGCTGATGGCCGACGTCGAGTGGGCCCTGACCCTGCTGCGGGACCGGTTCGCCCAGGTGATCTGGGTGCCGGGCAACCACGAACTGTGGACCGTCCAGCGCGACCCCGACCAGCGGCGCGGCGTGGAGCGCTACGAGGCGCTGGTGGCCATGTGCCGCCGACTCGGCGTCCTGACCCCCGAGGACCCCTACCCCGTGTGGACGGGCCCGGGCGGACCGGTGCGGATCGCCCCGCTGTTCCTGCTGTACGACTACACCTTCCTGGCGCCCGGGACCACGACCCGCGAGGAGTCGCTGGCCAAGGCGCACGAGGCCGGGATCGTGTGCACCGACGAGTACTACCTCCACCCCGACCCCTACCCGAGCCGTCAGGACTGGTGCGCGGCCCGGGTGGCCTACTCCGAGCAACGGCTTGAGGAGGTGGCCGGGGACCTCCCGCTGGTCCTGGTCAACCACTGGCCGCTGGTGCGGCGCCCCACCGAGATCATGACGCACCAGGAGTTCGTCCAGTGGTGCGGCACGGTGCGCACGGCCGACTGGCACACCCGCTTCGACGTGCACGCGTCCGTCTACGGGCATCTGCACATCCCCCGCAGCACGGTCTACGACGGCGTCCCCTTCGAAGAGGTGTCGCTCGGCTATCCGCGCGAGTGGCGCCGCTTCGGCCTCCGCTCCGACCTGGCCCGACAGATCGTCCCCCGACCGGAAGGGTTCACCGCGTGATCGAGACGATACTGCCGGCCTCGGTGCGCTCGGCGCAGTCGTTCAGCGACCGTCTCGACATCAGCCTGTTCCCCCAGGAGCAGGCCGTCATCGAACGGGCCGTGGACAAGCGCCGAGCGGAGTTCACCACGGTCCGCGCACTGGCCAGGGACGCCCTGGCGGCCATCGGGCAGTCCCCCGTGCCGCTGCTGCCGGACGAGCGCGGCGCCCCGGGGTGGCCGGCGGGCGTCGTGGGGAGCATGACCCACTGCGCCGGCTACCGGGCCGCCGCCGTTGCGCGGGTCAGCGAGTGCACCGCGGTGGGCATCGACGCGGAGCCGAACGACGCGCTGCCCGAGGGCGTGCTGGAGACGATCTCGCTCCCGGAGGAACTGCCCCTGCTGGCGCAGTTGCCGGACGCCGACGGCACCTCCTGGGACCGGCTGCTGTTCAGCGCCAAGGAGTCCGTCTACAAGGTCTGGTACCCGCTCGCGCGGCGGTGGTTGGGCTTCCAGGACGCCCGGGTGAGCTTCTCCCCCGACGGCACCTTCACCGCCAGCATCCTCGTCCCCGCTCCCCGGGTCCACGGCGAGCCCCTGACCACCCTCAACGGACGCTGGGCCGCGGACGCCCAGCACGTGATGACGGCGATCACCCTGGAGCGACCGGCCGGATAGGCCCCGGCACGCACCGACGCCCCGGCCGGGCGGACCCGGTCCGCACACCCGAGGATGAACGATTCCTCGGTGGTACGGGCCGGCGCGGCCGGGGCGTCGTCGGCTAGGCGTCCGGGTCGGCCCGCTCCAGCGCCGGGCGCAGCCCGGGCGGCGCCGACATCAGCAGGTCGGCGGCGGCGGTGTCGGTGACCAGGCTGGTGACGAGTCCCGAGCGGAGCACCGCACCGATGGCCTCCGCCTTGCGCTGCCCGCCGGCGATCGCCACCACCTCGGGGATGCGGCGCAGCCGGTCGGCCTCGACCGTGATGCACCGCTCGCCGAGGTCGCGCCCCACGCGGCGGCCGTCCCGGTCGAAGAGGTGCGCCGACATCTCGGCGGCCACGCCGTAGGAGGCGTACCGGGCGCGCTCGTCCTCGGAGAGCATGTCGTGGACGGTGGAGATGCCCGCCTCCCACGAACCGATGGAGACGGCCGCAACCGTGACCTTGTCGAAGTACTCGAAGGCGCGGGCGATGCCCGTCTGGTGGCGCAGCGCGGCGGCGGTGGCCGCGTCGGGTAGCAGCATCGGCGCGTAGATCGGGTGGGCGTCGCCGCCGGATACCTGGGCGGCGCGGCGCACCGCCTCCACCGACCCGCGCTCCGCGGTGCCCGCGTCGTACACGCCGGTGAGTTGGACGACGGTGCACGGCGGCAACCGGTCGAGCGCCGCGGCCATGTGGATGGTGGAGCGGCCCCAGGCCAACCCCAGCACGTCGCCCTCGGTCACCAACTCGCCCAACAGGTCCGCGGCCACCTCGCCCAGGTTCTCCGGATCGGGCGATTCGTCGGCCTCCGCCGGCGACTCGACGACGACGGCGTGCCGCAGCCCGAACCGGGCGCGGAGCGCGTCGGAGCGCTCGGCGTCCAACTCGGCGGGGACGCGGATCTCGATGCGCACGAGATCGCGCTCCAGCGCCGTCTCCAACACCCTCGCCACCTTGAAGCGGCTGACGCCGAACTCCTCCGCGATCTGGATCTTGGACTTGCCCTCCAGGTAGAAGCGGCGCGCCATGGCCGCCGCCTGCACGAGCTCCGCGGGTCCCATCCGCAGGGCAGATCGTCCCGCCGACCTAGCAGACACCGCGATCTCCTCACTGCTGTTCACACTTCGGATCCGTCATCCTGTCAGATCCGACGGATGTTGATCAGCCCGGTCGGGCCGAGTTCACTTGTCTGTCGCCCCGCCGTCGCTGGGCGTGATCACCGGGGTGGTGGTCCTGGTCGGTGCGGGCGGGGTTCCGCCGCGCTCCGACCCGACGTCGCTGGACGTCCTGCTCAGTGTGCGCAGCCCCAGGCCGTCGTCGCGACGGTCTGTTCGGCCTTTGCCCGCAGGGCGCGCACCGCGGCGGCGGGGTCGTCCGCCCCGTACACCGCGGAGCCGGCGACGAAGACGTCCGCCCCGGCCTCGGCGCACCGCTCGATGGTGGAGTCGGCGACCCCGCCGTCGACCTGGAGCCACAGGTCGAGGCCGTGCTTGCCGATCAGCTCACGGGTGCGGCGGATCTTGGGGAGCATGATGTCGAGGAACGCCTGGCCGCCGAAGCCCGGCTCGACGGTCATGATCAGCACCATGTCGAGTTCGGGGAGCAGGTCCTCGTACGGCTCGATCGGGGTCGCCGGCTTCAGCGCCATCGAGGCCCGGGCGCCCTTGGCGCGGATCTCCCGCGCGAGCCGTACGGGGGCGGCTGCGGCCTCGACGTGGAAGGTCACGGACCCGGCGCCGGCCTCGACGTACTGGGGCGCCCAGCGATCGGGGTCCGCGATCATCAGATGGCAGTCCAGCGGGGTGTCCGTGGCCCGGCTCAGGGACTCCACGACCGGTACGCCCAGGGTCAGGTTGGGCACGAAGTGGTTGTCCATGACGTCGACGTGGAGCCAGTCGGCGCCGGAGACGGCCCGCGCCTCGTCCGCCAGGTGGGCGAAGTCCGCGGAGAGGATGCTGGGGTTGATCTGTACGGCCATGGCCCAAGCCTGCCACGTCCCGCGGCGCTTCCCCGCCTCCGTCCGGTTTCCGGTACCGGTCGAACGGTGAACGGCGAGACCCCGCCGGGGAACAGTCCCCGCATTCCCGACCTTTCGCCCCGCTCCGTGGGAGCGGGGGTGTCCGAAAAGCTCCCCCGCCGACCGGGTCGGTCCGGTCAGCCGGTGCGCCGCAGCAGCGCCAGGTACATCGCGTCCGTGCCGTGCCGATGCGGCCAGAGCTGGACGTCGGGGCCCTCGCCTAGCTCCGGCACCCCCGGCATCAGGGGCCGGGCGTCCACCCACTCGGCCCGGACGGGCGCCCCGCCGCCGCGCCCGCGCAGCACGTCGTCGACGACCACCCGGGTCTCGGCGAGGTGCGGCGAGCAGGTCGCGTAGCCGACGACCCCGCCGACGCGCACCGCCGCCAGCGCCTCGCGCAACAGGCCGCGCTGGAGCGGGGCGAAACCCTCCAGGTCCTCGGGGCGGCGGCGCCAGCGGGCCTCCGGGCGACGGCGCAGCGCGCCGAGGCCGGAGCAGGGGACGTCGACCAGGACCCGGTCGAAGCTGCCGGGCCGCCACGCCGGGCGGGTGCCGTCGGCGACGACGACCTCGTACGGGCCGGGGTTGCCGGCGAGGGCCCGCGCCACCAGCCCGGCGCGGTGCGGCTGCTTCTCGGCCGCCAGCAGGAAGGCGCCGCGCTCGGCGGCCAGCGCGGCGAGCAGGGCCGCCTTGCCGCCCGGGCCGGCGCAGCCGTCGAGCCAGCGGGCGTCGGAGCCTTCGACGGGGGCGTTGGCCAGGGCGACGGCGACCAACTGGCTGCCCTCGTCCTGGACTCCGGCGCGCCCCTCGCGCACCGCGGCCACCGCGCCGGGCTCGCCGCCCTCCGCCAGCCGCACGGCGTACGGGGACAGGCGCCCGGGGACGGCCGCCTCCTCGGCGAGCAGCTCGTCGGTGGTGGCCCGGCCTGGGCGGGCGACCAGGGTCACCTCCGGGCGTTCGTTGTCCGCCGCCAGCAGGTCCTCGATCCCGGCGCGGCCCCCGCCGAGGGAGTCCCACAGCGCGGAGACGATCCACCGGGGGTGCGAGTGCACCACGGCGAGGTGGTCCTCGGGGTCCTCGTCGTACGGCGGGGCCACCCGCTGCACCCAGGTGTCCAGGTCGTCGCGAGCGACCTTGCGCAGGACCGCGTTGACGAACTTGGCGCGCCCGTCGCCGAGCACCACCCGGGCCAGCTCCACGCTCGCCGACACGGCCGCGTGGCTCGGGATCCGGGTGCCCAGGAGCTGGTGGACGCCGAGCGAGAGCACGTCCAGCACCGGCGGGTCGACCTCGCGCAGCGGGCGATCGACGCAGTCCGCGACGATCGCGTCGTACGTGCCCTGGCGGCGCAGGGTGCCGTACACCAACTCGGTGGCCAGCGCCGCGTCCCGGGCGTCGAACCCGTCCTTCTCCCGGGCCTTGCGCAGCAGCGGCGGCAGGACGAGGTTCGCGTACGCGTCCCGCTCGTCCACCGCGCGCAGCGCCTCGAAGGCGAGGAACCGCACGGGGTCCTTCACCGGGCGTCGGTAGCGCTTGTCGGGTCCGGGGCGGCGGCCCCTGCTGGGGCGTGCCTGGTCGTTCAAAGGTGCTCCGCTGATCAAGGGTGGTTCATGGGTTCTCACAGGGGCGACGCGCGTGCGCCGCCCGTCCAGCGTACGTTCCGGCGGCGGCCGGGGCCGGGCGGTGCGGGGCGGTCAGGAGACCGCGGTCGGTCAGGAGGCCGCGGGGGCGCCGAGCGTCTCCCCGGGGGCGATCCGCACCCCGCGGGCCCAGTCGGCGGCGGCCATCGGCTTCTTGCCCTGCGGCCTGACCCACAGCAGCTCCACGGCGTACGAGCCGGTGCCCACGTGCACGGCGTTCTTGGTGGCCGCCAGCTCGCCCGGGGCGAGGTCCGTGCGGTCGGGCACCAGGCGCACCGAGACCAGCTTCAGCCGCTCGCCGCGGAAGACGGTCCACGCGCCGGGCGCCGGGGTGCAGCCGCGGACGACGCGGTCCACCCGCAGGGCCGGGGCCCGGAAGTCGACGAGGGCGTCCTCGACGGTGATCTTCGGGGCGTGGGAGACGCCGTCCGCGGGCTGGGGCACCGCCTTCAGCGAGCCGTCCTCGATGCCGTCCATGGTGGCGCTCAGCAGCCCGGCGCCGGCGAAGGCGAGCCGGGTGAGCAGGTCCCCGCTGGTGTCGCTGGGCCGGATCCGCTCGGTGACCACCCCGTACACGGGCCCGGAGTCCAGCCCCTCCTCGATGAGGAAGGTGGCCGCGCCGGTCATCTCGTCGCCGGCGATCACGGCGTGCTGGACGGGGGCCGCGCCCCGCCACGCCGGCAGCAGCGAGAAGTGGAGGTTCACCCAGCCGTGCGCGGGGACGTCGAGGGCGACCCGGGGCAGCAGCGCGCCGTAGGCGACGACGGGGCAGCAGTCGGGGCCGATCTCGCGCAGCCGGGCGAGGAAGTCCTCGTCACGCGGCTTGGCCGGCTTCAGCACCTCGATGCCCGCCTCCTCGGCGCGCTGCGCGACCGGGCTGGCGACCAGGCGCCGACCGCGGCCGGCGGGCGCATCGGGCCGGGTGACGACGGCGGCCACCTCGTGCCGCTCGGAGGCGATGAGGGCGTCCAGAGCGGGTACGGCGACTTCGGGGGTGCCTGCGAAGACGAGCTTCATGGGTGGCTGACTGCCTCTCGGCTGTACGGGCGGCGGTACGGGCTGTGCGCAATGAGCAGCGCACCAGTGTAGGCAGGGCGGTTGCCGGTGCGCCCTCCAGCCGCGGTTTCGCCGTGCGGCGCGCTGAATCGTGGCGTCTGCGGCCCGTCTGTGGCTTGTCGCGCAGTTCCGCCCCCTACGCCCAGAGGGCGTGGTGGGACCCCCAGCGCCCCTGATGTGCTGCCCCCGTCGTTTGTCTGCGGGCTGAGGTCGAGGCTTTTGGGGGCGCGGGGAACTGCGCGAACAGCCACAGACGGGCCGCAGACGCGATCACTCAGCGCGCCGCACGGCGAAACCGCGGCGACCGTCCGGGGCGCGGCCCGGGGGACGGACTCAGGGGGCGTATGGAATCCCACGCGCCCTGAATGCGTGCACCCACGCCCCCGCAGCGTGACCACATCGACGGGTGCGGCGTTGGTCAAGTGAGATTGACCGGTCTCCGGCTCGCCCGCGCGGTTTGCCGGAGCCCGGCGCAGTGGGCCGCCAGGGCGCGGCCCGGCCCCCTTTCAACGCCGGTTCGAGAGGCTTCCCGATGGCCGACCACGCAACCCACGACGCCCAAGCTCGGGCGAGCCTGCACCTGTTGGTGCGCGACATCGAGCGGGTCCGCCGGCAGGTGGACGCGCTGCGCACGCTCACTGCTCAGCTGGGCAACGTCTATCGTCCACGGCGCACCGGTCCCTCCACCGGCTTCGTCGTCTACGGCCGGGCCCCGGCCCCCACCGTCCGGCTCGCCCAGGAGCTGCGGGACAGCGTCGAGACGCTGGTGACCGCGGCGGTGGACTTCGACCGCTCGCTGGGCTTCTCGTGGGACGCGGTGGGCTCCGCGCTCGGGGTCACCAAGCAGGCCGTTCACCGCCGTTACGGAGCGCGGCGCACCACTCCGCCCGCGGTCGCGCCGGACGCGGACCGCTCCGCGGAGCCGACGACGACGCGCACCCTGCCGACGGGCGGGCTGCCCGCGGCCGTGCCCGCGGCCCGGAGCATGCCGCCGCAGCCGACCGTCGCCAACCACGCGGCCACTCACCCGGCCAACCACGCAGCCAATCACGCAGCCCGACACGACGAGGCCCGCCCGAGCGCCTTCCCGAGCCCCCGCAACGGCTGACGCGCAGCGCGGCACCGCGGCACCGCGGTGCCCTCAACCGATGTCCGGCGGGTCGATGCGGATCCGGACCTGGTCCGGTCCGCCGCGGGCCGTACGGACCGCCTGGGCGGCCTTGAGGGCGGCGGCGAGGGCGGCCCCGCGGCCCGGGGGCACCCGCAGCAGCGCCCGGGTCCACGACTCCCCGACGGGCGGGTCCCCCGGCCGCCGGGGCCGCCCGGGCGGCGGCGCCGGCAGCGGCACCGGCCCCAGGACCTCCGCTTCGACGGGCAGTTCGGCCGCCGCGACGAACGCGTCCACCGCATCGGCCCGGCCGCTCACCGACGCCATCCGGGAGACCGGGGGGAACCCCAGCTCGGCACGCTCGGCCAGCTCCCGCTGGGCGTGCCCGACCGGGTCCCAGCGCACCAGCGCCTGCACCGCGCGGGCCGTGGGCTCGGCGACGACCACGACCGTGCCGCCCTCCCCCTGGCCGCGCACCAACGACGCGGCGTCTATCCAGCGCCGCAGCGCCTCCTCCGACGAGCGCAGGTCCGGCCGGCCGAGCATCGCCCAGCCGTCGAGGAGCAGCGCCGCCGCGTACCCGCCGTCGGCGACGGGCTCGGCGCCCGGCGTGCTGACGACGAGCGCAGGGCGGCCCGGGACGGCGTCCAGGACGTGGTCCCGGCCCGAGGTGCGCACGGGCACCGCGGGAAAGGCCCGCCCCAGCTCCTCCGCGGTGCGCCGGGCCCCCACCACGCGGGCCCGCAGCCGGGTGCTCCCGCAGGCGACGCAGTGCCAGTCGGCGGCGTCCCGCCCGCACCAGCGACAGCTCAGGTCCCGCTCCCCGGGCGCCTGGAGCGGGCCGGAGCAGTGCCGGCAGCGGGCGGGAGTGCGACAGCGCTCGCAGGCCAGCCTGGGGACGTAGCCGCGCCGGGGCACCTGCACCAGCACCGGGCCGCTGCGCAGCCCGTCCCGTACGACCTGCCAGGCCAGCGAGGGCAGCCGGGCCGCGCGGGCGGCCCCGTCCCGGGCCAGCTCCTCGTCGCCGACGGTGCGCACGAGGGGGGCCGTGGTCCGGACCTGCTCGCGGTCCGCCGTCAACGGCCTGGCCCAGCCGCTCTCCACCAGCTGGGCCGCCTCCACCGTGCACGCGGTGGCCCCGAGCAGGAAGCCGCACGACTCGTGGGCGGCGCGCAGCTCCAGGACCTCGCGGACGTGCGGGAAGGGGGCGTTGTCGTCGCTGTGGCTGGAGTCCCCGTCGTCCCAGACGGCGACCAGACCGAGGTCGCGCACGGGGGCGTACATCGCGGCGCGGGTGCCGACCACGGCCCGTACGGATCCGCGCAGGACGGCGAGCCACTGGCGGTAGCGCTTCTCGGGCCCGGACTCCGCGGTCAGCACCGAGTGCCGGCCCTCGCCGAGGAGGGCCGTGAGCGCGGCGTCCACCCGGGCGGCCCGCCGGCCGTCGGGCACGACCACCAGCGCGCCCCGCCCGGAGGCGAGCGTCGCCACCACGGCGCGGGCGAGCTCGTCGGGCCAGTGCGGGCCGGGCAGGGCCGTCCACACCGCGCGCGGGGTGCCGCCGGCCGCCAGCGCCCGCAAGAACGCCTCCCCCGCGCCGTACCGCCGCCAGGTGCCGGGCTCCGGCGGGCCGGGCGGCGGCAGCGGATCGGGCGACGGCCGCCCCTCGGCGCGGGCGTTGCGCGGCGGCACGGCGAGCTGCACCACGTCCGCCAACGAGCCCGCATACCGATCGGCGATCGCCCGGGCCAGCTCCAGCGTCCGGGGGCCGAGCACCGGCTCGGGCGACACGACGGAGGCGAGGGCGGCGAGCGCCCCGCCGTAGTCCGTGGCGGCCCGCCGCTCGATGACGAAGCCGTCGATCAGCCCGCCGCCCTCGCGCCGGCCCTCGCGCACCCGGCGCGCGCCGGCGCCGAAGCGCACCCGCACCCGCACACCCGGCTGCGCCTCGGCGTCCAACTCCAGGGGCACGGCGTAGTCGAAGTACTGGTCGAGGTGGAGCACGCCCTTGTTGACCAGCACCCGGGCGACCGGCAGCTCCTCCGCGAGCGCGGCGCCGCGCCAGGTCCGGGGCTTGGCCTTCGGCACCTTGGCCCGGCGCACGGTCTCCCGAATGAGCGCAAGCTGCTCGGGCCCCCGGCCTTCGGGCTCCGGCGTCCGCTCATCGTCGCTGCTCACACCGACTTTCCTACCAGACGCCACCGACAGCGGGCGCCCGCCGAGCACAAGGCCGGACCCCGGCTCCTTCGAGAGAGCCGGGGTCCGGGGTGCTTCAGGCGGGGGCCGGTGGGTTACAGGCCGGCCGCCGCGCGCAGGGCCGCGGTGCGGTCCGTGCGCTCCCAGGTGAAGTCGGGCAGCTCACGGCCGAAGTGACCGTAGGCGGCGGTCTGGGCGTAGATCGGCCGCAGCAGGTCGAGGTCGCGGATGATGGCGGCCGGACGCAGGTCGAAGACCTGGCCGATGGCCTGCTCGATCTTGTCCACGTCGACCGTGGCGGTGCCGAAGGTCTCGACGAAGAGGCCGACCGGCTCGGCCTTGCCGATCGCGTACGCGACCTGGACCTCGCAGCGGGCGGCGAGGCCGGCGGCCACGACGTTCTTCGCGACCCAGCGCATCGCGTACGCGGCCGAGCGGTCCACCTTGGACGGGTCCTTGCCGGAGAAGGCGCCGCCGCCGTGGCGGGCCATGCCGCCGTACGTGTCGATGATGATCTTGCGACCGGTCAGGCCGGCGTCGCCCATGGGGCCGCCGATCTCGAAGCGACCGGTGGGGTTCACCAGCAGGCGGTAGCCCTCGGTGTCCAGCTTGATGCCGTCCTCCACGAGCTGCTTGAGCACGTGCTCGACGACGAACTCGCGGATGTCGGGCGCGAGCAGCGAGTCCAGGTCGATGTCGGAGGCGTGCTGCGAGGACACCACGACGGTGTCGAGGCGGACGGCCTTGTCGCCGTCGTACTCGATGGTCACCTGCGTCTTGCCGTCGGGACGCAGGTAGGGGATGGTCCCGTTCTTGCGCACCTCGGACAGCCGGCGGGAGAGCCGGTGGGCGAGGTGGATGGGGAGCGGCATGAGCTCCGGGGTCTCGTCGCAGGCGTAGCCGAACATCAGGCCCTGGTCGCCGGCGCCCTGTCGGTCCAGCTCGTCCACGTCGCCGCTCGCGGCGGCCCCCTCGACCCGGGACTCGTAGGCGGTGTCCACGCCCTGCGCGATGTCGGGCGACTGGGCGCCGATCGACACGGAGACGCCGCAGGACGCGCCGTCGAAGCCCTTCTTGGAGGAGTCGTACCCGATGTCCAGGATCCGGTTGCGCACGAGCGTCGGAATGTCCGCGTATGCCTTGGTGGTGACCTCACCGGCGACGTGCACCAGTCCGGTGGTGATCAGGGTCTCGACGGCGACGCGCGAGGTCGGGTCCTGGGTGAGGAGGGCGTCGAGAATGGTGTCGCTGATCTGGTCTGCGATCTTGTCGGGGTGACCCTCGGTCACGGATTCCGAGGTGAAAAGACGGCGGGACACATCGCTCCCTGGGGTTGCAGCGGCTGCTGGCTGATCATGGGTGGACCGGCAGGGGGCTGCGGCCCCGCGACGCTCCGCCGACCAGTTTATCCACCGTCTCGCACACATGGTCCACCTGTCTCATTTTTGCGGTTGTGCCGCGGTGGCCGATTCACCAGCAGAGATAAGGCGGGAAACGCGGGCGATAGCAGGATTTCATCGAGAGAAACACCACTTTTGGGCCACTTTGTCGTGCGCGATGCACCGCGACCCCGGGGCCGCCGGGGCCGCGGCGACATGGCGTGGAATCACCCAACTCGGGGCACGATGTCACCCCAGTCGGGGCACCACGAGGTCCCAGACCGTGTCGGCCAGGGCCTCCTTGGGGCCGTACGGCACCGGCGTCTCGCCGCCGTCGGCCGCCAGGACGACCGCTTCGCTCTCCGCGGCCCCGAAGGTCTTGCGCTCCCCCACCTCGTTGACCACCAGGAGGTCGCAGCCCTTGCGGCGCAGCTTCTCGCGGCCGTTGGCGAGCACGTCGTCCGTCTCCGCGGCGAAGCCCACGATCACCTGGTCGGCCCGGGGCCGATCGGCGGAGAGCTCGGCGAGGACGTCGGGGTTGCGGACCAGGGCGACCGGCTCCGGGTCCCGGCCGTCCTTCTTCTTGATCTTGCCGCTGGCGTACGCGGCGGGGCGGAAGTCGGCGACCGCCGCGGCCATCACGACGGCGTCCGCGTCCGCCGCGGCCTTCAGCACGGCGTCGCGCAGGTGCAGGGCGGTGTCGACGTGGACGACGTCGACGCCCGCCGGGTCGGGCAGCGCGGCGTTCGCGGCGACCAGCGTGACCCGGGCGCCCCGGGCGGCGGCCGTACGCGCCAGGGCGTACCCCTGCCGGCCGGAGGAGCGGTTGCCCAGATAGCGCACCGGGTCCAGCGGCTCCCGGGTGCCGCCCGCGCTGACCACCACGTGCCGGCCCACCAGGTCGGGCGCGGCGGCGCCGCGCGCCAGCACGCGCCGGCACGCCTCGAAGATCTCGACCGGGTCGGGCAGCCGGCCCTTGCCGGTGTCGACGCCGGTGAGGCGGCCGACCGCGGGCTCGATGACGACGGCGCCGCGGCGGCGGAGCGTGGCCACGTTCTCCCGGGTCGCCGGGTGCTCCCACATCTCGGTGTGCATCGCGGGGGCGAAGACCACCGGACAGCGGGCGGTCAGCAGGGTGTTCGTCAGCAGGTCGTCGGCGAGGCCGTGGGCGGCCTTGGCGAGCAGGTCGGCGGTGGCGGGCGCCACCACGACGAGGTCGGCGCCCTGGCCGATCCGTACGTGCGGAACCTCGTGCACCTCGGACCAGACCTCAGCGGAGACCGGGTGGCCCGAGAGCGCGGACCAGGTCGGGGCGCCGACGAACCGCAGCGCCGAAGCGGTCGGCACCACCCGTACGTCGTGGCCCGACTCGGTGAGCCGGCGCAGCAGCTCGCACGCCTTGTAGGCGGCGATGCCCCCGCTGACCCCCAGCACCACCTTCGGCTTGCCCGACCCGTCCGACCCGTCCGATGCGTTCACGGCCATCTCCCGCCTCTCCCCGAACTCCTACCGGCAGCTCCTATGACACACCACAGACCCGGCGGACGTGCCGCCGGGTCTGTGGTGAACGCATGGATCCGCCGGGGCGGAGCGGTGCTTACGCCTGGCCTTCGATGGCCTCGGAGGTCAGCAGGCCTGCGTTGATCTCACGCAGCGCGATCGACAGCGGCTTCTCGTGGACGTGGGTGTCGACGAGCGGACCGACGTACTCCAGCAGGCCCTCGCCGAGCTGCGAGTAGTACGCGTTGATCTGACGCGCACGCTTGGCCGCGTAGATCACGAGGCTGTACTTGGAGTCCGTGGCCTCCAGCAGCTCGTCGATCGGCGGGTTGATGATGCCCTCGGGCGCAGTGATGGAAGAGGACACGCTCTACCTTCCGAAAGAGGGAAAAGTTCGATGGACGTCGACACCGCGGGGAGCGCCGGGACGGTCACTTCAGTGACGTGGGGAGCTTCCGCGCGGCTCCGGCGAATCACTCGCCGGATGACACCGCCACCAAGGCTAGCAGCTCGCGCGCCACGTCCTCGACGGAGGTGTTGACCAGGGTCGTGTCGAACTCCGATTCGGCCGCCAGCTCCACCCGGGCGGCGGCCAACCGCTCCTCGATGACCTCGGCCGACTCGGTGCCCCGGCCGGTGAGGCGGCGCACCAGCTCGTCCCAGCTGGGCGGGGCGAGGAAGACCAGCCGGGAGTCCGCGAGGGACTCCTTGACCTGGCGGGCGCCCTGGAGGTCGATCTCCAGCAGCACGGGCTCGCCCGCCTCCAGCCGCTCCATGACGGCCTGCCGCGGGGTGCCGTAGCGGTTGCCGGCGAAGGTGGCCCACTCCAGCAGCTCGCCGTTGGCGATCATCTTGTCGAACTCGTCGTCGGTGACGAAGAAATACTGGACGCCGTGGCGCTCGCCGGGGCGCGGCTTCCTGGTGGTGGCCGACACCGAGAGCCAGACCTCGGGGTGGACCTTGCGCATATGCGCGACGACCGTGCTCTTACCGACCCCTGAGGGGCCGGAGAGCACGGTCAGCCGCGGACGTACTTCTGCTGCCATGCAGCGATTATCCAGGTTCCGCGGAGTGCCCGGGACCGCCGCCCCGGGACACGCGCGGAACGTCAGGCGGGGCCGCCGCCGAACTCGCGCTCCAGGGAGGCGATCTGGTTGGAGCCGAGACCGCGCACGCGGCGGCTCTCGGAGATGCCGAGTCGTTCCATGATCTGCTTGGCGCGGACCTTGCCCACGCCCGGGAGGGACTCCAGCAGGGCGGAGACCTTCATCTTTCCGATGACGTCGTTTTCCTGACCCTGCTTGATGACCTCGTGGAGCGAGGCGCCGGAGTGCTTGAGTCGATTCTTGACCTCGGCCCGCTCCCGGCGAGCCGCGGCGGCCTTTTCGAGCGCGGCTGCGCGCTGTTCAGGGGTAAGGGGCGGAAGAGCCACGCCTACGTCACCTCGGATGTCGAACTGTCGGATACGGACCGGTGAGGAAGCTAGTCGCCCCACACCAGGCGAGCGACGGGCACGGATGCTCGTGCGCTCTCGACGGAGACTAGCGGGCCACACCGCTCCAGTCAGCGAGAACAGACGAAAAGTCCTGGTCAGCATCGACCGACCAGGACTTTTGCGGCATATCGCCCGCGATTTTCGTCAAGATTCTGCCAACTCGCCGTCAGCAGCGCTTTCGCGGAAGACCCGCTGGTGAGCACGGAAGAACCGCTGTTCGCTACACCTATGCGGAGTCGAAGCGTCCGGCGGTCCGTCCCGCGGGAGGGTGCCTACGCGCCCGAGACGGCCGCCCGGCACTCCTCGGCGAAGCGGGCCGCGGACTCGCGCAGGGCCGCCGCGTCCGGGCCGTGCCGCAGGACGCCCCGGCTGACGCTCGGGACCACGTTGCCGGCCACCGAGCCGAAGACCCGGGGGACGTCCGCCGGGGTGGCGCCCTGCGCCCCGATGCCCGGCGCGAGCAGCGGACCGTTGATCGCGAGGTTCACGCCGGCGTCGGCGAGGGTGGCGCCCACGACCGCGCCGACCGAGCCCAGCGGCCAGGCGTCCACGTTCTCCGCCGCCATGTGGTCGAGCATCACCTGGGCGAGCGGACGGCCGTCGGCGGCGGTGGCCCGCTGGACCTCGGCGCCCTCCGCG
Organism: Streptomyces sp. NPDC047315; assembly: GCF_040643215.1. Taxonomy (NCBI): domain Bacteria; kingdom Bacillati; phylum Actinomycetota; class Actinomycetes; order Kitasatosporales; family Streptomycetaceae; genus Streptomyces; species Streptomyces sp. NPDC047315. The sequence continues at coordinate 70,491 of NZ_JBEYTZ010000023.1, read as the reverse complement.
TTCGAGGTGAGCGCGAGCACGAAGACGCCCGCACCGGACGCGGCGGCGGCGTCCAGCGCCGGGCGCAGCGAACCGAAGCCGAGGTACGGCGAGAGGGTGACCGCGTCCGAGAAGAGCGGCGACGAGGGGTCCAGATAGGCCGCGGCGTACGCGCCCATGGTGGAGCCGATGTCGCCGCGCTTGGCGTCCATCAGCACCAGGGCGCCCGCGGCGCGCGCCTCCTCGACCGTCTTCTCCAGCACGGCGACGCCGCGCGAGCCGAAGCGTTCGAAGAAGGCGGACTGGGGCTTGAGGACGGCGACCCGGTCGGCGAGGGCCTCCACGGTGGTGCGGCTGAACCGCTCCAGGCCGGCGACGTCGTCGTCCAGCCCCCAGTCCTTGAGCAGGGAGGCGTGCGGGTCGATCCCGACGCAGAGGGGGCCGCGGGTGCGCAGCGCCTCGTGCAGCCGGGCGCCGAAGGGGGTGATGGCGGTCATGCGGCGCTGCTTTCCTTGCGGTCGTGGTCCTGGACCCCGGCTCCGACGGCCTCGGCCAAGGTGGCGTACGGGCTGGCCGCGAGCTTGGCGGCGAGCCCCTTGTGGATCGCCCGGCTGAAGAACGGGCCCCGGTAGATGAAGGCGCTGTACGCCTGGATCAGCGTCGCGCCCGCGAGGATGCGCTGCCAGGCGTCCTCGGCGTCCTCGATGCCGCCGACGCCCACCAGGGTGATCCGGTCGCCCACGCGGGCGTACAGCCGGCGCAGCACCTGGAGGGAGCGCTCCTTGAGGGGGGCGCCGGACAGGCCGCCGGTCTCGGCGGTGAGCTCCGCCGGGGAGGCGAGCCCGGTGCGGGCGATGGTGGTGTTGGTGGCGATGATGCCGTCGAGGCCCAGTTCGACCGCGAGGTCGGCGACCGCGTCGACGTCCTCGTCGGCGAGGTCCGGGGCGATCTTCACCAGCAGCGGCACCCGGCGGCGGGTCTCCGTGCGGTCGGCGGCCTCGCGCACCGCGGTCAGCAGCGGGCGCAGGGACTCGGTCGCCTGGAGGTTGCGCAGTCCTGGGGTGTTGGGCGAGGAGACGTTCACCACCAGGTAGTCGGCGTGCCGGGCCAGGCGCTCGGTGGAGGTGACGTAGTCCTCGACGGCCTCGGACTCCGGTACCACCTTGGTCTTGCCGATGTTGACGCCCACGACGGCCTTGAAGACCGGGCGGCGCTCGCCCAGGCGTTGGGCGACGGCCGCGGAGCCGTCGTTGTTGAAGCCCATGCGGTTGATCAGGGCGCGGTCGGGCACCAGCCGAAAGAGCCGCTTCTTCGGATTGCCGGGCTGGGCCATCGCGGTGACCGTACCGATCTCCACGTGATCGAAGCCGAGCATCGTCATGCCGTCGATGGCCACGGCGTTCTTGTCGAAGCCGGCGGCGAGGCCGAAGGGGCCGTGCATCCGCAGCCCCAGGGCTTCGGTGCGCAGCTCCTCGTAGCGGGGGGCGAGCAGGGCGGCGAGGTAGGTGCGCAGCACGGGGACCCTGGCCGCGCACCGGATCCAGCGGAAGGCCAGGTGGTGGGCGGCCTCGGGGTCCATCCGGGAGAAGAAGAGGGTGAAGAACAGCTTGTACATGGTGGCTTCCTCATGAAGAGGGGGACACCGTCTCGACGGTGTCCCCCTCCCTGCTAGTCGCGGGCCGCGGTCAGGTGTCGTGCGTGTTCCTGGAGGGAGCGCACTCCCACGTCTCCGCGTCCCAGCGCCTCGATGCCCTGGACGGCGGCGGCGAGCGCCTGGACCGTGGTGAGGCACGGGACGGAGCGGGCCACGGCGGCGGTGCGGATGTCGTAGCCGTCGAGGCGGCCCCCGGTGCCGTAGGGGGTGTTCACGATCAGGTCGACCTGGCCGTCGTGGATCAGCTGCACGATGGTCTTCTCGCCGTTCGGCCCCTCGCCCTCGCTGTGCTTGCGCACGACGGTGGCGCCGATGCCGTTGCGCTTGAGGACCTCGGCGGTGCCGGAGGTGGCCAGCAGCTCGAAGCCGTGGGCGACCAGCTCGCGGGCGGGGAAGACCATCGAGCGCTTGTCCCGGTTGGCCACCGAGATGAAGGCCCGGCCCTTGGTGGGCAGCGGTCCGTACGCGCCGGCCTGCGACTTGGCGTAGGCGGTGCCGAAGACCGAGTCGATGCCCATGACCTCGCCGGTGGAGCGCATCTCCGGGCCGAGGACGGTGTCCACGCCGCGGCCGTGGATGTCGCGGAAGCGCGACCACGGCAGCACGGCCTCCTTGACGGAGATCGGGGCGTCCATCGGCAGGGTGCCGCCGTCGCCGGTCGCCGGCAGCAGGCCCTCGGCGCGCAGCTCGGCGACGGTGGCGCCGAGCGAGATGCGGGCGGCGGCCTTGGCCAGCGGCACGGCGGTGGCCTTGGAGGTGAAGGGGACGGTGCGGGAGGCGCGCGGGTTGGCCTCCAGCACGTACAGGATGTCCCCGGCCATGGCGAACTGGATGTTGATCAGTCCGCGGACGCCCACGCCGCGGGCGATCGCCTCGGTGGAGGCGCGCAGCCGCTTGACGTCGTAGCCGCCGAGGGTGATCGGCGGCAGGGCGCACGCCGAGTCGCCGGAGTGGATGCCGGCCTCCTCGATGTGCTCCATGACGCCGCCGAGGTACAGCTCCTCGCCGTCGTAGAGCGCGTCGACGTCGATCTCGATGGCGTCGTCGAGGAAGCGGTCGACGAGGACCGGGCGGGTGGGGCTGATCTCGGTGGACTCGGCGATGTACGCCTGGAGGCGGGCCTCCTCGTACACGATCTCCATGCCGCGTCCGCCGAGCACGTAGGAGGGGCGCACCAGGACCGGATAGCCGATCTCGTCGGCGATGGCCTTGGCCTCGGCGAAGGTGGTGGCGGTGCCGTGCTTGGGCGCCGGGAGCCCGGCTTCCTTGAGGACCTGGCCGAAGGCTCCGCGGTCCTCGGCGGCGTGGATGGCCTCCGGCGGGGTGCCGACGACGGGCACGCCGTTGTCCTTCAGGGCCTGTGCGAGGCCGAGCGGGGTCTGGCCGCCGAGCTGTACGACGACGCCGGCGATCGGTCCGGCCGCGGCTTCGGCGTGCACGATCTCCAGGACGTCCTCCAGGGTGAGCGGCTCGAAGTAGAGCCGGTCGGAGGTGTCGTAGTCGGTGGAGACGGTCTCGGGGTTGCAGTTGACCATCACGGTCTCGTAGCCGGCGTCGCTGAGCGCGAAGGAGGCGTGGACGCAGGAGTAGTCGAACTCGATGCCCTGGCCGATGCGGTTGGGGCCGGAGCCGAGGATGATCACGGCGGGCTTGTCGCGCGGCGCGACCTCGGTCTCCTCGTCGTACGAGGAGTAGAAGTACGGCGTCCTCGCGGCGAACTCGGCGGCGCAGGTGTCGACGGTCTTGTAGACGGGGCGCACGCCCAGCGCGTGGCGGACCTCGCGGACCACGTCCTCGGGCAGCCCGCGGACGGCGGCGATCTGCGCGTCCGAGAAGCCGTGCCGCTTGACCTCGGCGAGCAGCTCGGGGGTGAGTTCGTCGGCGGCGGCCAGCTCGTCCGCGTACTCCTTGATCAGGAAGAGCTGGTCGACGAACCACGGGTCGATCTTCGTGGCCGCGAAGACCTCGTCGGCGGTGGCCCCGGCGCGGATGGCGGCCATGACGGTGTTGATCCGGCCGTCGGTGGGACGCACCGCCTCGCGGAGCAGTTCGTCCTTGTCGCCGAGGTCGGCGACGGGCGTGGCGAAGTCGAACTGGCTGCCCTTCTTCTCCAGGGAGCGCAGGGCCTTCTGCAGCGCCTCGGTGAAGTTGCGGCCGATCGCCATGGCCTCGCCGACCGACTTCATGGTGGTGGTGAGGGAGGCGTCGGCGGAGGGGAACTTCTCGAAGGCGAACCGGGGGGCCTTCACCACGACGTAGTCGAGCGTCGGCTCGAAGGAGGCCGGGGTCTGCTCGGTGATGTCGTTGGGGATCTCGTCCAGCGTGTAGCCGACGGCCAGCTTCGCGGCGATCTTGGCGATGGGGAAGCCGGTGGCCTTGGAGGCGAGCGCGGAGGAGCGGGAGACCCGCGGGTTCATCTCGATGACGATGATCCGGCCGTCGTCGGGGTTGACGGCGAACTGGATGTTGCAGCCGCCGGTGTCGACGCCGACCTCGCGGATGATCGCGATGCCGATGTCCCGCAGCCGCTGGTACTCGCGGTCGGTCAGGGTCATCGCCGGGGCGACCGTGATGGAGTCGCCGGTGTGCACGCCCATGGGGTCGAAGTTCTCGATGGAGCAGACGACCACGACGTTGTCGTGCTTGTCGCGCATCAGCTCCAGCTCGTACTCCTTCCAGCCGAGGATGGACTCCTCCAGGAGCACCTCGGTGGTCGGGGAGAGCGCGAGGCCCTGGCCGGCGATGCGGCGCAGCTCCTCCTCGTCGTGGGCGAAGCCGGAGCCGGCGCCGCCCATGGTGAAGGAGGGGCGGACGACGACGGGGTAGCCGCCGAGGGTGTCGACGCCGCTCAGGACGTCGTCCATGGAGTGGCAGATCACCGAGCGGGCGGACTCGCCGTGGCCGGTCTTGGTCCGGACGGCCTCCACGACCTCCTTGAACAGGTCGCGGTCCTCGCCCTTGTGGATGGCGGTGACGTTGGCGCCGATCAGCTCGACGCCGTACTTCTCCAGGACGCCCTGCTCGTGCATGGCGATCGCGGTGTTCAGCGCGGTCTGGCCGCCGAGGGTGGGCAGCAGCGCGTCGGGGCGCTCCTTGGCGATGATCTTCTCGACGAATTCCGGGGTGATGGGCTCGACGTAGGTGGCGTCGGCGATCTCCGGGTCGGTCATGATCGTGGCCGGGTTGGAGTTGACCAGGACGACGCGCAGGCCCTCGGCCTTGAGGACGCGGCACGCCTGGGTTCCGCTGTAGTCGAACTCGGCGGCCTGACCGATGACGATCGGGCCGGAGCCGATGACCAGGACGGACTGGATGTCGGTGCGCTTAGGCACGCTGGCCCTCCATCAGGGAGACGAAGCGGTCGAACAGGTAGGCGGCGTCGTGCGGGCCGGCTGCCGCTTCGGGGTGGTACTGGACGCTGAAGGCCGGCCGGTCGAGCAGGCGCAGGCCCTCGACCACGTCGTCGTTGAGGCAGACGTGGGAGACCTCGGCGCGGCCGTAGGGGGTGTCGGAGACGGCGTCGAGGGGTGCGTCGACGGCGAAGCCGTGGTTGTGGGCGGTGACCTCGACCTTCCCGGTGGTGCGGTCCTGGACGGGCTGGTTGATGCCGCGGTGGCCGTACTTCAGCTTGTAGGTGCCGAAGCCGAGGGCGCGGCCCAGGAGCTGGTTGCCGAAGCAGATCCCGAAGAGGGGGGTCTCCTTGGCCAGGACCGCCTTGACCACGGTGAGGTCGGCGGTGGCGGGGTCGCCGGGTCCGTTGGAGAGGAAGACGCCGTCGGGCTGGACCGCGTACACCTCCTCGACGGTGGCGGTGGCGGGCAGCACGTGGACCTCGATGCCGCGCTCGGCCATCAGGTGCGGGGTCATGCCCTTGATGCCGAGGTCGATGGCGGCGACGGTGAAGCGCTTCGGGCCGATCGCGGGGACGACGTAGGTCTGCTCGGTGGCGACCTCGGCGGACAGGTCCGCGCCCTTCATCTGGGGGGACTGCCGCACCCGGGCGAGCAGGGTCTCCTCGTCGGCCAGGGCGGCGCCGGAGAAGATCCCGACGCGCATCGCGCCGCGTTCGCGCAGGTGGCGGGTGAGCGCCCGGGTGTCGACGCCGCTGATGCCGACGACGTCCTGGGCGGTCAGCTCGGCGTCGAGGGTGCGCCGGGCGCGCCAGTTGGAGGGGATGCGGGCGGGGTCGCGGACGACGTAGCCGGCCACCCAGATGCGCCGTGACTCGTCGTCCTCGTCGTTGACGCCGGTGTTGCCGACGTGCGGCGCGGTCATCACGACGACCTGTCGGTGGTACGAGGGGTCCGTCAGGGTCTCCTGGTAGCCGGTCATGCCGGTGTTGAAGACCGCTTCGCCGAAGGTCTCCCCCACGGCCCCGTAGGAGCGACCGCGGAAGGTCCGGCCGTCCTCCAGGACGAGTACGGCGGGGGTGGTGCTCCTCGTCGAAGCGACTCCCCTGGTGGAGGTGGTCATCGTGCGCCTTCCGTCGTGTGGATCAGGTGGTTCAGGGCGGTCACCCAGTCGGCGTGCTCGTCGGACCGGTCGGCGCGGAAGCCGGAGTCGATCAGCGTGCCGCCGTGTTCCCAGGTGACGACGAGCAGTCCGCCCTCGGCGAGGACCTTGCCGGCGATGCCCTTGTCGAGGCGGGCTTCGCGCAGGGCGGACCGGGGGACGAAGAAGTCGGTCGCGCCGGGGCGGACGACGTCGAGTCCGGCGTCGGTGAGGGTCAGCTCGACCCGGCTGCGGACGCCGAGCCCGCGGGCGACGATCCGGTCGAGCCACTGCCCGGCGGTGGTGGAGCCGTGGTAGCGGCCGGTCGACGTCCGCAGCGGCTCACCGGGGGCGTCCGGCGCGCTGGGCAGCGCGGGCAGGTCCGACTGGAGGCTGCCGCGCCACTTCCAGCCCTGGCGCATCAGCCAGTACACCAGGGCGATGAAGATCAGCAGCCCGACGACCCAGCCGATGCGGGCCGCCCAGTCGGTCACCTCCGCGGACTTCTTCTCCGCCTCCGCGGCGAGGTGGACGCTTGCGATGGTGGTGAGTGATGTCACGCCAGATTCCCGTCGACGACCGTTGCCCGGCCCCGCAGGAAGGTGTGGGTGACGCGTCCCGGCAGCTCACGGCCCTCGTAGGGGGTGTTGCGGCTGCGGGAGGCGAAGCCCGCGGGGTCCACCGCTCCACGGTATGCCGGATCGACGAGCGTGAGGTTGGCGGGCTCACCGGCCGAGATCGGCCGGCCGTGGCCGTCGAGCCGGCCGATGCGGGCCGGGCGGAACGACATCCGGTCGGCGACGCCGGCCCAGTCGAGCAGTCCGGTGTCCACCATCGTCTCCTGGACGACGGAGAGTGCGGTCTCCAGGCCGACCATGCCCATGGCGGCGGCGCCCCACTCGCAGTCCTTGTCCTCGTGCGGGTGCGGTGCGTGGTCGGTGGCGACGCAGTCGATCGTGCCGTCGGCCAGCGCCTCGCGCAGGGCGAGCACGTCGGTCTCGGTGCGCAGCGGCGGGTTGACCTTGTAGACCGGGTTGTAGCTGCGCACCAGTTCGTCCGTGAGCAGCAGGTGGTGCGGGGTGACCTCGGCGGTCACGTGCCACCCCTTGGACTTGGCCCAGCGGACGATCTCGACCGAGCCGGCCGTGGAGAGGTGGCAGATGTGCACCCGGGAGCCGACGTGGGCGGCGAGCAGCACGTCCCGGGCGATGATCGACTCCTCGGCGACCGCGGGCCAGCCGCCGAGTCCGAGTTCGGCGGAGACGACGCCCTCGTTCATCTGGGCGCCCTCGGTCAGTCGGGGCTCCTGGGCGTGCTGGGCGATGACGCCGTCGAACGCCTTCACGTACTCCAGGGCGCGGCGCATGATCACCGCGTCGTCGACGCACTTGCCGTCGTCGGAGAAGACCCGCACCCCGGCGGCCGAGTCGTGCATGGCGCCCAACTCGGCGAGCTGCTTGCCCTCCAGTCCGACGGTGACCGCACCGACCGGCTGGACGTCGCAGTAGCCGGACTCCTTGCCGAGCCGGTAGACCTGCTCGACCACGCCGGCGGTGTCCGCGACGGGGAAGGTGTTGGCCATGGCGTGCACGGCGGTGAAGCCGCCGACGGCCGCGGCCTTGGTGCCGGTCAGCACGGTCTCGGAGTCCTCGCGGCCGGGCTCGCGCAGATGGGTGTGGAGGTCGACGAGGCCGGGCAGCAGGACCTGCCCCGCGGCCTCGACCACGGTGGCGTCGCCGGGCTCGATGCGCTCGGCGACCTCGGCGATCGTCTCGCCGTCGATCAGGACGTCCTGCGCCTGCCCGCCGAGCACCTGGGCGCCTCGGATAAGGATCTTGCTCATGGTTACGGGGTCTCCTCGGTACGGACGGGCTCGGTGCGGACGGGCTCGGTGCGGGTGTGGGCGGCGGCGGACTCGTTGCCGCCGAGCAGCAGGTAGAGGACGGCCATGCGGATGGACACGCCGTTGGCCACCTGCTCGACGGCGGTGCAGCGGTCGGAGTCGGCGACCTCGGCGGTGATCTCCATGCCGCGGTTCATCGGGCCGGGGTGCATCACCACGGCGTGCTCCGGCATCTTGGCCATGCGCTCGCCGCCGAGGCCGTAGCGGCGGGCGTACTCGCGCTCGGTGGGGAAGAAGGCGGCGTTCATCCGCTCGCGCTGGACCCGGAGCATCATCACGGCGTCGGACTTGGGCAGCACCGCGTCGAGGTCGTAGGAGACCTCGCACGGCCAGCTCTCGACGCCGATCGGGACGAGGGTGGGCGGGGCGACCAGGGTGACCTCGGCGCCGAGGGTGTGCAGCAGCAGGACGTTGGAGCGGGCGACCCGGCTGTGCAGCACGTCACCGACCACGGTGATGCGGCGGCCGGCCAGGTCGCGGCCCATGCCGGCGTCGGGTCCGACCAGCCGGCGGCGCACCGTGAAGGCGTCCAGCAGGGCCTGGGTGGGGTGCTCGTGGGTGCCGTCGCCGGCGTTGACGACCGCGCCGTCGATCCAGCCGGAGTTGGCCAGCCGGTAGGGCGCGCCGGATGCGTGGTGGCGGATGACGACCGCGTCGGCTCCCATGGCCTCCAGGGTGAGGGCGGTGTCCTTGAGGGACTCGCCCTTGGAGACCGACGACCCCTTGGCGGAGAAGTTGATGACGTCGGCGGAGAGCCGTTTGGCGGCGGCTTCGAAGGAGATCCGGGTGCGCGTCGAGTCCTCGAAGAAGAGGTTGACGACGGTGCGCCCGCGGAGGGTGGGCAGCTTCTTGATCGGCCGGTCAGCGACGCGGGCCATCTCCTCGGCGGTGTCGAGGATCAGGACGGCGTCGTCACGCGTGAGGTCGGCGGCCGAGATGAGGTGGTGCTTCATCTGGTGGGCTCCGGTGGGTGGCTCGGTCGGCGTGCGGGGATGTGGCCCGCCCCGGGGGCGTACGGACGCACGGGCGCGCGGGTGCCGCGGGCCGTGCGGGTCGGTGGGCGGTGCGGGTGCGGCGGGGTCAGCGCTGAGCGGCGCCCTGCGGGGCGCTCGCGTCTTCGCGCGGCTCGCGCACGCCGAGCAGCACGGTGTCGCGGCCGTCCTCCTCGCGGAGCAGCACCTTGACCGTCTCGCGCAGCGACGTGGGCAGGTTCTTGCCGACGTAGTCGGCGCGGATGGGCAGCTCCCGGTGGCCGCGGTCGACGAGGACCGCGAGCTGTACGGCGCGGGGGCGGCCGATGTCGCCGAGGGCGTCCAGGGCGGCGCGGATGGTCCGGCCGGAGAAGAGCACGTCGTCGACGAGGACGACCAGCCTGCCGTCGACGCCCTCGCCGGGGATCTCGGTGCGGGCCAGCGCACGGGCGGGCCGCAGGCGCAGGTCGTCCCGGTACATGGTGATGTCGAGGGAGCCGACCGGCATGGTGCGTCCGGTGATCTGCTCCAGCTTGTCGGCGAGCCGGCGGGCGAGGAATACGCCGCGGGTGGGGATGCCGAGGAGCACCACGTCGTCGGCGCCCTTGGCGCGTTCGACGATCTCGTGGGCGATGCGGGTCAGCACCCGCGCGATGTCGGGGGCTTCCAGTACGGGCCGGGCCGCATCGGAGCCGTCTGCACGGCTGTTGGTGTCCATGGGAAAAGGACCTCCTTCTCCGCCTCACGGGACGGACCTTAAAGGACGTCGGTCAATGCGCTCCCCACCGTACCAGGGCCATTCGGGCGAACCTCCCGGGGGAGGGGGTGCCCCTGGTCCGGACCAGGGCCGATTCCAGTCTTGATCATGACAATGAACCGGTCTGGACCCGTTCGGCTTGACGCATGCAGATCACTCTGCGTAACCTCACAGTGAGTCACCAGCCGCGCGGCGGAGCCGCACGTTGTCACAGCGTCCGGGAGCTATATGTCCAGCGAATACGCAAAGCAGCTCGGGGCCAAGCTCCGCGCCATCCGCACGCAGCAAGGGCTGTCCCTCCACGGCGTGGAGGAGAAGTCCCAGGGCCGCTGGAAGGCCGTCGTCGTCGGTTCGTACGAGCGCGGGGACCGCGCCGTGACCGTGCAGCGCCTGGCCGAGCTGGCGGACTTCTACGGGGTGCCGGTGCAGGAGCTCCTGCCGGGCACCACCCCGGGCGGCGCGGCCGAGCCGCCGCCGAAGCTGGTGCTGGACCTGGAGCGGCTGGCGCACGTGCCGGCGGAGAAGGCCGGCCCCCTCCAGCGGTACGCCGCCACGATCCAGTCGCAGCGCGGCGACTACAACGGCAAGGTGCTGTCGATCCGCCAGGACGACCTGCGCACGCTCGCCGTCATCTACGACCAGTCCCCTTCGGTCCTCACCGAGCAGCTGATCAGCTGGGGCGTCCTCGACGCGGACGCGCGTCGCGCGGTGACGCACGAGGAGGGCTGAGCCCTTTCCCCGAGCAGCGCTGCACCGTCGGCCCTGCCACCGGAGAAACGTCACGCCCGAGGGCGGATCCCACCAGGGGTCCGCCCTCGGGCGTGCTGTCGTCCGGGGTACGCGGGGCCGTGCGCGGGCGGCAAGCGGCCCGTGCGGGGGCCGTGTGCCCTTCCCGTACGCGAACGGACGGCGGGCCCGGGGCGGAGGTCTCGCCTCCGCCCCGGGCCCGTGCCGTACGCCCTGACGCTGCGCTCAGTCGCCGTCGCGCCGCAGGGACGGCTTGAGGTCCTTGAGCCGGCCCAGGAGGCCGTTCACGAACGACGGGGAGTCGTCGGTGGAGAACTCCTTGGCGAGCTCCACCGCCTCGTCGATCACCACCGCGTCCGGCGTCCCGTCCACCCAGACCAGCTCGTAGGCGCCGAGTCGGATGATGTTCCGGTCGACGGCCGGCATGCGGTCGAGGTCCCAGTCCCGCGCGTAGGTGACGATCAGCTCGTCGATCCGGGTCGCGTACTGCTCGTACCCCTCGACGAGTTCGATCGTGTATTCGCTGACCGGGGGCTGCCGGTCGTCGGTCCGTGAGTGCCGGATCCAGTCGGCGAGGACGGTCGGCACGGACACTCCGCGCTGGTCGGCCTCGAAGAGGATCTGGAAGGCGCGCTTACGGGCCTTGCTGCGAGCCGCCACGGTTAGTTGTTCACCCGGCTGAGGTAGTCGCCGGAGCGGGTGTCGACCTTGATCTTCTCACCCGTGGTGATGAACAGCGGGACCTGCACCTCGTAGCCGGTCTCCAGCTTGGCGGGCTTGGTGCCGCCGGTGGAGCGGTCGCCCTGGACGCCCGGCTCGGTCTCCGCGATGACCAGCTCGACGGCGGCCGGCAGCTCCACGTAGAGCACGGAGCCCTCGTGGGTGGCGACGGTGGCCTCGAAGCCCTCGATCAGGAAGTTGGCGGCGTCGCCGACGGCCTTGCGCTCGACGTGGAGCTGGTCGTACGTCTGCATGTCCATGAAGACGAAGTAGTCGCCGTCCATGTACGAGAACTGCATGTCGCGGCGGTCGACGGTGGCCGTCTCGACCTTCACGCCGGCGTTGAACGTCTTGTCGACGATCTTCCCGGACAGCACGTTCTTGAGCTTGGTGCGCACGAAGGCGGGGCCCTTGCCGGGCTTGACGTGCTGGAACTCGACGACGGACCACAGCTGGTCGTTGTCGAGCTTGAGCACCATGCCGTTCTTGAGGTCGTTCGTGGAAGCCACGGTTGCGGAATCTCCTGGACTGACGTGGACGACCCGGGGGCTGCGAAGGAACGCGCCGCTAGAGCGCGAGCAGCTCCTTGGTCGTGATGGTGAGTAGCTCGGGTCCGCCGTCCGCCTCCTGGCGTACGACGAGCGTGTCATCGATCCGGACCCCGCCCCGGCCCGGAAGGTGGACCCCCGGTTCGACGGTGACCGGCACGCAAGCGTCCAGTTTACCCATGGCCACGGGAGTCAACTGGGGGTCCTCGTCGATTTCCAAACCCACGCCGTGCCCGGTGAGGGGCGCCAGGCCGGCGCCGTGCCCCGCGCCGTCCAGGATCTGGCGCGCCGCCAGGTCCACGTCGCAGCACGCCATCCCCGGCAACAGGGACTCCCGGGCGGCCCGCTGCGCGCTGAAGACGAGGTCGTACAGCTCGATCTGCCAGTCCGCCGGGGTGGTGCCGATGACGAAGGTGCGGCCGATCTCGCAGCGGTAGCCGCGGTAGTCGGCGCCGACGCAGACGGTGAGGAAGTCGCCCTCCTCCACGCGCCGGTCGGAGGGGCGGTGTCCGCGGCGGCCGGAGTTCGGGCCGGTGGCCACCGAGGTGGCGAAGGCGGGCCCGTCGGCGCCGTGGTCCACCAGTCTGCGCTCCAGCTCCAGCGCGAGGTGCCGCTCGGTGCGCCCCACCAGGATGGACTCCAGCAGTTCGCCGAGGGCCTGGTCGGTGATCTCCGCGGCGATGCGCAGACAGGCGATCTCCTCCTCGTCCTTCACGATCCGCTGCCGCTCCACGGCGAGCCCGGTGTCGATCAGGTGCAGTCGGGGCGCGGTGGCGCGCATCGCCCGGTGGCGCGCCACCGTGAGGTGGTGCTCCTCGACGGCCAGGGCCTCCGCCTTCGCCCGGCTCGCCAGCTCGGCCGCGGCGACCGCCGGGTCGGGGCCGTCCTCGGGCAGGACGGTCAGCCGCAGCGCGTCGTCGGGCCGGCCGTCCCCGGATTCCAGCTCGGGGGTGCGGGGGCAGAGCAGCACGTCCTGGTCGGGTGCGAGCAGCAGAACGGCTCCCGGGGGCGCTCCCCCGGCGAGGTACCGCACGTTCGCGGGGCGGGAGATCAGGGCTCCCCCGCCGCTGCCCGCGCACCGCTCCCGCAGCCGGTCGCGGCGGCCCGCGTACACCTCTGCCATGCATCGAGCGTACGAGTGATCGTCCGGCTCGGCTCGGCGGGACGTCCGACCGGGGGGTGGGCCGGGCTCAGCTGCTGTCCTCAGCGGCCGGGCTCAGCTCGGGCCGGGCTCAGCGGCCGGGCTCCGTCAGAAGGACGGAGGGCTGGCGATGGCGCGGGCCAGCGCCTCGTCCAGGACCCGGGCCGTGGTCTGGACGTCGTACTTCGAGTTGTCGATGATCGGCAGGCCCGAGCCGTACCAGCCGGCCATCCGGCCGTGGATGGAGGCGACCTCCTCGTCGGAGAGCCGGCGGTTGCCGCTGCGGGCCGCGTTGCGCTCCAGGACGACGTCCAGGCCCGGCAGCAGGACGACCGGGAGCAGGCCGGGGCCGACGTGGCGCTTCCAGCCGCCGAGGCCGACCACCGGGCGGTCGGGGAAGACGGCGTCGTCGAGGATGCACGAGATGCCGTTGGCGAGGTAGTTGCGGGCGGCGAAGCCGCAGGTGCGGCGGGCCAGCCGGTACTGCGTCTCGGAGTGCTCGTTCCACCCCGACTGGGGGTCGGCGAAGCCGGAGCGGACCCATTCGCGCACGTCGTCGAGGCTGATGTGGGCGGTGGGGACGCGGCGGCGGGCGGCCCAGTAGCGGGCGACAGTGGTCTTTCCCGCGCCCGCCGGGCCGATCAGCAGTACGGCCAGGGTCGTCGCGCCCGTGCCCGCTTCCGGCGCCACGGGTGCGGGGGCGGGGGGTGCGGCGGCCCCGTTGTGGGCCGGGGACGGCGGCGGGCCCGCAGGCGGAGGAACGACCGGTGCGTCCGGGGCCGGCCCGGCGGCGGGCGGCACGGGAGGCGGCGGGCCCACCGACGCGGGTACGGACGGCGGTACGGGTGCACCGGGCGGCACCGCACCGTGCTCGTGCGCCGCGGCGACCGGTCCCGCCCCCGGCCAGGGGGTGGCGGCCGGCTGACCGGCCCAGCTGCCGTGAGGCCGCCCCGGGCCGTGGTCGGGCGGCAGCGGAGCTCCCACTGCGTACTGCATCCGGTGCCACTCCGTCTCGTGCGACTGCTGGTGGGCGGCAGGAGTCCCTGCCACTGCCACCGAACCGTACCCTCCGGGGCGCGAGGCGGGCTCCCCCGTCGTCGGACCGGACCGGGGAAAGGCCCGGGAACGGCCCGAAGTGCCCCGTTCCACACGGGGGTTGACGGACCGTGGCGAGACGATCGCCACACCGCGCACCGGTCCGCCGGCGCCCCGCCCCGGACGGGTGTCAGCCCGTCAGCTCCTCGACCAGCGCGCGCAGGGCGAGCCGGTAGGAGCCGATACCGAAGCCGGCGACCGTGCCGCTGGCCACGGCCGCGACGACCGAGGTGTGCCGGAAGGTCTCCCGGGCGTACGGATTGGAGATGTGCACCTCGATCAGGGGCGCGGTCCGCTGCGCCGCGGCGTCCCGCATCGCGTACGAGTAGTGGGTGAACGCACCGGGGTTGAGGACGACCGGGAGCCGGCCGTCCGCCGCCTCGTGGAGCCAGCGCACCATCTCGCCCTCGTCGTTGGTCTCGCGCACCTCGACGTCCAGGCCGAGCTCCGCGCCGAGGGAACGGCACGCCTCCACCAGGCCGGCGTAGGAGGTGGCGCCGTAGACGTCGGGTTCGCGCGAGCCCAGCCGGCCCAGGTTCGGACCGTTGAGGACCAGCACCCGACGGCTCACTGCGCCACCTCCCCGTACGCGGCCAGCAGGACGGCCGGGTCGGGGCCTTCGAGGACCGTGGGTTTGGCGAGCCCGTCGAGGACGACGAAGCGCAGCAGGTTGCCGCGGGACTTCTTGTCGACCTTCATGGTCTCCAGCAGCCGGGGCCACTGGTCGCCGCGGTAGGTCAGGGGCAGTCCGACGGATTCGAGGACGCTGCGGTGGCGCTCGGCGGTCGCGTCGTCGAGCCGCCCGGCGAGCCGGCCGAGTTCGGCGGCGAAGACCATGCCGATGGAGACGGCCGCACCGTGCCGCCACTTGTAGCGCTCGTTCTTCTCGATGGCGTGCCCGAGGGTGTGGCCGTAGTTCAGGACCTCCCGCGGGCCGGACTCCTTGAGGTCGCCGGAGACCACCTCGGCCTTGACCCGGATGGAGCGCTCGATGAGCTCCGCGGTGTGCGGGCCCCCGGGCGAACGCGCGCCCTGCGGGTCGGCCTCGATGAGGTCGAGGATCGCCGGGTCCGCGATGAAGCCGGCCTTGATGACCTCGGCCAGTCCGCTGACGTAGTCGTGCACGGGCAGCGAGTCGAGGGCGGCCAGGTCGCACAGCACGCCGACGGGCGGGTGGAAGGCGCCCACCAGGTTCTTGCCCTCGGCGGTGTTGATGCCGGTCTTGCCGCCGACCGCCGCGTCCACCATGCCGAGGACGGTGGTGGGGACGGCGATCCAGCGCACTCCGCGCAGCCAGGTCGCCGCGACGAAGCCGGCGAGGTCGGTGGTGGCGCCGCCGCCGACGCCGACGACGACGTCGTTGCGGGTGAAGCCGGTCTGGCCGAGCGCCTTCCAGCAGTACGCGGCGACCTCGGCCGTCTTCGCCTCCTCCGCGTTCGGCAGCTGGACGGCGATGGCCTCGTACCCCTGGGCCGCCAGGTCCTCGCGGATCGCGGCGCCGGTCTCGGCGAGGGCTTCGGGGTGGAGCACGGCCACCCTGGTGCCGCTCGGGCCGATCAGCCCGGGCAGCTCGGCGAGGAGTTGCCGGCCGACCAGGACCTCGTACGGATCGGTGCCCTCGGTGCCGCCGACCTGGATGCGGGTCACGGGGTGCTCGGTCATGACTGGTCCTTCAGCTCCAGGGCGTCGAGGATCGCGTCGGCGACCTCTTCGGGGGTGCGGTCGTCGGTGGCCACCACGGCCCGCGCGACCTCGATGTACAGCGGGCGCCGGGCCTCCATCAGCTCGCGCCACTGGCGGCGCGGGTTGACGGCGAGCAGCGGTCGCGCCTGGTTGAGCCCGGTGCGGCGGACCGCCTCCTCCACGTCGAGGGAGAGATAGACCACGGGCAGCCCGCTCAGCAGGGCACGGGTCGAGTCGTCCAGCACCGCTCCGCCGCCCAGGGCGAGCACGCCGTGGTGCTCGGCGACCGCGGCGTGCACCGCGGCCCGCTCCAGCGCGCGGAAGCGGTCCTCGCCGTCCTCGACGAAGATGTCGGAGATCTCGCGGCCCTCCGCGGCCACGACGTCGGAGTCGGTGTCCCTGAAGGGCACCTTGAGCCGTTCGGCCAGCAGCTCGCCCACGGTGGACTTGCCCGAGCCCATGGGCCCGACCAGGACGATCAGCGGGCCGCTCACCGGATCTGCAGGTGGTCGAGGAAGGACTGCACGTTGCGGCGGGTCTCGGTGACGCTGTCGCCGCCGAACTTCTCGGCGACGGCGTCCGCCAGCACCAGGGCGACCATCGCCTCGGCGACGATGCCGGCGGCGGGCACCGCGGCCACGTCGGAGCGCTGGTGGTGGGCGGCGGCGGCCTCACCGGTGGTGACGTCCACGGTGGCCAGCGCCTTCGGGACGGTCGCGATCGGCTTCATCGCGGCGCGCACCCGCAGCAGTTCGCCGGTGGACATGCCGCCCTCGGTGCCGCCGGAGCGGCCGGAGGAGCGGCGCAGCCCCTCGGGGGTCGAAACGATCTCGTCGTGGGCCTGGGAGCCGGGGACGCGGGCCAGGTCGAAGCCGTCGCCGAGTTCGACGCCCTTGATGGCCTGGATGCCCATGAGCGCGGCGGCGAGCCGGGCGTCCAGGCGCCGGTCCCAGTGGACGTGCGAGCCGAGGCCGACGGGGACGCCGTACGCCAGCACCTCGACGACGCCGCCGAGGGTGTCGCCGTCCTTGTGGGCCTGGTCGATCTGGGCGACCATCGCCTCGCTGGCGTCCGCGTCCAGGCAGCGCACCGGGTCGGCGTCCAGCCGCTCGACGTCCGCGGGCGTCGGGTACACGCCCTTGGGGGCCTTGGCCGCGCCGAACTCGACGACGTGGGAGACGATCTCGATGCCCGCGGTCTCCCTGAGGTAGGAGCGGGCGACCGCGCCGAGCGCCACGCGGGCCGCGGTCTCCCGGGCGCTGGCGCGCTCCAGGATCGGCCGGGCCTCGTCCAGGGCGTACTTCTGCATGCCGGCGAGGTCGGCGTGGCCGGGCCGGGGGCGGGTGAGCGGGGCGTTGCGGGCGAGGGACGCCAACTCCTCCGGGTCGACCGGGTCGGCCGACATGACCTTCTCCCACTTCGGCCACTCGGTGTTGCCGACCATGACCGCCACCGGGGAGCCGAGGGTCAGGCCGTGGCGCACGCCGCCGAGGAAGGTGACCTCGTCGCGCTCGAACTTCATCCGGGCGCCGCGCCCGTATCCGAGGCGTCGCCGCGCGAGGTGGTCCGCCACCATCTCGGTGGTGATCGGCACGCCCGCCGGGAGGCCCTCCACTGTCGCCACCAGTGCGGGTCCGTGCGACTCCCCCGCCGTCAGCCAACGCAACCTGCTCAACGGTGTGCTCCTCCTGCTCGCGCCTGGACTGCTGGCGCGACCGGGTGCGCGGCCCTGGCCCGCCTGCCCCGATCCTCCCACGTCCGGGGGGCTCCCCCGTGCCCGGTCCAGCAGTCGGACGTCCCCCGCGGCGGGTTCAGCGCTCGTGGAGTGCGGCCTCGCCCGCCTTGCGCATGGCTTCCAGCGGGGCGGGGACGCACCCGGTCATGCGTTCCACCTGGAGGACGGCCTGGTGGACGAGGAGGTCGAGGCCGCCGAGCACCGCCCCGCCGTGCGCGGCCCAGGCCGCGGCGAGCGGGGTGGGCCAGGGCTCGTACAGCACGTCGAAGAGGGTGCCCGGGCGGGCCGGTACGTCGACGACGAGCGGGTCCGTGGTGCCGGCCGGGGTGGTGGCGATGACCAGCGGCTCGATCAGCGCGCCCGCGGCCCGCTCCCACGGCTCGGTGCGCACCTCCACGCCCAGCCGCTCGCCCCAGCCGCGCATCTCCTCGGCGCGGGCCGCGCTGCGGACGTACGCGGTGACCGGTCCGCTGCACAGGTGGGCGAGGGCGGCGACGGCGGACGAGGCGGTGGCGCCGGCGCCGAGGACGGCGGCCGACTCGACGCCGGTGACGCCCCGCTCCCGCAGGGCGGCGAGCAGACCGGGAATGTCGGTGTTGTCGCCGTGGAGGCGGCCGTCGTCGGTGCGGACGACGGTGTTGACCGCCTCCACCGCGGCTGCGGTGGGGCTGACCTCGTCGAGCAGCGGGATGACGGCGCGCTTCAACGGCATGGTGAGCGAGCAGCCGGCCCAGCTGTCGTCCAGGCCGGCGAGGAAGCCCGGCAGGGCCGCCTCGTCCACCTCGAACTGGTCGTACGTCCAGTCCGCGAGGCCCAGGTGGGCGTAGGCGGCGCGGTGCAGCACGGGTGACAGGGAGTGGGCGATCGGCGATCCGAGGACCGCCGCGCGCCGCTTCGCCGTCGCGTGCGGATCGCTCGCGTGCGGGGTGTTCGTCGTGCTCACTGACCGGCTTTCTGCTTTTCGAGGTACTCCCGGCGGTGTGCCTCGTGCTCCTCGTGGGTCTCGGAGAACCGGGTGTCGTCCTCGTCGACCGAGACGAAGTAGTACCAGTCGCCGTCCGCGGGCTTGAGCGCGGAGTTGAACGCGGCCATGCCGGGGTTGCCGATCGGGCCGGGCGGCAGTCCCTTGATCCGGTACGTGTTGTACGGGTCGGGGTACTGGCGGACCTTGTCGACGCTGCCGATGTCGAGCCTGCTCTGCCCCTTGAAGTAGTTGACGGTCGAGTCGAACTCCAGCCGGCCCCCGGTCTGGGTGTTGTCGGGCTGGAGGCGGTTGTAGACGACCCGGGCGACCTTGTCGAAGTCGTCCTTGTACTTGCCCTCGGCCTGGACGAGGCTCGCGATGGTGAGGATCTCCATCGGCGACTTGAGACCGAGGCGCTGGGCCTCCTTCTCCAGGTCCGCCTTCTCGAACTCCTCCTTGGCGCGGCCGACCATCTTCTTCAACACGGCCTCGGGCTTCATGCCCTTGGCGACCGGGTAGGCCGCCGGGAAGAGGAAGCCCTCCAGCGGGTCCTTGATGTCGCCGCCCTTGCCCGCCCACGCGGGCAGGCCGAGGTTGTTCACCTGGTCCTTGGCCACCTGCTGGGTGGTCCCGAGCTTCAGCTCCAGCCGCTTGTCGATGTCGGCGTAGATCTGGGAGTTCCGCTTGCCCTCGGGGATGATCAGGTTGTTGCTGCTCTTGGGGTCGAGCATCAGCTTGACGGCGTTGGCGCCCGACATCTCCTTGGCGAGGACGTACACCCCGGCCTGGATGGTCTTGGCGCGGGGGTTGCTGTCGGCCGCGGCGACGAAGGCGCCGGAGCTCTTGACGACGCCGTGCTTCTTAAGGATCGAGCCGATCTCCGCGAGTCCCGCGTCCTTGGGGACCTCGACCACGACGGAGCCGCTGCCCGCGCCCGCGTAGTCCGGTGCGGCGCCGAACTGGCCCTGCCAGAACTGGTAGCCGAAGTACGACACGCCGCCGACTCCGGTGACCAGCACCAGGGACACCACCAGGCAGGCGCAGCCGTTGCGGCTCTTCTTCTTGCCCTTGCCGCGGCGCTCGCCGCCGCCGGCGCCGCCGCCGCCGCGGCGGGCCGCACGACCGGTGACCTCGCCGTCGCGTCTACCGCCGTCGCGTCTGCCCTCGTCGTCCGCGTCGTCATCGGTGCCGTCGCCGAAGAAGGGGTGCCGCTCCTCGTCGGGAGCTTCGGCGTCCCAGGGGGCGGCCTTCGCCTCGGGTTCGGCGCTGCGCCGGGCGGGGGGCTCGGGCGGGGGGTACGCGTCGGGGGTGGCGTAGTAGTCGGCCTCGGGCTGGCCCTGGTAGCCGGGCGCCTGGCCGGCGTAGGCGTCGGCGGGGTTGGCCCCGTAGGTCTCGGGCCCGTACCCGACGGCCGGCTGCTGGCCGTCCCACCCGCCGCCGTAGGTCTGGTGACCGGGGTGCTGCTGCCCGCCGCCGTACGGCGCCTGCTGCTGGTGCTGTTGGGCGTACTGCTGCTGGTACGGGTCCTGGCCGCCGTACGCCTGCTCCGGGTGCTGACCGTGCTGGCCGTGCTGGGGCTGGGGGTACTGCTGCTGAGGCTGTCCGCCGTAGGGGTCGTGACCGGAGCCGGCCTGCTGGCCGTGCCATCCCTGGTCGCCGTAGAGAGGGTCATCGGGATGCCACGGTTCGGAGCCGGGGCCCCGGCCATAATCAGTCATCGATCCCCTAGCCGCGAGTCGGGCGGATTACCGTCCCGCTGTCGTTTCGGTGAGGCAGTTGTTCGAGCACCGCCGCACGGCGCGGAACGTTACCGTATCGCGATCAGACAATCCCTTCGACGCTCTCACCAGGGGGTGCGCCTGACGCCCGTTCGGACTCCAGAGCGTTCTGGAGGATCAACACAGCGGCAGCCTGGTCGATGACAGATCGGCCCTTTTTGGACGTCACGCCCGCGGCCCGCAGCCCCTGGGTGGCCGATACTGTGGTCATCCTCTCGTCGAGCAGTCGCACCGGCACCGGCGCGATGCCGCGGGCGAGTTCCCGGGCGAAGGTGCGCACCTTGTTGGCCGCCGGGCCCTCCCGCCCGCTGAGCGAGCGGGGCAGCCCGACCACGACCTCGATCGGCTCGTACTCCTCGACCAGGGCCCGCAGCCGCCGGTGGGCGGCCGGGACGTCGCGTCCCGGCACGGTCTCCACCGGCGTGGCGAGGATCCCGTCGGGGTCGCACGAGGCGACCCCGATCCGGGCGTCCCCGACGTCGACCGCGAGCCGGCGTCCGCGTCTCACGAGGTCTCGGCCACCAGACGCTCGACGGCGGCGACGGCCTCGTCGACGGCCGTCGGGTCCTGGCCGCCGCCCTGGGCCACGTCCGGCTTGCCGCCGCCCCCGCCACCGAGGGTCTTGGCGGCGGTACGGACCAGGTCACCGGCCTTCAGCCCGCGCTCGCGCGCGGCCTCGTTGGTGGCGATCACGGTCAGCGGGCGGCCGTTCGCCACGGTGAACAGGGCCACCACGGCGGGCCGGTCGCCCGGAATGCGCCCGCGCACGTCCAGCACCAGCTTGCGCAGGTCGTCGGCGGAGGTGCCGTCCGGGACCTGCCCGGTCACCAGGGCGGTGCCGCGGACGTCCTTGGCGCCATCGGCGAGCCCGGCGGCGGCGGCGAGCACCTTCTCCGCACGGAACTTCTCGATCTCCTTCTCGGCGTCCTTCAGCTTGGCGAGCATGCCGGAGATCTTCTCGGGCAGCTCCTCGGGACGGCCCTTGACCAGCTCCTGGAGCTGGGCGACGACCGTGTGCTCCCGGGCGAGGAAGTTGTACGCGTCGACGCCGACGAGGGCTTCGATGCGGCGCACGCCGGAGCCGATGGAGGACTCGCCGAGCAGCTTCACCAGACCGAGCTGGGCGGTGTTGTGGACGTGGGTGCCGCCGCACAGCTCCTTGGAGAAGTCGCCGATGGTGACGACCCGCACGCGCTCGCCGTACTTCTCGCCGAACTCGGCGATGGCGCCCGCCTTCTTGGCCTCGTCCAGGCTCATGACCTCGGCCTGGACGTCCAGCTCGCGGGAGAGGACTTCGTTGATCCGCTGCTCCACGTCGGTCAGGACGGTGCCGGGGACGGCGGCGGGCGAGCCGAAGTCGAACCGGAAGCGGCCCGGGGAGTTCTCCGAACCGGCCTGGGCGGCGGTGGGGCCGAGCGCATCGCGCAGGGCCTGGTGGGTGAGGTGGGTGGCGCTGTGGGCGCGGGCGATGGCGCGCCGGCGCTTGACGTCGATGGCGGCGTACGCCGAAGCGCCCACGGTCACCTCGCCGACCTGCACGGACCCCTTGTGCACGGAGACGCCGGGCACGGGCTGCTGGACGTCGCGGACCTCGATCACGGCGCCGGAGTCGAGCCGGATGCGGCCCTGGTCGGCGAGCTGGCCGCCGCCCTCGGCGTAGAACGGGGTGCGGTCGAGGACGACCTCGACCTCGTCGCCCTCCACGGCCGCGGGCGAGGGCACTCCGTCGACGAGCAGACCGACGACGGTGGACTCGCCCTCGGTGGCGAAGTAGCCGGTGAAGTCGGTGGAGCCGGCCGTGTCGGCGACCTCGCGGTAGGCGGACAGGTCGGCGTGGCCGGTCTTCTTGGCCCGGGCGTCGGCCTTGGCGCGGTCCCGCTGCTCCTTCATGAGCCGGCGGAAGCCGTCCTCGTCCACCCTGAGGCCCTGCTCGGCGGCCATCTCCAGGGTGAGGTCGATCGGGAAGCCCCAGGTGTCGTGGAGCAGGAACGCCTTGTCCCCGGACAGCACGGTGGAGCCGGCCTGCTTGGCCTCGCTGACGGCGCCGTCGAGGACGTTGGTGCCGGCGTTCAGCGTCTTGAGGAAGCGGGCCTCCTCGGCGAGGGCGACGGCCTCGATGCGGGTGCGCTCGGTGATCAGCTCCGGGTACTGCTCGCCCATGGTGCGGATCACGACGTCGGCCAGTTCGGCGACGACGGGGCCGGTGGCGCCGAGCAGTCGCATGTTGCGGATGGCGCGGCGCATGATGCGGCGCAGGACGTAGCCGCGGCCTTCGTTGCCGGGGGTGACGCCGTCGCCGATCAGCATGACCGAGGTGCGGATGTGGTCGGCGACCACGCGCAGGGCGACGTCGGAGTCGTGCTCGGCGCCGTAGCGCACGCCGGTGAGCTCGGTGGCCTTGTCCATGACGACGCGGAGCGTGTCCGTCTCGTACATGTTGTGCACGCCCTGGAGGACCATGGCGAGCCGTTCGAGGCCGAGACCGGTGTCGATGTTCTTCGAGGGCAGCTCACCGAGGATCGGGAAGTCCTCCTTGCCCTCGCCCGGCCCCCGCTCGTACTGCATGAAGACGAGGTTCCAGAGCTCGACGTAGCGCTCGTCGTTGACGGCGGGGCCGCCCTCTTCGCCGAACTCCGGGCCGCGGTCGTAGTTGATCTCGGAGCAGGGGCCGCAGGGTCCGGGCACGCCCATGGACCAGAAGTTCGGCCCCATGCCCAGGCGCTGGATGCGCTCGGCGGGCACGCCGATGACGTCGCGCCAGATCTGCTCGGCCTCGTCGTCCTGCTCGTAGACGGTGATCCACAGGCGCTCGGGGTCGAGGCCGTAGCCGCCCTGGTCCTGGGAGGAGGTCAGCAGCTCCCAGGCGAGCTTGATGGCGCCTTCCTTGAAGTAGTCGCCGAAGGAGAAGTTGCCGCACATCTGGAAGAACGTGCCGTGCCGGGTGGTCTTGCCGACCTCTTCGATGTCCGGGGTGCGGACGCACTTCTGCACGCTGGTGACGCGCGGGGCCGGCGGCCTGGTCTCGCCGAGGAAGTACGGCTTGAACGGCACCATGCCCGCGTTGATCAGCAGCAGAGTCGGGTCGTCCGCGATGAGCGACGCCGAAGGCACGACGGTGTGCCCGCGCTCCTCGAAGAAGCTCAGCCAGCGGCGGCGGATTTCAGCCGACTCCATCAGTGGTCCTCATTCCGGTTGTGCGAGTGGTGGGCGTGGTACGGGTGGCGGGCGGAGCTCCGGCCGGGGTGCTGCTCGGGGAGGTCCGCCGCGGGCGGGCGGCCGATCGCGGGCCGCGCCCGCTGGGCGGGCAGCTCGGGGTCGACCGGGGCGTGCACGCCCAGTGCTTCGCCCAACTCCTCCTCGCGCTGGATCATTCCGGCGCGGACGTCGAGGGCGAAGTCCTTGAGCCGGTGCCCCGTCTCGATCGCCTTGTTCGCGGCCTGCGCCGCGATGCTCTCGGGCGTGAGCTGCTGGATCTTTCGGTTCACCTTGGTGGTGGCCCAGACGCCGGCCGCGGCACCCGCGGCGAACCAGAACGTACGACGGAACATTCCTGCCTCAGCCCTTCCTGCCCCAGCGACCGCGTCCGCCCCGGGCGGCCGGCACGGTCCGGGAGACGACCACGGTGCGCGGCTCGGACCGGCGGCGCGGGGGCGGCGCCTCGTCGCCCTTGCGACTCATCGCCCTGCGTACGCCGTAGCCGAAGGCGGCCACCTTGACCAGCGGACCGCCGAAGGTGGACGCGACCGTGGTGGAGAGCGCGGAGGCGTTGGAGGTGACCTCCTGGACGTCGGTCGCGATCGCGTCGACCCGGTCGAGCTGGGTCTGCGCGGAGCGGACCGTCGCCGAGGCGTCGGTCAGCAGCGGGACCGCCCGCTCCGTCACCTCCGCCACGAGCCGGGTGGTCGCCCTGAGCGTCTGGGCCAGCCTCACCAGCACCACGGCGAGGAAGGAGACCAGGATCGCCCAGAAGACGGCCACCAGGATCCCGGCAACCTCACCACCGGTCACACTGCACCGCTTCCTGTGTCTGTCCGCGCGTCCGGCAGGGAACCCTGCGGTCCGCTGCGGCTCCTGTGCGTACTTCGGGATTTTCGGGATTCTCGGGATCTTCGGGGGCGCAGCACGCCTCGAAATCGTCCTTAGACCCTATCGCGATCGGGGTGGCGCCCCATACCGCATTCCCCCCGGCCCGCAACAGCACCCGTCCACCGGATTGTACGGACCGCATACGCGCGGGTACGCTCCGTGTTCCATGCGGCGCTCCCCTTGTGACGGCCCCTTCCCGTTCCCCCCGGACGACCGGTCCCAGGGCTCCGATCCCGCTTCGGTGCGGGCCTTCGTCGGCGCCCCTCCTCCCCTGCCCGGGCCCGGGTTCCTCCCCCTTCCGCTGAACCGTTTCTTCGGTCGGGTCACCGAGTTGGCCGAGCTGCCCCGCATGCTGGCGGACTCCCGGCTGGTCACGCTCTCGGGGGCGGCGGGCGTCGGCAAGTCACGGCTCGCGCTGGAGTGCGCCGGCGCTCTGCAGAATCGGTACGCCAATGGTGCGCACCTGGTCGAGCTGGCGACCGTGCGCGATCCCGACCTGGTGGAGCACGCCCTGGCCGAGGCGCTCGGCATCACCGACCAGACGCCCCGCCCCGCCCGCGCTGTCCTGCTCGACCACCTGTCCCGGCGCCGGCTGCTGCTCGTCCTCGACGGCTACGAGCACATCGTGGACGCCTGCGCGGAGGTCGTGGCCGACCTGCTGCGGCACGCGCCCGGGCTCACCGTGCTCGCCGCCGGCCGCCGGCCGCTGCGGCTGGCGAGCGAGGCGGTGTTGCCGCTGGACCCGCTGCCGGTGGAGGACGCCGTGCTGCTGTTCGCCGACCGGGCGGCGCGGGTGCTCCCCGGCTTCCGGCTGTCCGACGGGCACGAGGACTCCGTACGGGAGCTGTGCCGGCGCCTGGACGGCATCCCGCTCGCGTTGGAGCTCGCCGCCGGGCGCCTCCCGGTCCTCTCGGTGAACGACATCGTCGCCCGCCTCGACGACCGGTTCCGGCTGCTGACCGGCGGGACCCGGGGCGCACTGCCGCGCCACCGCACCTTGCGCACCGCGGTGGGCTGGAGCCACGAGCTGTGCACGCTCCGGGAGCGGCTGCTGTGGGCCCGGCTGTCGGTCTTCGCCGGGCCGTTCGACCTGGAGGCGGTCGAGTACGTGTGCAGCGGCACCGACCTGCCAGCCGACGCCGTGCTGGACGTCGTCGGCGAACTGCTCGCCCAGTCCGTGCTGACCCGCGAGGAGACCCCCGCGGGGGTGCGCTACCGGATGCTCGACACCCTGCGCGCGTACGGGCACGAGTGGCTGGCCGCCCTCGGCGACGTCCACCGGGTGCGCCGGCGGCACCGCGACTGGTACGTGGGGCTCGCGACCTTCTGCGAGCTGGACTGGTTCAGCCCGCGCCAGGCGGAGGTCGCCGCCCTCGCGGAAGTAGCGCTGCCGAATCTGCGGGCGGCACTGGAGCTGTGCCTGGAGAGCGACGAGGAGATGCACCTGGGCCAGTACCTCGCGGGCACGCTCTGGTTCTACTGGGTCGGCTGCGGGCGCCTCGCCGAAGGCCGGCACTGGCTGCAGGGCGCACTCGCCGGGGACGGCGCGCACCAGGACTCCCGGCTCAAGGCGCTGTGGGTGCTCGGTTACGTGGCGACCCTCCAGGGGGACGCGGCGGCGGGCGCCGGCGCGCTCCACGAGTGCCGTGAGGAGGCCGCCGCGGCGGGCAGCGCGCGGGCCACGGCGTACGCGGTCCACCGCACGGGCTGTCTGGCGCTGCTCTCCGGGGAGCTCGTCCGCGCCGAGGACCTGTTGCGGGGAGCGCTCGCGTCCTACCGGGAGCTCGGCGAGCTCAACAGCCAGGTGCTGATGGGACAGGTCGAGCTGGCGATGTCGCTGGCCTTCCAGGACCGGCTCGCGGAGGCGGAGGAGCTGTGCGAGGAGGTCCGGGAGGTCTGCGAGGAGCGCGGGGAGCTGTGGGCCCGGGCGTACGCGCTGTACGTCCTCGCGTACGCGGCCTGGACGCGCGGCGAGACCGCTGCCGCCCGGGGGCTGCTGGTGACGGCTCTGGGCGCGAGCCACCGCTTCCACGACCTGGTGGGGCTGGTGCTGGCGCTGGAGCTGCTGGCGCTCGTCACGGTCGACGAGGGCGACGCGGCGGAGGCCGCGGTGCTCCAGGGTGCGGCGACGCCGGTGTGGGACGCGGTGGGGCTGCCGCTCTTCGGCTCGCGCCACTTCGGCGCACCGCGGGCGCTGGCGCACGACCGGGCCCTGGCGGCGCTCGGGACGGACGGATACCGCCGCCACGCGCGCGAGGGCCGCGCGCTGCCGCTGGAGGCGGCGGTGCGCCGGGCCCTGGGAACGCAAGGGCCCGCCGGCTCCCCCGCCGAGGACGGCGGAGGGGAGGCGGCGGGCTGAGGCGCGCGGTCGCACCGGGTGCCCGGCCGGAGCCGGGCACGGTGGATCAGCGGGCGTAGTACTCGACGACCAGCTGCTCGTCGCAGATCACGGGGATCTCCTTGCGCTGCGGGTCGCGGTCCAGGCGGAACGCCAGGGCCTTCAGGTTGACCTGCAGGTAGCGCGGGGTCTCGCCGTCGGCCGCGAAGCCACCCTCACGGGCGACCTGGAACAGCGACTTCTCGCGGGAGCGCTGGCGGACCATCACGACGTCGTCGGGACGGACGCGGAAGGACGGCTTGTCGACCTTGCCGCCGTTGACCTCGATGTGGCCGTGGACGACCATCTGACGAGCCTGGTAGATGGTGCGGGCGATGCCCGAACGCAGGACCAGGGCGTCCAGCCGGCGCTCCAGCTCGACGACGAGCGCCTCGCCGGTCTTGCCCTCGGCCTTGCGGGCGCGGTCGTAGGCGCGGGCCATCTGGCGCTCGCTGATGTCGTACTGGGCGCGCAGGCGCTGCTTCTCCAGCAGACGGACCTTGTAGTCCGAGTTCTGCTTGCGACCACGGCCGTGCTCGCCCGGCGGGTACGGGCGGGCCTCGAAGTACTTGACGGCCTTCGGCGTCAGGGCGATGCCGAGGGCACGGGACTTCTTGACCTTGGGACGCGACTGGTTAGGCACGTTCTCCAGACCTCCGAAATAGGTTAGGTTAGGCTCACCTTACTCAAGGAGATCGCATGTCTCGCCCTGGGAACACCAAGCGCATCACGGACAGCACAAAAGAAGCCGACGCTGCTCAGAGGAGCGTCGAGGCGACGGAGGTCCGATCAGCTCATGGTCAGCCGCGTCCCAGCGGGCTTGATATCACTCGGATGCCGTCAGCAGCCGAGCGCACACGAACTCTCGTACAGAGTACATGCTCGGCCGTGCTGCTCGTCCCGGGCCTGGATGGCATCCCGCAGGAGCTCCTCGCCCCGCAGGCGCGCGTGGTGGGCTGCGACGGCGAGGTGTTCCTGCTCTTCCCCGCCGACTCCCCCGTGGTGCGCGCCGCCACGCACGCCCAGGACGACGAGCTGTCCGCGGTGCTGGAGGTCACGGACGTGGCGCCGGTCGCCGTGCCCCACCGCATCCGCGGTCGCGCCTGGGCCTCGGGCTGGCTCACCCGCGCCCCCGGGCTCGCCGAACCGGGCGGGATGATGCTCCGCCTCGAAGTGGGCGAGCTGTCCGTGGACGACCTGTGGGGCGCCTCCGCCGTGGACCCGGAGGACTTCGCCCGGGCCCTGCCCGACCCCCTCGTGGCCCATGAGACCGAGCTGCTCCAGCACCTGCACGCGGCGCACGGCCCGCAGGTGCAGGAGCTGTGCGCGCTGCTGGGCGAGCGGGCGCAGGACCCCTCGGGGGCGGCGGCCGAGCAGCGGGCGCGGGGGCTGCGCGCCGTGCCGCTCGCGCTCGACCGGTTCGGGCTGCGGGTGCGCTTCACCGGGGACCGGTGCTTCGACGCCCGCTTCGACTTCCCCGAGCCGGTGCGGGACGTGGTCGAGCTGCGCCGTGCGATGCACCTGCTCTTCGAGGCCGCCGCACACTGAGCGCCGCCGCACGCTTCGCCACCACACGCTTCGCCACCGCACGCCGAGCGCCGCCGCTCTGGGAGATTCAACTGCCGCGCAGCCGCTCCCGCACCCGCTCCACCACGTCCGCGTACCGCGCCTCGGCGCCGTAGCGCGTGGGTTCGTAGTACGTCTTGCCGTGGACGGCGTCGGGGGCGTACTGCTGGGCGGCGATGGCGCCGGGCACGTCGTGCGGATAGACGTAGCCCTGGGCGTGGCCGAGGGCCTTCGCGCCCTTGTAGTGGCCGTCGCGAAGATGCTGGGGCACCGGGCCGGCGAGTCCGGCGCGCACGTCGGCGAGGGCCGCGCCGATGGCCGTGGTCGCGGCGTTCGACTTCGGGGCGAGCGCGAGCGCGATGGTGGCGTGGCTCAGGGTCAGCGCCGCCTCCGGGAACCCGATCATGGCCACCGCCTGGGCGGCTGCGACCGCCGTGGGCAGCGCGGTGGGATCGGCGAGCCCGATGTCCTCGCTGGCGGAGATCATCAGCCGGCGCGCGATGAACCGGGGGTCCTCCCCCGCCTCGATCATGCGGGCCAGGTAGTGCAGGGCGGCGTCCACGTCCGAGCCGCGGATCGACTTGATCAGCGCACTGGCCACGTCGTAGTGCTGATCGCCGTCGCGGTCGTACTTCACCGCGGCGCGGTCGACGGTCTCCTCCACCGTCAGCAGGGAGATCTCCTGCTCGCCCTTGTCGAGCGCGGCGCCGGCCGCGGCCTCCAGGGCGGTCAGCGCCCGGCGCGCGTCGCCCCCGGCGATGCGCAGCAGATGCGCCTCGGCGTCCGCGCCGAGTCCGACGGAACCGGCCAGGCCCCGCTCCGCGGTGAGCGCGCGGCGCAGCAGGCCCTTCAGGTCGTCGTCGGTCAGCGGCTCCAGCGTCAGCAGCAGGGAGCGGGAGAGCAGCGGGGAGATCACGGAGAAGTAGGGGTTCTCGGTGGTCGCGGCGATCAGGGTGACCCAGCGGTTCTCCACGGCGGGGAGCAGGGAGTCCTGCTGGGCCTTGGAGAAGCGGTGGATCTCGTCGAGGAAGAGGACCGTCTCCTTGCCGAAGCCGCCGGCGGCCCGGCGGGCGCCCTCGATGACCGCCCGCACCTCCTTGACGCCCGCGGTGATCGCCGACAGCTCGGTGAAGCGCTTGTCGGTCGCCTGGGACACCACGTACGCCAGGGTCGTCTTGCCGATGCCCGGCGGGCCCCACAGGATCACGGACGACGCTCCGGCCGGGCCCTTCCCGCTCTCGCCGACGAGCCGGCGCAGCGGAGAGCCGGGCTTGAGCAGGTGCTGCTGGCCGACCACTTCGTCCAGGCTGCGCGGGCGCATCCGCACGGCCAGGGGGCTGCTGGACGGGTCCTTCTCCTGGCGTTCTTCGGCGGCGGCGGTAAAGAGGTCGGGCTCCACGCTCAGCAGCCTATGTCAGCCCACTGACAACGCGGTCGGCCCGGCCCCCGGGCGGGGGCCGGGCCGACGGTGCCGCGGGGTTCGGTTCAGCTGGTCCAGAAGTCCCACCAGCGGGTCAGGATCAGCATGCCGATGATCCCGATCCACAGCACCGGCGGCATCCAGTGGAACTCCATGAGGCCGCGCCGCAGCCCCTCGGGGACCTTGATGATCCGGTGCCGGACGTTGTGCACGGTGACGTAGCAGAACATAACGATGGTGGCGGCCCAGGCCAGCGAGCACCACAGGCAGAGCGAGCTGATGTTGTACAGCGACTGGTACATCAGCCACATGCAGAAGACGACGCCGAAGAGGCAGCCGGCGTTCAGGCCGAGCCAGTACCAGCGGCGGTAGCGGGCGCCGGCGAGCAGTCCGACGCCGATCGCGATCACCATGGAGTAGGCGACGAGGCCCAGCATCGGGTTCGGGAAGCCGAACACCGACGCCTGTTCGCTCTTCATGATGTTGCCGCAGGAGACCACCGGGTTCAGGCTGCAGCCCGGGGTGAACGAGGGGTCTTCGAGCAGCTTGTACTTGTCGAGCGTGATGACCCACGCGGCGAGCAGCCCCGCCGCACCCGTGATCACCAGGAGCCAGGCCAAGGGACGACTGCCGCCGATCGCAGTCGGGGTGTCGTCCGTCTGCTCGTCCGTGGTCACGTCGTCGCCCACCGTCGCTGTCGCCATATCGCTCTCGCCGTTCGTCCTCGCCGTTGGCCTGCTAGGGGGTGTCTTCAAAGTAGCGTCGTCCGCCCTTGGGCAGGGTCATTGTGCCGCACGGACCTGGGTGTCCATCGTTCGATGGACAAGGCGATGAACACACGGTCGTACCGGTTCCCACGCTCCGTGAGCAGGGTGGGGGTCATGAGAGAACTCGCGGTGAGCGTGACCGGACTCCACAAGCGCTACGGCGGCGTGACGGCGGTCGACGAGCTGGACCTGGGCATCCGTCGTGGTGAGGTGTTCGGGCTGCTGGGGCCGAACGGCGCCGGCAAGACGACCACGGTGGAGATCCTCCAGGGCCATCGCAGCAGGGACGGGGGCGAGGTCACGGTCCTCGGCTGCGACCCCGCGGCTGGAAATCGTCGTTGGCGGTCTCGAATTGGCGTCGTCTGGCAGGATGAATCGGCGCCCGCCGAGTTGACGGTACGGGAGACGGTGTCGCACTTCGCGCACTACTACCCCGCCCCGCGCGACCCCGCCGAGGTGATCGAGCTGGTGGGCCTCCAGCAGAAGGCGAACAGCCGCGTCGGGGCGCTCTCCGGCGGTCAGCGGCGCCGGTTGGACGTGGCACTCGGCGTGATCGGCCGCCCCGAACTGCTGCTCCTCGACGAGCCCACGACGGGCTTCGACCCCGCGGCCCGACGGCAGTTCTGGTCCCTGATCCGCATGCTGGCCGACGAGGGCACCACCATCGTGCTCACCACCCACTACCTCGACGAGGCCGAAGCGCTCGCCGACCGGATCGCGGTGATGTCCCGGGGCAGGGTCGTCGCCGAGGGCAACACCGTCCTCCTGCGCGAGCAGTACGGATCGCGGGCGCAGGTCTCCTGGACCGACCGGGACGGCACCACGCGCCACGAGCACACCACCACACCCGCCCGTACCGTCGTCGACCTCGTGCAGCGCCTGGGGGCCGAACCGCCCGGGCTCACGATCACCCGCCCCACCCTGGAGGACGTGTACCTCCGGCTCACCGAGCAGGACGACGCCGGCCGCCCCGCCGGCACGATCCCGGGCGGTGCGTCGTGAAGCGCACCCACTCCCGACACCCCGCATCCGTGCCGCCCGCCGCCCGCGGCGAAGCTCTCCCGCTGCCCGGCGCCTGGCGGCTGGGCCTGCTGCGCGGCTCCCTTGAGGTGCGGACCTTCTTCCGCCAGCGCGAACAGGCCGTCTTCACCTTCGCGTTCCCCATCGTGCTGCTGGTGCTCTTCGCGTCCGTCTTCGGTGACGACCAGAAGCCCGGCGGCGTCACCGCGGCCCAGCTGTACGTCCCGGCGATGATCGCCGCTGGCATCATGTCCACCAGCTTCCAGTCGCTCGGCGTCTCGATCGCCGTCGAGCGGGAGTCGAAGCAGCTCCGCCGGCTCCAGGGCACGCCGATGCCGCCGGCCGCGTACTTCTTCGGCAAGATCTGGCTGGTCCTGGTCACCGGCGTGCTGGAGACCGCGGCCCTGCTCGCCGTCGGCAGCCACCTCTACGACGTCGACCTCCCGTCGGGGGCGGGCGACTGGTTCACGTTCGGTTGGATCTTCGTCCTCGGGCTGACCTCGTGCACCCTGCTGGGCATTGCGATCAGCAGCGTCCCCAAGTCGGCGCAGAGTGCGTCCTCCGTCGTCACGCTGCCGTTCCAGGTCCTCCAGTTCATCTCCGGGGTGTATATCGTGATCACCAGCCTCTCCGACTGGATGCTGAACGTCGCGGCACTCTTCCCGTTGAAGTGGATGGTCCAGGGGCTGCGGGGGGTGTTCCTACCGGAGTCCGCCCGGGTGCTGGAGCGCGGCGGCTCCTCGGAGTTCGGGACCGTCGCACTGGTCCTGGGCGCGTGGTGCATCGGAGGACTGGTGCTGTGTCTGCTGACGTTCCGCTGGAAGAGCAACGACGGTCGATGACCCCCGGCGCCCGTGACGGCGCCGCTCACGTGTGGGAGCGCACCAGCCGCGCGTGGGACGTCTACTTCGCCGTGGTGTGGGTGACCGCCCTCGTCGTCACCCTCACCACGGCCGACCACTCCCCGGCTCAGCGACTGGTCGCGGCGGGGTTCTTGGCGCTGCTGATGCCGTGGTACCTGGTCTTCGGGCGGCCCCAGTTGGCGCGCCGGGAGGTCGACGAACGGCAGACGCGGATCTACGTCGTCGGGGCCGTCGCCCTCTACGTGCCGCCCGCGACGATGGTGGCCGACATCAAACTCGCCGTCTTCGCCCTGCTGCCGCAGTGCTTCATGCTGCTGCGGATGCGCGCGGCGCTGATGATCGCGACGCTGGTGACCGTGGTGCCGGTGGCGGCCTGGGCGGTGTGGAGCGGCCCGCCCGCGCGCACCCTGCTCTTCGGCTTCCTGTCGGCGGCCACCGCGCTCGCCTTCTCCGCCGTCTTCGGCCACTGGATCATGCAGGTCATCGACCAGAGCCGGGAGCGGGCGGAGCTGATCGCCGAGTTGGAGCGCCGGCGCGAGGAGTTGGCCCAGCTCTGCGCGGCCCACGGGGCGCTCAAAGAACGGGAGCGGATGTCCCGGGAGATCCACGACACCCTCGCCCAGGGCTTCACCAGCTTGCTGATGCTCGTCCAGGCCGTGGAGGGGGAACTCGACCGCGACCCCGAAGGGGCCCGGCGCCATCTGGGGCTGATGGCGCGGACCGCGCGCCAGAACCTCGCCGAAGCCCGGGCGCTGGTCGCCGGGGGCGCCCCGGCCGAGCTCGACGGCAGCTCCCTGCCCGACGCACTGCGCCGGCTCGCCGAGCGGCACACCGCGCCCGCCCGGGTGACGGTGACCGGCACCGGAGGCCCCCTGACGGCACCCCTGGAGCTGGTGGCGCTGCGCGCCTGTCAGGAGGCCCTGACCAACGCCGCCAAGCACGCCGGCGCCGACGCCGAGGTGGCCATCGACCTCGACCGCACGGACGACGAGCTACGGCTGCGCGTCCACGACACCGGTCGGGGCTTCGACACCACCGCACCCCCGGCGGGCTTCGGGCTCCAGGGCCTGCGCGCCCGGGCGGCCGAGGTCGGCGGCCGGGCCGAGGTGGACAGCGCACCAGGCCGGGGCACCACCGTCTCCGTCACCCTGCCGATTCCGCCGCCCCGCCGCCCCGAGGAGGGCCTTCGATGATCCGGATCCTGCTGGTCGACGACCACCCCGTGGTCCGCGAGGGGCTGCGCGGCATGCTCGGTTCGGAGCCCGACCTGGAAGTGGTCGGCGAGGCGTCCAGCGGCCCGCAGGCCGAAGCGCTGAGCGCCCGGTTGCGGCCCGACATCGTCCTGATGGACCTGCGGATGCCGGGCGGCTCGGGCGTCGAGTCGATCAGCCGGATGCGGTCGGCCGGGCTGCCCTGCCGGGTCATCGTCCTCACCACGTACGAGGCGGACTCCGACATCCTGCGCGCAGTCGCCGCGGGCGCCGCCGGCTATCTGCTCAAGGACCTCGCCCGCGACGAGCTCGCCGGGGCGATCCGGGCCGCCGCGCGCGGCGAGACCGTCCTCGCGCCCTCGGTCGCCACCCGGCTCGTGGACCGGCTCCGGGACCGACCCGAGCGCCCCCATCTGTCGGAGCGGGAGACGGCGGTGCTGCGGCTGGTGGCGGAGGGGCACACGAACGCGGAGATCGGCCGACGGCTGTACATCGGCGAGTCCACGGTGAAGACGCATCTGCTGCGGATCTTCGGGAAGTTGGAGGTGGACGACCGTACGGCGGCGGTGACCCGGGCGATGCGCTGGGAACTGCTGTGACGCGGGCCCGCGGAACGAGGCGTCACCTCGTCCCGCGGGCCCCGCGCCCTCACGCCAGCTTGCGCCGGACCGCCTCGGCCACGTCCGACAGCGGCACCGGGTTCTGCTCCCCGGACTCCATGTCCTTCAGCTGGACGTGGCCCTCCGCCAGATCGCGCTCACCGGCGACGATCGCGTACCGGGCCCCGCTGCGGTTGGCCGCCTTCATGGCGCCCTTCAGCCCCCGGCCGCCGTACGCGAAGTCCGCGGCGACGCCTTCCTTACGCAGCCGGGTGACCACGCCGAACAGCACCCGCCGGGCCTCCTCGCCGAGCGGGACCGCGTACACGCTGGTGGCCGGCGGCACATCGAGCGCGACGCCCTCCGCCTGGAGCGCCAGCACCGTGCGGTCGACCCCGAGGGCCCAGCCCACGGACGGCAGCGCGGGGCCGCCGATCATCTCCGACAGGCCGTCGTACCGCCCGCCGCCGCCGACCGCGGACTGCGAGCCGAGGCCGTCGTGGACGAACTCGAAGGTGGTGCGGGTGTAGTAGTCCAGACCGCGCACGAGGCGGTCGTCGTCCTCGAAGGAGACGCCCTCCTCCAGGAGCAGCTCCCTGACCTCCTTGTGGTACGCCAGGCAGCTCTCGCACAGGTGGTCGCGGAGCACCGGCGCGTCCACGAGCTGCTTGCGCACCTCGGGTCGCTTGTCGTCGAGGACCCGCAGCGGGTTGATGTCGATCCGGCGCCGGGTCTCCTCGTCGAGGTCGAGGCCGAGCAGGAAGGCCACCAGCGCCTCGCGGTAGCGGGGCCGGCACTCCTGGTCGCCCAGCGAGTTCAGCAGGATCCGGAAATCGCGCAGCCCCAGCGAGCGGTACGCCTGGTCCGCCAGGATGATCAGCTCGGCGTCCAGCGCCGGGTCCTCGGCGCCGATGGCCTCGGCGCCGACCTGCGAGAAGTGGCGGTAGCGGCCGGCCTGAGGGCGCTCGTAGCGGTAGTACGAGCCGGAGTACCAGAGCTTCACCGGCAGCGAGCCCTGCTTGTGCAGATTGGCTTCCAGCGCGGCGCGCAGCACGGAGGCGGTGCCCTCGGGGCGCAGCGCGAGGTGGCTGCCGCCCTTGGTGGTGAGGGTGTACATCTCCTTGGTGACGATGTCGGTGGACTCGCCCACCCCGCGGGCGAAGAGTTCGACGTCCTCGAATCCGGGGGTTTCGACGTAGCCGTAGCCGGAGTTCCGCAGCGGCGCGGCCAGCGCCTCCCGGACCGCGAGGAAGGTCGCGGAGTCGGGCGGCAGCAGGTCGTAGGTGCCCTTGGGGGCCTTGAAGGTACTCACGAAAGCCTCTTCGTTCACATTCCTCGTCGGGGAGCGTCCGTGCTCCCGAGGCCGGTCGCCACCGCCCGCAGATAGGGGTTGGTGGTGCGTTCGCGGCCGATGGTCGTCTGGGGACCGTGTCCCGACAGGACCACGGTCGAGTCGTCGAGCGGCAGGCACACGCGTGCCAGCGATTCGAGCAGCTCGCCCTGGTCGCCCCCGGGCAGGTCGGTGCGTCCGACGGAGCCGGCGAAGATCAGGTCGCCCGAGAAGAGGACCGGCGGTACGTCACCGGTCTCGGGCGTCCCGAACGTCACCGACCCCTTGGTATGGCCGGGGGCGTGGGAGACGGTCAGCTCCAGACCTGCGAGGTCGAGCTTCGCGCCGTC
Source organism: Streptomyces sp. NPDC047315 (assembly GCF_040643215.1). Classification (NCBI taxonomy): domain Bacteria; kingdom Bacillati; phylum Actinomycetota; class Actinomycetes; order Kitasatosporales; family Streptomycetaceae; genus Streptomyces; species Streptomyces sp. NPDC047315. The sequence goes on along the minus strand of NZ_JBEYTZ010000023.1, from coordinate 34,736 downwards.
GGTCAACTCGTGCACGTCGGACGGTTCGCCGACGGTGAGCTCGCCCATGAGCCGGGCCCCGAAGGAGCGTCCGAGCGCCTTCTCCGGGTCGCTCATCATGTACCGGTCGGACGGGTGGATCCAGGCGGGCACGTCGTGGGCGCCGCACACCGGGACGACCGAGGCCACGTGGTCGATGTGGCCGTGCGTGAGGACGACGGCGACCGGCTTGAGCCGGTGCTTGGCCACGGTCTCGGCGACGCCGTCGGCGGCCTGGTGACCTGGGTCGACGATCACGCACTCCTCGCCAGCGGCGGGGGCGACCAGATAGCAGTTGGTCCCCCAGGCCCCTGCGGGGAACCCGGCAATCAGCACGTTCGTCCTCATCGGGTCGGGGATGGGCCGTTGCGCAGACAAGCAACAGGTCAGAGCCTACCGGCCCTGCTGCTCGCACAGCCAACCCGTATACGGTACGGGCACGCGCGACGTTCCGACGCGTACGCACGTTCTTGGCACCCACGTACCCAGGTACCCAAGTACACCGACGAGACTGAAGAGCGCTGAAGAGGAGCGGAACTCGGTGGTCAACAGCGATCAGCGGCGCCGGCAGCTGGCCCGCGAGAAGTTCGAGCGTCAGCAGCAGCGCCGCGCAGCGGCCCGCAGACGCAAGCAGCGCAACTCCGCCGTCGCCGCGGCGGTGGTCGTGGTGCTGATCAGCGGTGCGGTGGCCGCCGCGTCGATCGTCGGCAGCGACGACAACGGCGACAAGGCCGACCAGCAGACGGCGGCGGACCAGAGCACGCAGACGCCCCCGAGCCCCCAGCCGGAGGAGCCGAAGGTCCCGGAGCCGAAGATGGCGATCGACGCCAAGGCCCCGTACACGATGACGTTGGAGACCAATCAGGGCCCCGTCGCGGTCGCGATGGAGGCCGCGAAGACGCCGCGGACGGTGAACTCCTTCAAGTCGCTCGCCGACAAGGGCTACTTCAACGGCACGAAGTGCCATCGGCTGACCACGCAGGGCATCTTCGTGCTCCAGTGCGGCGACCCGAAGGGCACCGGCACGGGCGGCCCCGGCTACAACATCCCCGACGAGAACCTGGGCGCGCTCGGCAAGGCGGGCGCGGACGGCAAGGTGACCTTCCCGGCGGGGACCGTGGCGATGGCCAACACCGGGGCGCCGAACTCCGGCGGCAGCCAGTTCTTCCTGGTCTACAAGGACACCAAGCTGCCGCCGTCGTACACGCCGTTCGGAAAGATGGACGCGGCGGGGCTCAAGGCCGTGCAGAAGGTCGCCGAGGCGGGTGTCGAGGGCGGCAGCGGCGACGGGGCGCCGAAGTCGGCGGTCACCGTCGAGAAGGCGGCCGTGAGCAAGGGGTGACGGTCCGGGCGACCCCGGTGCGCCCCGGGTGGCCGCCCCGGCGCGGGAGGGTTGGAATTCGCGCGCGCTGAGTGCGGACAGCCGGGCGACCGGTCGCCTAGATTGGCGTTGTGCAGGGCGGGCGCAGCTCGCCCCAGGAAACTGTGGACGATGCCCGGGGGACCTCCTCCGTCGGCATCAGGTGGAGGAGGCGCTGTGAGCAGCGACCCGTGGGGCCGTGTCGATGAGACGGGCACCGTGTACGTGCGTACTGCCGACGGGGAGAAGGTCGTCGGTTCGTGGCAGGCCGGGACCCCTGAGGAGGCCCTGGCCTATTTCGAGCGCAAGTACGAGGGCTTGGTGGTCGAGATCGGCCTCCTCGAACGAAGGGTGAAGACCACCGACCTGTCGGCCAAGGACGCGCAGACGGCGATCGACCACCTGCGCCAGCAGGTGGTCGAGCACCACGCCGTGGGCGACCTCGACGCGCTGGGCAAGCGCCTCGACGCCCTGGTCGAGACGGTCGACAAGCGTCGCGAGGAGCGCAAGGTCCAGCGGGCGAAGCAGCACGACGAGGCGCGCCGCGCCAAGGAGGAGCTGGTCGCCGAGGCGGAGGAGCTGGCGCAGAGCGAGCAGTGGCGCACCGCCGGCGAGCGGCTGCGGGCCCTGGTCGACACCTGGAAGGGCCTGCCCCGGCTGGACCGGAAGTCCGACGACGAGCTGTGGCACCGCTTCTCGCACGCCCGCTCGGCGTTCTCCAAGCGCCGCAAGGCGCACTTCGCCTCGCTGGACGCGCAGCGCGAGGAGGCCCGCAAGACGAAGGAGCGGCTGGTCTCCGAGGCCGAGGCGCTCTCCGGCTCCACCGACTGGGGCGCCACCGCCGCCCGCTACCGCGAGCTGATGGCGGACTGGAAGGCGGCCGGCCGGGCGCAGCGGGAGGCCGAGGAGGACCTGTGGAACCGCTTCCGCGGTGCGCAGGACGTCTTCTTCGCGGCCCGCAGCGAGGTCTTCGCCGAGCGTGACGCCGAGCAGGCGGAGAACCTCAAGCTCAAGGAGGAGCTGGCGGTCGAGGCGGAGAAGCTGGTGCCGGTGACGGACCTGAAGGCCGCCCGGTCCGCGTTCCGCGCGATCAACGAGCGCTGGGAGGCCATCGGCCACGTGCCGCGGGACGCCCGGGCCCGGGTCGAGGGCCGGATGCACGCGGTGGAGCGCGCCCTCCAGGAGTCCGAGGACAACGAGTGGCGCCGGACGAACCCGGAGGCCCGGGCGCGTGCCGCGGGTCTGACGGGCCAGCTCCAGGCAGCGGTCGACAAGCTCCGCACCCAGATCGACGCCGCGCGGGCCGCCGGCAACAACGCCAAGGCCGACAAGCTCGCCAAGGAGCTGGAGGGCCGCCAGGCCCTGCTGGACCAGGCGCTGAAGGGCCTGGAGGAGTTCGGCGGCTGACGCCGACCCGATCCGTACGACGCGTACGACGCCGTGGGCCCCGCCTCTGTGACAGAGGCGGGGCCCACGGCGTTAACCCGTTGGCTCGCGGCGCTCAGGGACGCCGGGCCGAGGTGACCCGGTAGACGTCGTACACGCCCTCCACGCCCCGGACCGCCTTCAGGACGTGGCCGAGGTGCTTGGGATCGCCCATCTCGAAGGTGAACCGCGAGGTGGCCACCCGGTCGCGGGAGGTCTGCACCGCGGCCGACAGGATGTTGACGTGCTGGTCGGACAGGACCCGGGTGACGTCCGACAGCAGCCGGGACCGGTCCAGCGCCTCGACCTGGATCGCGACGAGGAAGACCGACGACTGGGTGGGTGCCCACTCGACGTCGAGGATCCGCTCGGGCTGCTGCGACAGGGAGTCGACGTTGACGCAGTCGGCCCGGTGCACGGACACGCCGCTGCCGCGGGTGACGAAGCCGATGATCGGGTCGCCGGGCACCGGGGTGCAGCAGCGCGCCAGCTTCACCCAGACGTCCTCGACGCCCTTGACCACGACCCCGGGGTCGGCGTTCGAGCGGCGCTTGCCGCTGCGGCCCCGGGCCGGCGGCGCGGACTCGGCGATGTCCTCGGTGGCGGCCTCCTCGCCGCCGAGCGCCTGCACCAGCTTCTGTACGACGCCCTGCGCGGCCACGTGGCCCTCGCCGATCGCCGCGTACAGCGACGAGATGTCCGGGTAGCGCATCTCGTGGGCGAGGGTGACGAGGGAGTCCCCGGTGAGGATCCGCTGGATCGGCAGGTTCTGCTTGCGCATGGCGCGGACGATGGCGTCCTTGCCCTGCTCGATCGCCTCGTCCCGGCGCTCCTTGGAGAACCAGGCGCGGATCTTGTTGCGGGCCCGGGGCGACTTGACGAAGCCCAGCCAGTCGCGGGACGGCCCGGCGCCCTCCGCCTTGGAGGTGAAGACCTCCACCAGGTCGCCGTTGTCGAGGGTCGACTCCAGCGGGACGAGCCGGCCGTTGACCCGCGCCCCTATCGTGCGGTGGCCCACTTCCGTGTGGACGGCGTAGGCGAAGTCGACGGGGGTGGCGCCGGCGGGCAGCGCTATCACGTCGCCCTTGGGCGTGAAGACGAAGACCTCGTTGCGGGAGAGGTCGAAGCGCAGCGACTCCAGGAACTCCGAGGGGTCCTCGGTCTCCTTCTGCCAGTCCAGGAGCTGGCGCAGCCACGCCATGTCGTTGAGGTGGTCGTCCTTGCCGGACTTCTTCGGCACGTCGGTGCGCACCTTGGAGGCGCCCGCGACGGCCTCCTGCTTGTACTTCCAGTGCGCGGCGATGCCGTACTCGGCGCGGCGGTGCATGTCGAAGGTGCGGATCTGGAGCTCGACCGGCTTGCCGTTGGGTCCGATGACCGTCGTGTGGAGCGACTGGTACATGTTGAACTTCGGCATCGCGATGTAGTCCTTGAACCGGCCGGGGACCGGGTTCCACCGCGCGTGGACGGTGCCGAGCGCGGCGTAGCAGTCCCGGACGGTGTCGACCAGGACGCGGATGCCGACCAGGTCGTAGATCTCCGCGAAGTCCCGACCGCGGACGATCATCTTCTGGTACACGCTGTAGTAGTGCTTGGGCCGGCCGGTCACGGTGGCCTTGATCCGGGCGGCGCGCAGGTCGGACTGGACCTCGTCGGTCACTATGGCCAGGTACTCGTCGCGCTTGGGCGCGCGCTCGGCCACCAGCCGCACGATCTCGTCGTACATCTTGGGGTAGAGGATCGCGAAGGCGAGGTCCTCCAGCTCCCACTTGATGGTGTTCATGCCCAGCCGGTGCGCCAGCGGGGCGTAGATCTCCAGCGTCTCGCGGGCCTTCTTCTCCTGCTTCTCCCGCTTGAGGTAGCGCATGGTGCGCATGTTGTGGAGCCGGTCCGCGAGCTTGATCACCAGGACCCTGGGGTCCTTCGCCATGGCGACGACCATCTTGCGCACGGTCTCCGCCTGCGCCGCCTCGCCGAACTTGACCTTGTCCAGCTTGGTGACGCCGTCGACGAGCAGGGCGACCTGGTCGCCGAAGTCGCGACGGAGGGTGTCGAGGCCGTACTCGGTGTCCTCGACGGTGTCGTGCAGCAGCCCGGCCATCAAGGTGGCGGGGTCCATCCCGAGCTCGGCGAGGATGGTGGTGACGGCGAGGGGGTGGGTGATGTACGGGTCGCCGCTCTTGCGCTTCTGACCGCGGTGCCAGCGCTCCGCGACCTGGTACGCCTTCTCGATCTGGCGGAGCGTGGCGGTCTCGATCTTGGGGTCGTTGCCGCGGACGATCCGCAGCAGCGGTTCCAGGACGGGGTTGTACGGGGACGAGCGCTGCACGCCGAGCCGGGCGAGGCGGGCGCGGACCCGGTTGGACGAGCCTCCGCTGCGCTGTCCGCCGCCGGTGGACCAGGAGGTGCCGGCGGTCGTGGTGCTGCGCCGCACCGCGGACGGGGTGGGCGCGGAGCGCAGGGCGGACGAGGAGGTCGCGCCGGTGCCCTTCGCACGCTCGGGCGCCGCCTGGCCCGTGCGTTCGGCGGGCTTCTTCTCGGGCGCGGGTGGGGCCGCTGCGGCCCTTTCGACCTTGGGGCCGTGCGGTGCGGCGGCGGGACGGGCCTCGTCTGGCAAGAGCGCTCCTCGTGCGGTTCCGGGTCCCCCCGGGACAGGTCCGGAGAGCCCATCGTATCGACCCGGCCGATCCTGCGCCCCCGTGGCTGGAACAGACCCCTGGGGCTCCGGAATTCCCGGAGCCCCAGGGGTCTGCTGTTTCCGCTGTGTACGGGCCGGTCTCAGAGCGCGAGCAGCGACTCCAGGGGCGCGCCGTCGAGGAGCGGCTCCAGGCGGTCGCGACCGCCGAGGAAGCCGAGCTCCATCAGGACGGCGACGCCGGCGACCTCGGCGCCGCCGCGCCGGATCAGCTCGGCCGCGGCGCCCGCGGTGCCTCCGGTGGCCAGTACGTCGTCGATGACCATGACCCGGTCACCGGGGCGCAGGTCCTCGACGTGCACCTCGATCTCGGCGCTGCCGTACTCCAGGTCGTACGCCTGGGCGAGGGTGGCTCCGGGGAGCTTGCCCGCCTTGCGGACCGGGACGAAGCCGAGGCCGGCGCGGACCGCGACGGGGGCGGCCAGTATGAACCCGCGCGCCTCCAGCCCGACGACCTTGGTCGCGCCGTGGCGTACGCACAGCTCGGTGAGGGCGTCGGTGAGGGCGGTGAACGCCTGCGGGTCCGCGAGCAGGGGGGTGATGTCCTTGAACACCACGCCCGGCTGCGGATAGTCCTGGACGTCCCGGATCCGGCTGAGCAGCAGCTCGCGCACGCCCGCGGTCATCGGCGCCGCCCCGAGGACTTGCCCCGGCCGCGACCCCGCGGGCCGACGACGCCGGGGCCGCCGGCCACGGCCGGCGCGGCATCACCGGGGACAGTGTCCTGCGGTCCGTCGGAGGCGGGGGCTTCGCCCTCCGTACCCTCCTGCTCGCCGCGGGCCCGCTTGGCGAGCACCCGCTTGCGCAGCGCCTTCATCTGCGGGTCGCGCTCCTTGAAGTCGGCGACCAGCGGGGTCGCGATGAAGATCGAGGAGTACGCACCGGCGGCGAGGCCGACGAAGAGGGAGAGCGAGATGTCGTTCAGCATGCCGGCGCCCAGGAAGCCGCCGCCGATGAAGAGCAGGCCGGCGACGGGGAGCAGCGCGACGACGGTGGTGTTGATGGAGCGCACCAGGGTGCCGTTGAGGCTGCGGTTGGCCAGCTCGCTGTAGGTGAAGCGGGTCTGTTTGGTGATGTCCTTGGCGCCCTCTTTGAGTCCGTCGAAGACGACGACGGTGTCGTAGAGGGAGTAGCCGAGGATGGTGAGCAGACCGATCACCGTGCCCGGGGTGACCTCGAAGCCGACGAGGGCGTAGACCCCGACGGTGATGGTGAGGTCGTGGATCAGGGCGATGAGGGCGGCGAGTGCCATGCGCCATTCGAAGGCGATGGCGAGGTAGATCACCACGAGGACCATGAAGATCGCCAGGCCCTGCCACGCCTTGTTGGCGATCTGCTCTCCCCAGCTGGGGCCGACCAGCTCGGCGTCGATCTTGTCGGCGGCGATGTCCAGGTCCTTGGCCAGCTCGTTCTGGACCTTGGTGGCCTGGGCGGTGTCCAGCTCGCTGACCTGGATGCGCAGGGTCCCGTTGCCCAGCTTCTGGACGATGGCCTGGTGTCCGGACGCCTCTTCCGCGTACTCCTGGGCTTCGCTGACGGAGACGCTGGTCTTCGGGGTGGTGAAGACGGCCCCGCCCTTGAACTCGATGCCCATGTTCAGCCCGCGCACCGCGAGGCCGACGATCGCCGTGATGGTGATCAGTATCGAGACCGCGTACCAGAACTTGCGCTTGGCGACGAAGTCGTAGCCGATCTCGCCGCGGTAGAGCCGGGCGCCGATGGTGCCGAGACGCGACATGCTCACGCCTCCTTCGGGTCGATGGGGGCGGGGGTGCGACGGGTGCGGCGCAGCGGGGGCTGGACGCCCAGCCGCTTGGGGTCGAGCCCGGACCAGGGGTGGCCGTTGCCGAAGAACTTCGAGCGGGCGGCCAGCGTCATCAGCGGCTTGGTGAAGAAGAACACCACGACGACGTCGAGCAGGGTGGTCAGGCCGAGCGTGAACGCGAAGCCCTGGACCTTGCCGACGGTGACGAGGAAGAGCACGGCGGCGGCGAGGAAGGAGACGAAGTCGGAGACGAGGATCGTGCGCCGGGCGCGCGGCCAGGCGCGCTGCACCGCCGGGCGCAGGGTGCGGCCCTCGCGGATCTCGTCCCTGACCCGTTCGAAGTACACGATGAACGAGTCGGCCGTGATGCCGATGGCGACGATGGCACCGCAGACCGCGGGGAGGTTCAGCGCGAAGCCGATGGCCGGGCCGAGCAGGGACATCAGGGTGTAGGTGAGGATCGCGGAGGCCATCAGGCTGAGGATCGCGATCAGCGCCAGGCCGCGGTAGTAGGCCACCAGGTAGATGATGACCAGCGCAAGGCCGATGGCGCCGGCGATGAGGCCGGCGCGCAGCTGCTCGCCGCCGAGGGCGGCGCTGACGGTGGTGACGCTCTGCTCCTCGAAGGAGAGCGGCAGCGCACCGTAGGAGAGGATGTTGCCCAGGTCCTGGGCGGAGTCCTGGTCGAAGTTGCCGGAGATCTCGGCGTTGGCGCTGAGGGTCTGCTTCACCTCGGGGGCCGAGACGACTTCGCCGTCGAGCGCGATGGCGAACTGGTTCATCGGCGGCTGCTGGGTGGACAGCTTGCCGGTGATCTTCTCGAACTTCTTCGAGCCGGACTTGGTGAAGTCCATGGTGACGATCCACATGCCGCGCTGCTGGTCCAGCTGGCCCTTGGCGTCGTCCACGTCCTTGCCGTCGACCTCGGCGGGGCCGAGCACGTACTTCTCCCACTGGCCCGCGCCGTTCTTCCCGCAGGCGACGACGGTGTCCTCGGGGCGGTCGGCGTCGCCGGCGGCGCTGCGGGCCTTGGGGTCCTCGCAGTTCAGCGCGGCGAAGCGCTTCTCGATGTCGGCGTTGGCGGGGGGCGTGCTCGGGTCGGTCTTGGGGCTCTGCGAGGCCCCGTCCGACGGCTTGTCGGAGTCCGCGGAGGCGGATGCCGACGGCGAGGGCGCCTTCAGGCCGTCGGTGACGGCGCGGCCCTGGGTGGTGGCGCCGGTGCTGGGCTTGGCGCTCGTGGATCCGGAGGGCGAGGTGGAGGGGTTCGCCTTGTCTTGGCCGTCCTCCTTGCCGTCGGCGGAGGCCGAGGGGCTTGGCTGGGGGGCCGCGGGGCCTCCGGGAGCGACGGCTAGGACTGGTCGGAAGAACAGTTGCGCGGTGGTGCCGACCTGCTTGCGCGCCTGCTCCGAGTCCGTCCCCTTGGGGATGTTGACGATGATGTTCTCGCGGCCCTGGGTCTGTACCTCGGCCTCCGAGACCCCGAGACCATTGACACGGCGCTCGATGATGCCGACCGCCGTGTTCATGTTGGTCTCGTTGATCGCGCTTTCCTTGCCAGGCTCGGCCTTGGCCTTCAGCGTGATCGTCGTACCGCCCGCGAGGTCGATGCCCAGGCGTGGGGTGGTCTCTCCGGACCAGAACATCCCGCCCGTCAGCGCGGCCATCGCGATCAGGATGAAGACCAGGGTGCGCCCCGGCCTCCCCTGACCCCCCGCGGGCCTTCGGCCCCTCTTAGGTGCTGCCACCTTCTCGTTTCTCCCTGTCCAACCGCCCCGCGCCGGGTGTGCGCAGGGGCGGCCACGAAGTGTTGTGGGGCCCGGCCCCCGCAGAAGTCAACACGACCAGGGGACCGCGGGGCACCCTCTGTGCCCCGGCGGTCCCCTTGATGGCTACTTCTCGCCGTCGGTCTTGCTGTCCTTGGACACGGTCTCGTCCTCGGCGGCGTCCACGGTCGCCTCCGCGTCGGCGTCCTTCTTGCCGAGGTCGACGCGGCTCTCGTCGGACCCGTCGGTCAGCGAGGAGGCGTCGTCCGGCACGGCCGGGATCTCCTCACCGGGGACGTCGCCGTGGACGATGCGGTTGTACTCGTCGTCGTCGAGGACCGCGCCGATGGCGTTCTTCGCGTAGACGGCGTGGACGCCGGGGGCGACCTCAAGGAGCACGGTGTCGTCGCTGATCTCCTTGACGGTGGCGTACATGCCCCCGATCGTGCGCACTCCGGTGCCCGGCTGCATGGAGTCGCGCATGTTGGCGGCCTGCTGCTGCTTCTTCTTGGCGGAGCGCGTCATCAGGAACATGGCCCCGATGAGCACGATGAAGGGGAGGAAAGTCAGGAGACTCACGGGAAGAAACTTCCTTCACGACCGCGTCGCTGAGGCGGCCTATCTACGGGGGTGGGCACGCCGACCTGGAAGGGCGGCATCGGCGGAGTCTAAGCGAGTCCGCATCACTGGAACAACGCCCAGCATCCCACTGGAGTTCCGTAGTCGGACAGTACCGCGCCGTCACGCCCCGAACAGCCCTTGTTGTCCGCCGGCGCCGGGGGACTGCACCGGGGGCGTGAGCCCGAGGTGCGCCCAGGCGGCGGGGGTGGCGACCCGGCCGCGCGGAGTGCGCGCCAGCAGCCCCTCGCGTACGAGGAAGGGCTCGGCCACCTCCTCGACGGTCTCCCGCTCCTCCCCCACGGCCACGGCCAGGGTCGACAGTCCGACCGGGCCGCCGCCGAACAGCTTGAGCAGTGCCTGGAGCACGGCGCGGTCGAGGCGGTCGAGGCCGCGGCCGTCGACCTCGTACACCCCGAGGGCGAGCGCGGCCACCTCCCGGGTGATCACTCCGTCCGCCTTGACCTGCGCGTAGTCCCGCACCCGGCGCAGCAGGCGGTTGGCGATGCGGGGCGTGCCGCGGGAGCGGCCGGCGATCTCGGCGGCGCCGTCCGCTTCGATCTCCACGTCCAGCAGCTGGGCGGAGCGGTGGATCACCCGCTCCAGCTCGGCGGGGTCGTAGAACTCCATGTGCGCGGTGAAGCCGAAGCGGTCGCGCAGCGGCGGGGGCAGCAGTCCGGCCCGGGTGGTCGCGCCGACCAGGGTGAACGGCGGCAGCTCCAGGGGGATGGCGGTGGCGCCCGGGCCCTTGCCGACGATCACGTCGACCCGGAAGTCCTCCATGGCCATGTACAGCATCTCCTCGGCGGGCCGGGACATGCGGTGGATCTCGTCGAGGAAGAGGACCTCGCCCTCGTGGAGGGAGGAGAGGATCGCCGCGAGGTCACCGGCGTGCTGGATGGCCGGGCCGGAGGTGATCCGGATCGGGGCCTGCATCTCGGCGGCGATGATCATCGAGAGGGTGGTCTTGCCGAGGCCGGGGGCGCCGGAGAGCAGGACGTGGTCGGCGGTGGCACCGCGGGCCCGGGCCGCGGTGAGGACGAGGTCGAGCTGTTCGCGCACCCGCTCCTGGCCGACGAACTCGTGCAGCGACTTCGGGCGCAGGGCCGCCTCGACGGCCTGGTCCTCGTCGCCCGCCGCGGCGCCGACGAGCCGGTCCGCCGCGCCGGCTCCGTCGGTGGCGCCGAGGCCGGGGCCGTACGGGTCGTCAGGACCGTGGGGGCCCGTAGAGCCGTCTTCGTGAGGGGCGTCGTCCCAGTTCACTGCGCGTGTGCCTCGTGTGGTCGGGCGGCCGGGGCCGCGGATGCTTCAGCGGGCGGGGTGCGGGCGGGGTGCGACCGGCCGACGGGCCGGGGCGCGGCGCCCGGTCATCTCGTGCGGTTCAGCGTCTGGAGCGCGGTCTTCAGGAGCTGGCCGACCTGGGGCTCCCCATCCGCCGCTGCCGCCTGCGGAGCCACCGCGGCCACCGCCTCGTCCGCCTCGCGGGTGGCGTATCCGAGGCCGATGAGGGCGGCGTGCAGCTGATCGCGCCAGGAGGCGGAGACGGCGGTGCCGACGCCCTGGCGTGCGCCGAGCGTGCCCACGGGCTCGCCGAGCCGGTCCTTCAGCTCCAGCAGCAGCTTCTGCGCGCCCTTCTTGCCGATGCCGGGGACGGCGGTGAGCGCCTTCTCGTCCCCGGTGGAGACGGCGAGGCGCAGGGCGTCCGGGGCGTGGACGGCGAGCATCGCCTGGGCGAGGCGGGGGCCGACGCCGCTGGCGGTCTGGAGCAGTTCGAAGACCTGCCGCTCGTCCTCGTCGGCGAAGCCGTACAGCGTCAGGGAGTCCTCCCGGACGACCAGGGAGGTGGCGAGCTTGGCCTCTTCCCCGATGCGCAGCCGGGCGAGGGTGTCGGGGGTGCACTGCAGGGCCATGCCGACCCCGCCGACCTCGACCACCGCGGTCGTCGGGGCGAGGGCGGCGACCTGGCCTCTCACAAAGGCGATCATGACGTGGGGCCTTTCGGGAGGTGCGTGGAGGTGCGGCGGTGGAGGGCGGCGGCGCGCTGGAGCCGGTCTTGCGCCGGGGCGCGCCAGATGTGACAGATGGCGAGGGCGAGGGCGTCCGCCGCGTCCGCCGGCTTGGGCGGGGCGTCGAGCCGTAGGAGCCGGGTCACCATCGCGCCGACCTGCGCTTTGTCGGCCCGGCCGCTGCCGGTGACGGCGCCTTTGACTTCGCTCGGGGTGTGCAGGACGACGGGGATGCCGCGGCGGGAGGCGCAGAGCATCGCGACGGCGCTGGCCTGCGCGGTGCCCATCACCGTCCGTACGTTGTGCTGGCTGAAGACGCGCTCGACGGCGACCCGGTCGGGGCGGTGGGCGTCGAGCCAGCGCTCGATGCCCTCTTCGATGGCGACCAGCCGAAGGCCGAGCTCGGCGTCCGGCGGGGTGCGCACCACGCCGACGTCGACCATCGTCAGCGGGCGGCCCGCCTCCCCCTCGACCACACCGACGCCGCAGCGGGTCAGCCCCGGGTCGACCCCCAGCACGCGCACGCGCCACCCCTCCTTCGTTCATCTGTTTGTGCAGGCTATCGGCTCGTACTGACATCGCACGCGCAGCACGCGAACAAGGGCGGGCCGGAGGGTGTTTCTCCCTCCGGCCCGCCCTTGTTCGTCGACCGATCGGCGTCAGGCGTCGACCTTCTCCATGACCTCGTCGGAGACGTCGAAGTTGGCGAAGACGTTCTGCACGTCGTCGCTGTCCTCCAGCGCGTCGATCAGCTTGAAGATCTTGCGCGCGCCCTCCTCGTCCAGCTCGACCTGCATGGTCGGGACGAAGTTGGCTTCGGCGGAGTCGTAGTCGATGCCCTGCTCCTGGAGCGCGGTGCGGACCGCGACCAGGTCGGTGGCCTCGCTCAGCACCTCGAAGGACTCGCCGAGGTCGTTGACCTCCTCGGCGCCCGCGTCCAGGACGGCGCCGAGGACGTCGTCCTCGGACAGCTCGCCCTTGGGGACGATCACCACGCCCTTGCGGTTGAAGAGGTACGAGACCGAGCCCGGGTCGGCCATGGAGCCGCCGTTGCGGGTCATGGCGACGCGCACGTCGGACGCGGCGCGGTTGCGGTTGTCGGTGAGGCACTCGATGAGCACCGCGACGCCGTTCGGCCCGTAGCCCTCGTACATGATCGTCTCGTAGTCGGCGCCGCCCGCCTCAAGGCCGGCGCCGCGCTTGACGGCCGAGTCGATGTTCTTGTTGGGCACCGACTGCTTCTTGGCCTTCTGGATGGCGTCGAAGAGGGTCGGGTTGCCGTCGATGTCGGAGCCGCCCATCCGGGCCGCGACCTCGATGTTCTTGATCAGCTTCGCGAAGAGCTTGCCGCGCTTGGCATCGATCACGGCCTTCTTGTGCTTCGTCGTAGCCCATTTAGAGTGGCCGGACATCTGCCTGTCTCCTTCGCGTAACCGATTGCTGCTGCACTGCCGTCGTGAGTCGCACTGCTGCGGTGCTCGGCAGCGATCCTACCGGGATCGGGTCACCCGGCCGCGCGCACCATGTCCACGAACAGGCCGTGGACCCGGTGGTCCCCGGTCAGTTCCGGGTGGAACGAGGTGGCGAGGGCGTTCGCCTGGCGGACGGCGACGATGTGGCCGTCGTACTCGGCGAGCACCTCCACGTCCGCGCCGACCGACTCCACCCACGGCGCCCGGATGAAGACCCCTTCCACGGGCCCGTCGACCCCGGTGACGTCGACGGACGCCTCGAAGGACTCGTTCTGCCGGCCGAAGGCGTTGCGGCGGACGATCATGTCGATGCCGCCGACCGTCTCCTGTTCGGAGCGCGGGTCGAGGATCTTGTCCGCGAGCATGATCAGGCCGGCGCAGGTGCCGTAGACGGGCGTGCCGGCGCTGATCCGCTCGCGCAGCGGCTCCAGCACGCCGAAGGCCTTGGCCAGCTTGGACATCGTGGTGGACTCCCCGCCGGGGATCACCAGGGCGTCTACCTCGGCGAGTTCTTCGGGCCGGCGCACCGGCCTGGCCACGGCGTCCACCGAGGCCAGGGCGATGAGGTGTTCCCGTACGTCGCCCTGGAGGGCGAGGACGCCGATCAGGGGGGTGCTCACTACCAGCCCCGGTTCGCGTAGCGCTCGGACTCGGGGAGGGTGTCGCAGTTGATGCCGACCATGGCCTCGCCCAGGTTGCGGGAGGCGTCCGCGATGATCTTGGGGTCGTCGTAGAAGGTGGTGGCCTTGACGATGGCGGCGGCGCGCTTGGCGGGGTCGCCCGACTTGAAGATGCCGGAGCCGACGAAGACGCCCTCGGCGCCGAGCTGGCGCATCAGCGCGGCGTCGGCGGGGGTGGCCACGCCGCCGGCGGAGAAGAGCACCACCGGCAGCTTGCCCAGCTCGGCGACCTCCTTCACCAGCTCGTACGGGGCGCGCAGCTCCTTCGCCGCGGCGTACAGCTCGTTGTGGTCGTAGCCGCGCAGCCTGGCGATCTCGTTCTTGATCTGACGCAGGTGGCGCACGGCCTCGACGACGTTGCCGGTGCCGGCCTCGCCCTTGGAGCGGATCATGGCCGCGCCCTCGGCGATCCGGCGCAGGGCCTCGCCCAGGTTGGTGGCGCCGCAGACGAAGGGGGTGGTGAAGGCCCACTTGTCGGAGTGGTTGACCTCGTCGGCGGGGGTCAGCACCTCCGACTCGTCGATGTAGTCCACGCCGAGGGACTGCAGGACCTGGGCCTCGACGAAGTGGCCGATGCGGGACTTCGCCATCACGGGGATGGAGACCGCTTCGATGATCTCCTCGATCATGTTCGGGTCGGACATCCGGGCCACGCCGCCGTCCTTGCGGATGTCGGCGGGGACCCGCTCCAGGGCCATGACCGCCACGGCGCCCGCGTCCTCGGCGATCTTCGCCTGCTCGGCGTTGACCACGTCCATGATGACGCCGCCCTTCAGCTGCTCGGCCATGCCGCGCTTGACGCGCGCGGTGCCGGTAGCGGGGGCGTCCGACTGCGGGGTGGAAAAGAGCGTGCTGGACACGGGGGCAACCTCACTCGATGACGGCTGTACGGCCGGGGCGCTCGATGCCGCCGGCCGGTGGACGTGACATCGATGGAACATCCACGGATCAGTCCACTACAAGGGCCAATGGTGAGGCTGTGGATCGTATTGGCTGGTCAGGAGGTGCCTGGGCGATCCGCGAGGGCGGCGGGGGGCTCGTCGTCCATCTCGAAGGCGAGCGGGAAGGGCGCGTGTCCGGCGAGTCGGAACCAGCGGACCTTGCGGTGTCGGCGCAGGGCGCGGGCCGCGCGCACCGCGTCGTTGTGGAACCGGCGTGCCATGGGGACCCGGCGTACGGCCTGCGCGAGTTCGACGGAGGCGTCCTCGCCGCCGGGGACCTCGCGCACCGCCTCCATCTGCGCCGGCTCGGCGAACACCGCCCGCAGCGCGGCGCTCAACTCGCTCTCGGCGACCTCGCGCTGCTCCTCGTCGGCCTGGCGGGCGGCGTGGGCCGCCTCGTACAGCACGATCGAGGCGGCGGGGTCGAGCACGCCGGACGTCGCGAGTTCCTGGGTGACCGAGGCGCGGCGCAGCAGTTGCGCGTCGAGCGCGGCGCGCGCGGCGTCGATCCGGGTGTGCAGCCGATCGAGCCGGCCGGCGGTCCAACTCAGGTACAGCCCGACGGCGAGGAGCGCGACGAGGATCCAAATGAGCGTTGCGGTCACGATCGGCAAGGCTACGCGCCCCCAGTGGCCTGCTTGCGCTTGCGGGTTCCCCGCGGGTCCGGCTCCCGCCGGGGTCCCGTGCCCTTTGGCGCGGGGGCGCCGGTATTTGGGGCGCTGGGGGTCCCGCGTGCCCGCAGGGCACAGGGGGCGGAGGGCATGGGGGGGACCCCCAGCGCCCCTGAAAAGCCCCACCGCGTCCCGGAACGCCGCGGAGCGGAACGTCAGTGCTTCGCTAGGCCCAGACGGCCGCGGAGGCCGCCTCGGTCGTCCGCCGCCACCGACGCCGCGCCCGCCGTCACCGTCTCGTACACCGCCAGGACATCCGCGCCGACCGTCGACCAGTCGAACCGCCGTACGTGCGCCGCCCCCCGCTCCCGCAGGCGCTCGCGCCGCTCCGGGTCGTCCAGGAGGCGGACCGCCGCGGCGGCCAGCGCGTCGGGGTCCTCGTTGGCGAACAGGTCACCCGCCGCGCCCTGGTCGAGGACCTGGGCGAAGGCGTCGAGGTCGCTCGCGAGGACGGGCGCGCCCGCGGACATCGCCTCGACCAGGATGATGCCGAAGCTCTCGCCGCCGGTGTTCGGCGCCACGTACACGTCGACGCTGCGCAGCAGCCGCGCCTTGTCCTCGTCGCTGACCATGCCGAGGAACTCGACCCGCGAGCGCGCCTCGCGCGGCAGGAGGGCCAGCGCCTCGTCCTCGTCGCCCCGCCCGGCGACCAGGAGCCGGGTTTCCGGGCGCTCCCGGAGGATCTTCGGCAGGGCCTTCATCAGCACGGGCAGGCCCTTGCGGGGCTCGTCGATGCGGCCGATGAAACCGATCGTGCCGCCCTGCCACTCCTCCTTCGGCTCGGCCCGTTCGAAGAAGGAGACGTCGACGCCGTTCGGGATGACGACGGCGTCGCCGCCGAGGTGTTCGACGAGGGTGCGCCGGGCGTACTCGCTGACCGCGATCCGCGCGCTGATCTTCTCCAGCGCCGGCTGGAGGATCGGATACGCGGCGATCATGGCGCGGGAGCGCGGGTTCGAGGTGTGGAAGGTGGCGACGATCGGCCCCTGCGCCGCCCAGCAGGCGAGCAGTCCCAGCGAGGGCGAGGTGGGCTCGTGGATGTGGATCACGTCGAAGGTGCCGTCGTGGAGCCAGCGCCGCACCCGGGCCGCGGACAGGAAGCCGAAGTTCAGCCGGGCCACGGAGCCGTTGTACGGAACGGGCACGGCCCGGCCCGCGGAGACGACGTACGGCGGCAGGGGCGTGTCGTCGTCGGCGGGGGCGAGCACGGACACTTCGTGGCCGCGCCGGATCAGGTGCTCGGCCAGGTCCCGGATGTGGAACTGGACTCCTCCGGGGACGTCCCAGGAGTACGGGCAGACGATGCCGATCTTCATGCGTCGGCCCTGCTTCCGGTCCCGCCGCCGGCCCCGTTCCCCGCCCCGTTCCGCGTGCGCGGCTCCAGGTCGGCGAGCCACAGTCGCTGGAGCATGTGCCAGTCCTCCGGATGTTCGGCGATCCCCGTGGCGTAGGCGTCCGCCAGGGCCTGCGTCATCGAGGACGTCTTCGCGGCCCGGGTGCCTGACTCGGGCACCTCGACGGGCGGGTGGACCCGGCCGTGCATCACCGGCGCCTCCTCGTACCAGAGGGTCACCGGCAGCAGCAGCGCACCGGTGTGCTGGGCCAGCAGCGCGGGCCCGGCCGGCATCCGCGTCGTCTCGCCGAAGTACTTCACCTCGACGCCGGATGAGGACAGGTCGCGGTCGGCGACCAGGCACACCAGGCCGCCCTCGCGCAGCCGGCGCGCCAGGGTGCCGAAGGCGGAGCCCCCGGCGTGCGGCAGCACCTCCATGCCCAGGCTCTCCCGGTACGCCACGAAGCGGTCGTACAGCGACTCGGGCTTCAGCCGCTCGGCGACGGTGGTGAACGGGGTCTGCAGCACCCGGGTCACCCAGACGCCGGCCAGGTCCCAGTTGGCCAGGTGCGGTAGCGCGAGGATCACCCCGCGGTCGGCCGCGATGCCGTCGGTGAGGTGGTGGACGTCGTGGATGTGGACGTTCTCGCGGACCTGCTCGGTGCTCCAGGTCGGCAGCCGGAAGGACTCCATCCAGTAGCGCATGTACGAGCGCATCCCGGCCTTCGACAGCTGCGCCAGGCGCTCGGGCGAGGCGTCCGGCACCACGCGGGCCAGGTTGGCCTCCAGCCGGAGCACGCCCTTGCCGCGGCGCTTCCAGGCGGTGTCCGCGATGGTGCGGCCGAGGCGGGCGGCCACCGGTTCCGGCAGCTTCTTGACCGCGCCCCAGCCCAGTCCGTACATCCCGTCGACCAGCCGCTCGCGGGCGGTGGCGGGCGGCTGGCCGGTCATGTCGCCTCGGCCCCGCTGTGCTTCTCGCGGGTTGCGGCGTCCGCTTCGGCGGCCTCGCGGCGCACCGTCACGACCCGCTGTCCCAACGTGATGGCGCTGCCGACGGCGACGATCCACAGGGCGATCGGCAGCAGCACGTCGATGCCGGGGACGCCGAAGGCGTGCAGCCCGGACAGACCCGCCGCGACCAGCGAGATCACCAGTCGCTCGGCCCGCTCGATCAGGCCGTTCACCGCGACCGGGAGGCCGATGGCCTCGCCGCGCGCCTTGGTGTAGGACACCACCTGGCCGCTGGCCAGGCAGAAGATCGCGACCGCGCACAGGACGTTGTCGTCGCCCTTGCCTGCGTACCAGAGCGCGAAGCCGCCGAAGATCGCGCCGTCGGCGACCCGGTCCAGCGTGGAGTCCAAGAAGGCCCCCCACCGGCTGGAGATCCCGGCCTGGCGGGCCATGTTCCCGTCGATCAGGTCCGAGAAGACGAAGAGCGTGATGACGATCGTGCCCCAGAAGAACTCCCCTCGGGGGAAGAAGACCAACGCACCCGCCATCACTCCCGCCGTGCCGATCAGGGTGACCGCGTCTGGGCTCACCCCGCGTCGGAGCAAAAACGCGGCGAACGGTGTGAGGACACGCGTGAAGAATGCACGCGCGTACTTGTTCAGCATGGCCTTCCCGGGGTTCTCTACCGCCGTGCGGCCCCGTTGGCCACCGGCTGGCCCATCGTAGCCACGACCGGGGCCCGGTACCGCCGGGCACCCGCAGCCGGCTCCTCCTGGCCCGGCCCCGAGGCCGCCCGGCCGGCGCGCAGAGGCGCGCAGGGGCGCGGCAGGGAGCGCTCGGGCGTACGGCTGAACGTGCGGCGTCGCCCGGGCAGCGGGGCGCGGTGTCCGGCGTGGTGTCCGACGTATGGACGCGCCCTGACGGGAGTGGAAAGCTCGAAGGACGACCGCGGGCTCCCACGGAGCTGCCCCCGAACCCGTACGCTCCGGTCCCCGGCGTCCCCTCGCCCGCGGCCCTCATGTCCCCACCGTGCCATCGCAGCCATCGATCCGATCGATCGGGAGGCAAGAACCATGGGCGACAAGGCGAACGCACACCCCGGAGCCGCCGGCAGGGCTACAACGGCCGACCGGCCCTCATCCATTCGGAACGTGGTGCTGGTCGGCCACAGCGGATCGGGAAAGACCACCCTGGTGGAGGCCCTGGCGTTGACCGCGGGAGCGGTGAACCGCGCGGGCCGCGTCGAGGACGGCGGCACGATCTCCGACTACGACGAGATCGAACACCGCCAACAGCGCTCGGTACAGCTCTCGCTCGTCCCCCTCGAATGGGACGGCTACAAGATCAATCTGCTGGACACCCCCGGCTACGCCGACTTCGTCGGGGAGCTCAGGGCCGGTCTGCGCGCGGCGGACGCGGCCCTCTTCGTCGTCTCGGCGGCCCAGGAGCCCGGCGCCGTCGCGGGGGCCACCCGGGCGGTGTGGGAGGAGTGCGCCGCGGTCGGCATGCCCCGTGCGATCGTCGTGACGCACCTGGAGACGGCCCGCACCGGGTACGAGGAGCTGACCGGGGTGCTCGCCGAGGTCTTCGGCGGGGACGACCCGGACGCCGTGCTCCCGCTCTACCTGCCCCAGTACGGCGAACCGGGGCCCGACGGCCACTCCCCCACGACCGGGCTGGTGGGCCTGCTGACCCGGAAGGTGTACGACTACGCGTCGGGCCGGCGCAGCGAGCTGCCGCCCGACGCCGAGCAGGAGCCGCTGATCGAGGAGGCCCGCAACCGGCTCATCGAGGGCATCATCGCCGAGAGCGAGGACGAGTCCCTGATGGACCGCTACCTCGGCGGTGAGGACATCGACGTCAAGACGCTCGTCGACGACCTGGAGACGGCCGTCGCACGCGGCACCTTCCACCCGGTGCTCGCCGCCGCGCCGGCCGCCGACGGCGGGCGGGAGGGCCTTGGCACCGTGGAGCTGCTGGAGCTGATCACCCGCGGTTTCCCGACGCCGTTGGAGGCCGACTGCCCGCAGGTGACCACCCCGCAGGGCGCGGCCCGCCCCGCGGTGGGCTGCGACCCCGACGGGCCGCTGGTCGCCGAGGTCGTCAAGACCTCCTCCGACCCGTACGTGGGCCGCATCTCCCTGGTCCGGGTCTTCTCCGGCACCCTGCGCCCCGACGAGACGGTGCACGTCTCGGGCCACGGGCTCGACGGCCACGCGGACCGCGACGGCGCGGAGGCGGCCCTGCACGAGGCGGACGAACGGGTCGGCGCGCTCTCGGCCCCGTTCGGCAAGCAGCAGCGCACCCTGGGGCGGGTGATCGCCGGCGATCTGGCGTGCGTGGCGAAGCTGACCCGGGCGGAGACCGGCGACACGCTCTCCGCCAAGGACGCCCCGCTGCTGATGGAGGCGTGGTCGATGCCCGACCCGCTGCTGCCGCTGGCCATCCAGGCGCACAGCAAGGCCGACGAGGACAAGCTCTCCCAGGGCCTGGCCCGGCTGGTCGCCGAGGATCCGACGATGCACCTGGAGCAGAACCAGGCCACCCACCAACTGGTGCTGTGGTGCCTGGGCGAGGCCCATGCGGACGTGGCCCTGGAGCGGCTGCGCACCCGCTACGGCGTCCAGGTCGACGTCGTCCCGCACAAGGTGTCCCTGCGGGAGACCTTCGGGGACAGGTCCGCCGGCCGCGGCCGGCACGTGAAGCAGTCCGGCGGCCACGGCCAGTACGCGATCTGCGAGATCGACGTGGAGCCGCTGCCCGCGGGCTCCGGCATCGAGTTCGTCGACAAGGTGGTGGGCGGCGCGGTGCCGCGGCAGTTCATCCCCTCGGTCGAGAAGGGCGTCCGCGCCCAGGCGGCGCGCGGCGTCGCGGCCGGCTATCCGCTGGTGGACGTGCGGATCACGCTGCACGACGGCAAGGCGCACTCGGTGGACTCCTCGGACGCCGCGTTCCAGACCGCGGGCGCGCTCGCCCTGCGGGAGGCCGCAGGCGGCACCACGATCCATCTGCTGGAGCCGGTGGCCGAAGTTCGGGTGCTGGTTTCGGACGAATACGTCGGGCCGGTGATGAGCGATCTGTCGGGGCGGCGCGGCCGGGTCGTGGGGACCGAACAGGCTGCCGGTTCCCGCACCCTGGTCCGGGCCGAGGTCCCGGAGATCGAAATCGGTCGGTACGCCGTCGACCTGCGTTCCATCTCCCACGGCACGGGCCGGTTCAGCCGCTCGTACGCCCGTCACGAGCCGATGCCGCAGCAGGTCGCCGACCGGCTCAGGGCCCAGCTCGAAGGCGGCGCGTAGCCGCCGTGCGCCCCCGTGGTCCAGGCCGTCCGCCCCGTCCGAGCGGGCGGCCACCACGGGCGTTTCCGCGCTCCCGTGACGAAGCGCCTACGCCCCGGATACGCTGAGGAGCGCAGCTCAACAGGTGTGCGGGGCACGGCAGTCGGGAAGAGGCCGCAGAGCGGAAGCGGCGTGCGGCGATGGGGGCCTTAGGTGGCGGACGGATTCGATTTCTCTCCCGGGGCGCAGATCCCGATCCAGGGAGCGGCGGGACAGACGGCGGCGACGCATGCGCTCGCCTCGGCGGCGTACCGGGACAGCCCGGTCGCGACGATCTTGGACGCCAACAACGACTGGCACAAGTCGGACGTGAAGAAGGGGAAGTTCTCCCTCTTCGAGCCGAATCTGGGCGAGGCGTTCTCCCGGGCCGTGCAGGTGCGGATGCTCGGCGGGGCCCGCGGGGCGCTGATCCAGTCCTTCGGCATGGAGCCCCAGTCGGTGGTGGAGCACTGCCTGGCGGCCAGCCGGCTCCGCAAGGAGCGGGACATCAAACTGACCGCCGTCATGGGCGTCTTCGGGCTGCTGTTCCTGCCGGGGCTGCTGCTGTGGATGGGCGTCTTCCAGCTCCGCCGCACCCTCGCCGGGGCGCAGGACAAGCGCGCGGGGGCATTGGGCACCGGCCTGTTGGTGGCCATCGGCGCGTTCGCCGTGATCCTCCTGATCAAGCTGCCGCTCACCGGCTTCCTGGGCTACTACGCCCGGGGGGTGATCGTCGCTCCGGTGATCGGCTGGTACCTGGCCAAGCGGATCTGTGAGAAGTCCGCCGTCGACATGCGCGCCCGCTGGGACGGGCTGCTGTCGGGCGGCGGGGTGGCGGCCAAGGTGCCCGAGGCCGTCCCCGGCCATCCGAACGAGACCGCGCGCGAGGAGCTGCGCCAGGGCCTGGAGAAGCTGACCGCCGAGCAGAACGCGAACTCGGTCTTCTACGCCGGCCCCAAGGGGATACTGGGCATGGGCACCCGGTGGGGCAGCTGGCAGATGGCCGAGGAGCTGGTGCCCAAGGAAGCCGGCAAGGAGATCAACCAGTTCCGCAGCTGGGACGTGATACGCGCGATCCACGACCGGCTCAAGCTGCTGGAGCGCGGCCCGCTGAACTCCGGCGGCTTCCCCACGCCGTCGGTGAAGCACTGGATCGTGACCCCGGTGGCCGAGGGCGCGGGCGGGGTGAGCCGCCCCGAGGGCGCGGACGTGGAGGCGTTCCAGGTCAAGCCGCACGAGATACAGCGCATCTGCAACCACCAGCAGTTCAGCGGCGGCAACCGGCACTACCTGGGCGTGCAGTTCGTACTCTGGGACGGCCAGTTGGTGATCACGATGATGATCACGGTGACGGTGCTCCACGAGACCCTGCGGGTCGAGGTCACCGGCCATGCGCTCGGCCCGGTGCACGGTCTGTTCACCTCCGGCTCCTCCCCCAAGACCAAGACCGTGAGCAAGACGATCCGCTTCTGGGAGACCCGGGACATCGTGCTGCCGCTGGTGGAGGCAAAGGAGGTGGTGCGGCTCGCGGTGCGCGCGCCCTTCACCTGGTACCCGCCGCTGCTCGACTTCCTCGGCGGCAAGCTGGTACTGCCGGAGCCCTTCGGGCTGCGGCACGCCTGGGCCGAGCAGCCCTGGCGGCACCGCTTCATGGCCGACGACGCGATGCGCGCCGCGGCCCCGGTGCTGCGGGTGGCGCACGCGGCGGCGCTCAAGGTCCTGGAGGAGAACGGCGTCGACACCGACCGCTTCAGCAGCCGGTCGATGGCCGTCAGCGGCGCGGTCCAGGACGCGGCGCCGAAGAAGGCCGACTTGTACGACGCGTAGGGGTTCCGGTACGGCCGAAGGGCTGCCCTCCGCTCGCGGCGGACGGGCAGCCCTTCAGGTCGTGTACGTAAAGTCCGGAGCGGGCCGTCCGGCCGTGTTGCCGTCTTGGCAGGCGCGGTGGCGCCATGGCACATACGCAGTCATGGCGTCTGCGGCCCGGTGGTGGGTTGTTCGCACAGGGAAACGGCGGCTACGTCCAAAGACGCAAGGGCGCACGGGACTTTACGGACACGGGCACGGCCTACGCCTCGGGCCAGGCGTCGGCGAGCATCGCCCGGGTGTCCGCGAGCAGTTGCGGCAGCACCTTGGTGTGCCCGACGACCGGCATGAAGTTGGTGTCCCCGCCCCAGCGCGGCACCACGTGCTGGTGCAGGTGGGCGGCGATCCCCGCGCCCGCCACCGAGCCCTGGTTCATTCCGATGTTGAAGCCGTGCGCCCCGGAGGCGGCCCGCAGCGCGCTCATCGCCCGCTGGGTGAACAGCGCGAGTTCCGCCGTCTCCGCCGCGTCGAGTTCGGTGTAGTCGGCGACGTGCCGGAACGGCACGACCATCAGGTGCCCGCCGTTGTACGGGTAGAGGTTCAGCACCGCGTAGACCCGCTCGCCCCGGGCGATCACCAGCCCGTCCTCGTCCGACTTCGACGGGATGGCGCAGAAGGGACAGCCGTCGCCCGCCTCGGGTCCGGTGGGCTTGTTCTCGCCCTGGATGTACGCCATCCGGTGCGGCGTCCACAAGCGCTGGAACGCGTCCGGCGTCCCCACCCCGATCTGCTGCTCCGGCTCACTCGTCATGCTGTGCAGCATATGGCGTCGCCCCCGTGCAGCGTGTCGCCGGGGGCGGGCCGGAGCGGGCCCAGCGATGCTGGGGCGATGAACGTCCCGAGCAGCCAGAGCCCGAGCGCCGAGAGCCGGATGTGGCGCTGGCGCCAGCGCACGGAGATCCCGCTCTTCCTCGCCTCGGGGGTCTTCCTGGGCTGTTACGCCGTGCGGATCCTCGACGACGACCTGCCGCAGGGGTGGCAGGACGCCCTACTGCTGGTCACCTATGCGACCTGGGCGCTGTTCGTGGTGGACTACGCGGTCCGCTGGCGGATCAGCGGTCAGGGCCTGTCCTTCGTGCGCGGCCATCTCATGGACGCGCTCGTCGTGCTGCTGCCGCTGCTGCGCCCGCTGCGCTTCGTCCAACTCTACGAGTCCGTCCAGCACCGCCAGCGGCAAGCCCGGCTGTCCCTGTACGCCCGGGTGATCGCCTACGCGGGCATGTCGGCGGTGCTGCTCGGCTTCGCCGGTGCGCTCACCGTGTACGCGGAGGAGCGCGGGGCGCCGGGGGCGACGATCAAGACCTTCGGGGACTCGGTGTGGTGGACCTGCTCCACCCTCACCACCGTGGGGTACGGGGACGTGACCCCGGTGACCTTCAAGGGCCGGGCGGTCGCGGTCTTCATGATGGCCGGCGGGCTGGCGCTGCTGGGCGCCGTGACGGGCTCTTTCTCGTCGTGGCTGATCCAGACCTTCACGCTGGACCAGGACGAACGGCCCCCGGGGAGCTCCCCCGGGGGCCGTACGTGAGCCATCTGCGGCGGACGGCCGCGCGCGCTCAGACCTGGATGCGGTCGGCGACGACCTGGGCCAGCTTGTCGAGGGCCTGCTCGCGCGGGACGCCGTTCTCCTGCGAACCGTCGCGGTAGCGGAAGGAGACCGTGCCCGCGTTCATGTCGTCGTCCCCGACGATGATCATGAACGGGACCTTCAGCTTCTGGTGGTTCCTGATCTTCTTCTGCATCCGGTCGGACGAGCCGTCCACCTCGACGCGCAGCCCCCGCTTCTTGGCGTCGGCGGCGAAGGCGTGCAGATAGTCGACGTGGGCGTCGCCGACCGGGATGCCGACGGCCTGCACGGGGGCGAGCCACGGCGGCATGGCGCCCGCGTAGTGCTCCAGGAGGACGGCGAAGAAGCGCTCGATGGAGCCGAACAGGGCGCGGTGGATCATCACCGGCCGCTGACGGGAGCCGTCGGGCGCGGTGTACTCCAGGTTGAACCGCTCGGGCAGGTTGAAGTCGAGCTGGACGGTCGACATCTGCCAGGTGCGGCCGATGGCGTCCCGCGCCTGGACGGAGATCTTCGGTCCGTAGAACGCGGCGCCGCCGGGGTCGGGGGTCAGCGGGAGGCCCTGCTTCTCGGCCACCTGCAGCAGCACCTCGGTCGCCTCGTCCCACGTCTCGTCCGAGCCGACGTACTTCTCCGGGTCCTTGGTGGACAGCTCCAGGTAGAAGTCGGTGAGGCCGTAGTCCCGGAGCAGGTTGAGGACGAAGGTGAGGGTGCGGTCCAGCTCCTCCGCCATCTGCTCGCGGGTGCAGTAGATGTGCGCGTCGTCCTGGGTGAAGCCGCGGGCGCGGGTCAGGCCGTGCACCACGCCGGACTTCTCGTAGCGGTACACGGTGCCGAACTCGAAGAACCGCAGGGGCAGTTCACGGTAGGAGCGGCCCCGTGCATCGAAGATCAGGTTGTGCATGGGGCAGTTCATGGGCTTGAGGTAGTAGTCCGTACCACCGTCGAGCTGCATGGGGGGGTACATGCCCTCGGCGTACCAGTCCAGGTGGCCGCTCTTCTCGAAGAGGGCGCCCTTGGTGGCGTGCGGGGTGTAGACGAACTCGTACCCCTCCTCTTCGTGGCGCTTGCGGGAGTAGTCCTCCATGACGCGGCGCACGATGCCGCCGCGGGGGTGGAAGACCGCGAGGCCGGAGCCGATCTCGTCCGGGACGGAGAACAGGTCCAGCTCCGAGCCGAGGCGGCGGTGGTCGCGCTTCTCGGCCTCGGCGAGGAAGTCGAGGTGCGCCTTCAGCTCGTCCTTGGAGGGCCAGGCGGTGCCGTAGATGCGCTGGAGCATCGGGTTCTTCTCGCTGCCGCGCCAGTACGCCGCGGCGTTGCGCATCAGTTTGAAGGCGGGGATGGCGCGCGTGGTGGGCAGGTGCGGACCGCGGCACAGGTCCTTCCAGCACAGCTCGCCGGTCTTGGCGTCCAGGTTGTCGTAGATGGTGAGCTCGCCGGCGCCCACCTCCACGTCCGCGCCGTCGTCGCTGGACGCGGCGCCCTTGAGGCCGATCAGCTCCAGCTTGTACGGCTCGTCGGACAGCTCCGCGCGGGCGTCCTCGTCGGTCACCACGCGACGGGCGAAGCGCTGTCCGCGCTTCTGGATCTCCTGCATCTTCTTCTCGACGGCCTTGAGGTCTTCGGGAGTGAAGGGCCTGGCGACGTCGAAGTCGTAGTAGAAGCCGTCCTTGACCGGGGGGCCGATGCCCAGCTTGGCCTCGGGGAACAGCTCCTGCACGGCCTGGGCCATGACGTGGGCCGTGGAGTGGCGCAGGATGTCCAGGCCGTCCGGGGAGGAGATCTCGACGGGCTCGACGACCTCGCCGTCCGCGACCTCGTACGTCAGGTCCTTCAGCTCGCCGGCGACGCGCGCGGCGATCACGGTGCGCTCGCCGGGGAAGAGGTCGGCGGCCGTCGTGCCCGTGGTCACCACGCGCTCTTCCCGCTCGGAATCGCGTTGGACGGTCACACGGACGTCGGACACCGTTCTCTCCTGACTGACGAAGGCTACTGAGGGCTCATGAGGGCTCATGAAGGGGGTGCACCCGTGGGCACTGAGTGCGACTGAATCGTACCGACCCTTGAGGTCCGCCCGCGAAACGGTGACCGTGCCTGTGGATAACTCCCCGCCGGACGCTTCCCTCCCTCCGACCTGCGCCCTCACTCCCCCAGCAGTTCGCACGGCTCGTACGGCTCCTCGCGCAGCGACTTCAGGAGCCGGTCGCGCTCGGCCGCGTCCACGGGCACCGCGGCGACGTCCAAGGCGTCGGTGAGCCGGCGGAAGCCGCCGCGGCTCTCCAGCCGCCCGGTCAGCCTGATCGGGACTCCGGCCAGGTGGGCGTGGCCGGCGGTGCGGTACGCGTCCTCGGGCAGCGCGGCGCGCACGTGCGGCACCTCGGCCCCGGCCAGCACCCGCAGCCGGACGACCCCGGCGCCCTGCGGCCCCGCGCGCCGCAGCCGCACCACTGTGCCGGTGAGCCGTACCGGTACGGACGGCTCCGACCGCAGATAGCGCAGTCCGGCGGCGCGCAGGGCCGGCAGGTCACCGGGGGTGAACTCCACCGGTTCGCTGCGGCCTGCCAACCCCTTTGGCCTCGGGGTGCCCGGCGACCACTGCGTCTGCACGGCGGCGCCCTCCGAGCCCCGCACCAGGGCGATCAGGGCCTCCGTCAGCTCCCGGCTCACCCCGAGCGCCACGGCGGAGTCGTACGCGTCAAGGCGGCCGGTCGCCCGCTGATGGTCGGTGGCCTCGCGGGCGGCCTGGAGCGCCTGGTGGAGCGCGGCCACGGCGGGCCGGCCGGTGGCCACGGGCACGAAGGCGGTCAGCGAGCGCCCGCCGGGCGCGGGCGGCACCAGGACGCCCTCCAGCAGCGCGCGGGCCTGGTGGCGGTGGCGTGCGCCGTGGTAGCCGGCCGGGCCGCGGGCGGCGAGCGCGCCGGCCATCAGCAGTCCCCGCGCGGCGGTGCGCAACTGCTCCTGGACGGTCCAGGCCACCGTGCCGGCCGGACCCTGGGGAACGTCGCGCCACCAGCGGACCTCGTCGCTGGGGACGGCGAGGCCGATCAGTACGTCCCGGGCGGAGGGCGCGGAGCTGTGGGCGAGCGCGGTGAGCGCCTCCCCGATCAGATCGGCGCAGTCGGGGAAGGTCCGGCTCTCGGGGACCAGGAGGCTGGTGCCGCCCGCCGAGGCTCCGGGCGGACTCCAGCGGGAGTACCGGCCCGCGGCGCCGCCGCGGCGGCGCCAGCCGTGTCGGTCGAGCAGCGCGCCGAGGACGGCGGGATCGATGCGCCCGGGGTCGGGGCTGCCGTCCGACACGAGGCCGGGGACGGCGGCCGAGGGGGGCGAGGCGGGCGAAGGGTGGGCTCGTACGGATTCGTCGTGGGGGCGGTGCATCAGGGTCTCCCTCCCGACCCGGCCCTCGCCGTGATGTCGCACAGGGCCCGGTCGTCGAAGATCCGCGCGGTGGGTGTCCGCACGGTAGTCCCGCGACACCTGGTCACGGGGTGACAGGCCAAGAGGGTTGCGGAAGCGCCATGGGCTCTTCGACCTTCCGGGCCGATCCGTCCGATGTGCGGATGTTCGTGGCGAGCTGTCAGCTTCCGTGCCCGTCATCTGTGTTGTCACCGCCCGGCGTACGGGGCAAACGGCCCGGGTATCACCGTCTCGGGCAGGGCGGGCGCCATCTGCCGTGCATGGGCGAGGAGTTCGGGATGACGTGCTGGTTCGACGGCCCGTTGGCCGCATTCGACACGGAGACGACCGGCGTGGACGTCGAGACGGACCGCATCGTCTCGGCGGCCCTGGTGGTGCAGGACGCCGCAGGCGCCGCGGTCCGGGTGACGCGCTGGCTGGTCGATCCGGGGGTGCCGGTCCCCGCGGCGGCCACCCGGGTGCACGGCCTGACGGACGAGCACGTCCAGCGGAACGGCCGCTGGCCCGCGCCGGTGATGGAGGAGATAGGGCGCTCGCTCGCCGGACAGTGCGCGGCGGCCCGCCCGCTGGTGGTGATGAACGCGCCGTTCGACCTGACGCTGCTCGACCGCGAGTTGCGCCGTCACCGCGCCGCGTCGCTGGCGCACTACCTGGAGAACGTCCCGCTGTGCGTACTGGATCCGCGGGTGCTGGACAAGCACCTGGACCGCTACCGCAAGGGGCGCAGGACGCTCGCGGACCTGTGTGCGCAGTACGAGGTGGCCTTGGAGGGCGCGCACGACGCGGCGGTGGACGCGGCGGCGGCGCTGGAGGTGGTGCGGGCGGTGGGCCGTCGGTTCGCGGCCCGGCTGGAGCGCCTGTCGGCGGCGGAGTTGCACGCGCTCCAGGCGGTGTGGCACGCGGCGCAGGCCCGGGGCCTGCAGGCGTGGTTCATGCTGAACGGTTCGCCGGAGGCGGTGGATCCCGCGTGGCCGCTGCGCCCCGAACTGCCCGCCGCGGCCTGAGTCCCGGGGGGGGCGAGGCCATGAAAGAACCGGCATGAAAAAACCGGTCCGCCGTTGGCGGACCGGTCTCTCCCGGTGGGCGATACTGGGTTCGAACCAGTGACCTCTTCGGTGTGAACGAAGCGCTCTCCCACTGAGCTAATCGCCCGGGAACGGACTGAACCATACAGGCCCCGACGGCCTGGCTTCAAATCTGTTGTCGCTCCTTGAGGAGCGCCACCAGTCCGCGGCGGCCGGCGCGCATCATGACCGCGTGGTTGGCTCGGAACAGCGGTCGGCCGGGGACGGCCAGCTTCCGCATCAAGGGCTGGTGGACCTCCACCTCCTGGTCGTACCGGACGCGGGTGCCCGCGCCGCCGGGCGTCACGGTCCAGCGGGCCCACCCCACGAGGTCGCCCCGCATGGCGACCTCCAGCACGCCCGCCGCGGGATCCTGGCGCACGGCCCGGACGGTGACGGCCAGCTCGTACGGCAGGGCGGAGCGCAGCCGTACGACGCCGGTGTCGTCGGTGAGCGCGGTGACGGCGCGGATCTGCGGCCACCAGCGGGGGTACTCCTCGGCGCGGGTCAGGACCTCGTACACCGCGCCGGGTGCGGCGGCGAGGTCCCAGCGCGCGCGGAAGCGGTAGTGGTTCCAGTCCATGGCCCCAGTCTGCGCACCCCGCGCGCCGGGAGGGCCGTACTCACCCGCCATCTGAGTACCTGCACCGATGTCCGCGCGGTGTGGCGGGCGCCACACTCCGCAGCATGAACACACCCGTGCCGCCACCCGTGCCGCCACCTGGGCCGCCGCCCGCCGCAGAGTTGGCGATGCTCGAATACGAGTTGGCGCAACTGGACGCCCGTAGGTCGCAGTTGCTGATGCGCCGGGCCTGGTTGCTGGCCGCGGTGCAGCGGCCCGTCGCGGCGCGGGCGCACGCCACCGCCTCGGAGGGGGCACCGCGCGGCGGCGCGCCGGCCCCGGAGACCTCGCGGCACGGTGCGCAGAACGCGCTGCTGGTGCTGGGCGGGGTGCTGTTGGCGGTCGCGGCGATCGCGTTCACGTTGGTGAGCTGGGGTTCCATGGGAATCGGCGGGCGCGGCGCGGTCCTCGCGTCGGTCACGGCCGGCGCACTGCTCGCGCCCGTGGCCCTGCTGCGCCGGGGCTTGGTGTCGACGGCCGAGTCGGTGGCGGCGCTGGCGCTGGTGCTGACGGTGCTGGACGCCTACGCCCTGCGTCAGGTCGCGCTCGCCGACGGGTCGGGCACGGCGTACGCGGCGTGGGCGGCGGCGGTGTTGGCCGCGCTGTGGGCCGGCTACGGGCGGTGGCTGACCGCGTTGCGCCTGCCGCTGCCGCTCGCCGTGGCCTGCGCCCAACTGCCGCTGGGGCTGTGGGCGGTGACGGCGTCGTCCGGGGTGCTGCCGCTGGGGTGGGCGCTGGTGGCGACGGCCGCGTTCGACGCGGCGGTGGCCGTCGTCGTGACGCGTCCCGCGGTACGCGTGACGGCCGCGGTCGGCGCCGGGGTGGCCGGCGGTTGGGCCGGCGCCCTCGGCGCGCTGGAGTCGGCTGCGGCCGGGAGCGCGGCGAGCGCCCTGCTCAGCGGGGTGCTGCTGGCCGCCGTCGCGGCGGTGGCGCTGGGCTGGGCGTGGCGCACGCCCCGGGGCGCCCTGCCCCTGGCCACGGCGGCGGGCCTCTTCCTGGTCGCCGGCGCGGGCGGAGTCCTGCGGGAGGTCTTCCCCGCCGGCTGGGCGGTCCCCGCGTATCTGCTCGCCGCGATCGCGCTGCTGACGGCGGCGGGCGCCGCCCTGCCGCGACAGCTTGCGCGCGGGCTGGCGCTGGCGTCGGCAGCGGTCCACGCGGGCGCGGTCCTCGTGACGCTTCCGCTGCTCCTGCTCGTCGTGGGCGGTCCGGCCGAGACGGTCGCGGACGGCGTCTGGCGGGGCGCGCCCGCCGACGCCCACGCGGCCCTCGGCACCGACCTGTCGCCGGTCGACTTCGCCCCGGCGCCCGTCGTGCTGCTGCTGACAGCGCTCGCACTCGTGGTGTCGTCGGCGTGGCCCCGGCTGCGCGAAGCGCTCCGGCCCACCGAGCAGGCGTCGCCCGTGCCGGACGCCCGGCGGACGGAGCTGGCCCGCGGCCTGTGCGTGGCCCTGGCGTGGGCGGCGCTGCTGACGGTGCCGGTGGCCCTGGAGTGGGCGTACGCCGTGGCCGTGGCGTACGGGCTGGTGCTCACGCTCGCCGCGCTCGCCCTGAGCACGCTCCGGTCAGCGACGGCGGCCCCGGTGGCACTGGGCTGCGCCCTGGTGGGGGCCGGGAGTCTGGGCGCCCTGGCGCTGGCGACCCGCCCCGCGACGTTCGCCGTGCTCGGGGTCCTGCTCGCGGCGCTGGTGTGCGCCGCCGTCGTGACGCGCGCCGGGGACGGCGTGCGCACCACGCTGGCGGTCGCGGCGACGCTCCTCGGCGGCTGGCTGGTGCTCGCGATCGCGCGGGCGGCGGAGCTGCCCTGGCACGGGGCGGGGCTCGCGCTCCTCGTCGTACCCGCAGCGGCCTGCCTGATCGCCGCCCGCACGGACCGCCGGCCCGCGCCCGACACGCCGCCCGACACGTCGCCCGATCCGTCGCCCGACGAAGCGTCCAGCGCCGCCGTACGTCCGCTCACCGGCCCGCTGACGCTCGCCCTGGAGGTCGCGGCGACGGCCGTGGCCACCGCGGCGGTGCTGCTCGCCGTCGGGCAGTTGCCGACGCTCTCCCTGGCGCTGGCGCTCACCGGGGTGATCGCCGCGGGCACCGCGGTCCGTCCGCGGCGCCGCGCGGTGGCGGGCACCGCGGCGGTGGCGCTCTTCGTCCTCGCCGCCTGGGTGCGGCTGGCCGCGTCGGACGTGACGCTCCCCGAGGCGTACACCCTGCCGGTCACCGTGCCCGCGCTGGTCGTGGGCGTGCTGAGGCGGCGGCGCGACCCGCAGGCCCCGTCCTGGACGGCGTACGGCCCCGGGCTGGCCGTGACGCTGCTGCCGAGCCTGTCCGCGGCGTGGGGCGACCCGCACTGGCTCCGGCCCCTGCTGCTGGGCCTCGCGGCGCTGGTGGTGACCCTCGTCGGCGCCCGGCTGCGGCTCCAGGCACCGCTGGTGCTGGGCGGCACGGTACTGGCGCTGGTGGCGCTGCACGAGTTGGCGCCGTACGTGGCGCAGGTGGTGGGCGCACTGCCCCGCTGGCTGCCGCCCGCCGTGGCGGGGCTGCTGCTCCTGACCGTCGGGGCCACCTACGAGCAGCGCCTGCGCGACGCACGCCGGCTGCGCGAGAGCCTCGGCCGGATGGGCTGAGCCGCCCGTGCCCCCTGCGTGCGCCGGGGGCACGAAAACGACGGTGGGGCCGGTCCGCGACTCTTGCGGACCGACCCCACCGTCGGCTGTGTGGGCGATACTGGGATCGAACCAGTGACCTCTTCGGTGTGAACGAAGCGCTCTCCCGCTGAGCTAATCGCCCGGGAACGCACCGCAAACATTACCCCATGTCAGCGGTGGTCCTGACCCCCCTCAGGGCTACTCGTTGATCTTCCACGGCATGACGAGGCCGAACTTCCACAGGTAGATCGCGCCGAGGACGGCGCAGATCACCACGCCGATGGTGGTGAGGATGATGTTCCGCCGCCGGACCCGGGGGTCAAGCGCCCGCTGCGCCGCCTCGCTGACCTTGCGTTTGGTCCAGCGCAGCACCAACTGGGCCCAGACGAACTCGGTCGCCCAGATCGCCATGCCCGCGAAGATCACGAGCCAGCCCGGCCCCGGCAGCACCAGCATGGCGGCGCCCGCGCCGACCACCGCCAGTCCGACCAGGAAGACCCCCACCTGCCAGCTCACGTGCAGCACCCGGGAGCGCTGGATGAACTGCGGCGCGCGCGAGCCCAGCGGTTGGTCAGCCGCCTTCCCGTCCGTCGCCTCCGTCGCGCCCTGGGCGGGCTTCTCCTCGACGGCCCCCGCCGTCACTTCCCCCGTCGCGGAATCCGAGGCCGTGGTCATCAGGGCCTCCCCCCGCTCGCTCTCCGCATTCATGTCCTCAAAGCTACCGGATTCGGCTCGGTCACCGGAATGGCCGTATAACACAAAGTAATGCACCGCCGTACGAGCGATATGAAGAGTCACAAAACGGTCAGACGGGTTTACAACGACACCGTAGGTGGCATGTCGATTTCGCCGACGTGCGAATCCCCGAGCGCACACTGAGCGAAAGGCCCTGGCGCTTATGAACACCACGGTCAGCTGCGAGCTGCACCTGCGCCTCGTTGTATCGAGCGAGTCTTCACTGCCTGTACCCGCGGGCCTGCGGTATGACACGGCCGATCCTTATGCCGTGCACGCCACCTTCCACACCGGAGCCGAAGAGACGGTCGAATGGGTCTTCGCCCGCGACCTCCTCGCCGAGGGCCTGCACCGGCCCACCGGCACGGGTGACGTCAGAGTCTGGCCGTCCCGCAGCCACGGCCAGGGCGTCGTCTGCATCGCGCTCAGCTCCCCGGAGGGCGAAGCACTGCTCGAAGCCCCGGCGCGGGCCCTGGAGTCGTTCCTGAAGAGGACCGACGCGGCCGTGCCACCGGGCACCGAGCATCGTCACTTCGACCTCGACACCGAACTCTCGCACATCCTGGCCGAGAGCTGAGCCAGGCCGAGAGCTGCTCGGCGCCGTCCTACTCGGGGAGACGGCGCCGCGCAGACAACCTCATACGAAAGGAACCGGCGCCGTCACCGCGCACCCACGCGGTGACGGCGCCGGTGCGTGCCGGGGCGAGCCGCTAGAGTCAGCGCAATTCTGCGGGTACCGGCTCGCAGCAGGCCATGGAGTGAATCGTGCTGATCCCTCACGACACCAGATTTGCCCTCGACATGGTGGTCGACCTGGTGAACACGGCGCCGGAGAGCGATCAGGCCGACGGTCTGGCGGACGTCACCGCCCTCCACGCATTCGTCCGAGCCCATTCCATCAGCGACGTCGGCGAACTCGGCGCACGCGATCTGAAAGCCGTCCAGGGCGTGCGGGCACGGTTCGCGGAGATCTTCGCGGCCCCCGAGCGACGGCTCGCGGCGGAACTCATCAACGAACTGGTCGCGGCGGCCGGCACCACGCCCCAGTTGACCGACCACGACGGCTACGACTGGCACGTGCACTACTTCGCGCCGGGCGCCTCCGTCGCGGACCACCTCGCGGCCGACGGCGGGATGGCGCTGGCGTTCATCGTCGTCGCCGGCGAGCAGGAGCGGCTGCGCAGGTGCGAGGCGCCGGACTGCGGCCGGGCCTTCGTCGACCTGTCGCGCAACCGCTCGCGCCGCTACTGCGACAGCCGCACGTGCGGCAACCGCCTGCACGTGGCGGCCTACCGGGCCCGCCGCAGGGAAGCGGCGGGCTGACGCGACCGGCACCGCACGGCGTCACGACGCGCGCCCCCACGCATCGCGGCCTCTCGAATCGCGGCCTCACAGCAGTAGGAGGTCGTGCAGGGCGGCCATGAGCAACAGCACGCCGACCACCGTGAGGAAGATCATCAACGGTGGCTGGGACAGGGCGAAGAGACAGCCTCTCGGCTCGTCGGTCTTCTGTGTCGGTGCGGGGGACTCGCCCCGGGAGGTATCGAGCATCTCGGGGCCGATGATGACGCAGAGCGCGCCGCGACGATCGGCCAACACACATACTGGACAGGGGCGTTCATCACATCCCCGCGCCCCGTCTCACCTGCTGAGAAGTGACTCCTGTCAAACCCGTGTCACCCCTCGGGACGGGCCCGGTCGGCTGCGTGAGACAGGCCCTACTGATCTTTTCGTAAGTTCGGTGGGTGTGGTTGTCGTGTGGGTGGGAGGCTTTCGGGGTGGCATATCAAGCGTCGTTCTCTGCGGTCGGCTCC
>NZ_JBEYTZ010000022.1:0-164326 GCF_040643215.1 Streptomyces sp. NPDC047315 | reverse complement strand
CGGGTGTGCCGGTGATGCACACGGCGGACACGACGATGTCCTCGCCGAGCATGCGTACGGATCGCCAGCCCTTGTACTGGCCTCGCTCGATCATGTGGTTCCTCCTGTGGAGGGGTGGGGTGTGGGGGTGGGTGGTCCCGGCCACCGGGGCAGGGGCGTGCCCGCGGGCGGCCGGGACCAAAAGGGGGGGCGGGGAGGGACCGTTGCTCCCCGCCCCCTTTTGACCGCCGTCGCGCAATTCTCTTCAGCGTTAGGGAAACGCTGATGCGCGAAGGCGGAGCTGTGAGTGGTTAGAGGGTGTGCCTGCTGCTGTTGGCGTTGAGCTCCGCGAGGGCGGGACTCAGGACGGTCAAGTTTCGGGAATCCAAGTCGCCGTGTTTCGCGGTCCACTCAAGGCCGCCGCCCTGAGGCCGCAGGTAGTACACGGACCAGTAACACGCCACGACCACGCCGACCTTCTTGGCGGCGGAGTCGTAGACTGCGGTCCCATTCTTGAATTCGGGAGAACTCACCTCAGCACCATCTTCGCGTCCGTCAAATGGCTTCGTGGATATTGGTGTTTGGCGGCCAGGTAGTAGAGCGCGCGGGACTTCGCTGTCATGGCTTTCCCCGCGGTGAGGGGTAAAGCGCGCTCCGTCTTGCTGAAGCGTGGGCCACTGGTCATCCGGCTACCTCCTCGCTCCCCCCTCGGGATGGGTATCTTTGGTTCCTACCTTCGACCAGAACAACGATTCATGTACACGGGCGTCGTGTAACCAAATACCCTGAGTGGACAAGCACTTGCGAGGGGGTCATTGCGTTGGAGCTGGAGCCAGGAGGGCGCGGGGCACACGCGGCACCTGCCGAGATGCTGGCGGCGCGGGTCAAGTTGGCTCGCACAAAGGCCGGTCTGTCGTTGCGAGCCCTTGCTGAGAAGGTTGGGTATCCGCACACCTATTTGAGTCGCGTCGAGAATGGTGACCAACTTCCATCCCCAGCACTGGCGGAAGACCTTGACTCCTTCTACGAGACGGACGGACTGTTCAACGACTTACGTACCGTCGTCCTGGTAGCGGCAGCAGAGACACCGAAGTGGGGCCACCGGGTCCTTGAGGCTGAGAAGCGTGCGGGCCGCATCCAAACGTTCAACAGCAGCGTCGTACCAGGGCTGCTCCAGACCGAGCCTTACACGACTGCTCTCTACGTTGAGTCGATGCCGGGTAAGGACGCCGAGAACATCGCGCTGCAAGTCGCCAAGCGTGCCCATCGTCGAGAGGTGCTGAACTCAGCCACTCCGCCGTTGTACTGGGCCATCATGGACGAAGCGGCCTTGAGGCGCCCAGTCGGTGGTGCGTCTGTGATGGCAGAGCAGATCAGGCACATACTCCACATGGTCGAGACGAACAGCGCGGTCCAAGTGCAGGTGCTGCCCTTCTCACATGGAGTGCACCCACTGTTGGGCGGTAGCTTGAGCTTGCTCACCCTTCGGGATGGGGCAACCTTCGCCTATGTCGAGTCGTTCGCGTCTGGTGTGTCTGTCGACGGCCCGGCTGAAGTGCTGGAGCTGACAACGCTCCTAGACATCGCGCGGTCGAAAGCTCTTGACGGTGGGGAGAGCATGGCTCAATTCCGAAAGTACCTGAGAGAGTATGAGGATGGTTGCTGACATGAACACCCCCGCTCCGGACTGGGTGAAGAGCAGTTACAGCAACGGCCAAGGTGGCGAGTGCGTCGAGTGGGCGCCGGCGGACGCCTCCGTCACTGGCGTCGTTCCCGTCCGTGACTCGAAGGTCCCGGCCGGCCCCGTCCTGCGCATCCCTGCGAACGCCTTCGCCGCGTTCGTGACCGGCATCAAGGACGGCACGGTCTGACGACCGACCCCGCACCAGCACCAAGGGTGCCCCGCCGAGTCCCATTCTCTGGCTCGGTGGGGCACCCTTGTTCGTGGAACCTGTCGCCGTAGTCGACCAGCTACGAAAGGGCACTCCGTGACGACCACGACCGAACCCCTCAGCTGGCTCAAGTCCTCCTACAGCGACCCCAACGGCGGCAACTGCATCGAGTGGGCGCCGGCGGACGCGTACGCCACCGGCGTCGTCCCCGTCCGTGACTCCAAGGCCCCGGCCGGCCCCGTCCTGCGCATCCCCGCACCCGCCTTCGTCGCGTTCGTGACCGGCATCAAGGGCGGCACGGTCTGACGACCCGCAGCTTCGTTTTGCCTGCCGCGCACGCCAATCGCCGCGGCAGTCGGGGTCAGCAGCAGTCGCAACCGGGGCGGCAGCCGCACGCGTCCGACCCGGCGTCGGTGGACGGCGCTGTCGCGGGTGCGGGCGTGGGCGCGCAGCAGCCCTTGCCCTGCCAGGCGTCGCGGCCCTCCTTCACTGCGATGGCGGCGATAACGAGAGCGGCGATCGGGTCGGCCCAGGACCAGCCGAGCGCGGCGTTGAGGACCAGGCCGACGAGGAGCACGGCGGACAGGTACGTGCACAGGAGGGTCTGCTTGGAGTCGGCGACCGCGCTGGCGGAGCCGAGTTCGCGGCCGGCCCTGCGCTGGGCGGCGGACAGGAACGGCATCACGGCCAGGGACAGCGCGGCGATCACGATGCCGGGGATGGACCGCTCGGCCTCGCCCGTGCCGGTCAGGGCGCGGACGGCGTCGAAGGCGACGTACGCGGCGAGCGCGAAGAAGGACACCGCGATGATCCGCAGGGCGGTCTTCTCCCGCGCCTCGCGCACGGCGTGCTCGCGGGCGGAGAACTGCCAGGCCACGGCCGCGGCGGAGGAGACCTCGACGACCGAGTCCAGGCCGAAGCCGATCAGCGCCGTGGAGGAGGCGATCGTGCCGGCCGTGATGGCGACGATCGCCTCGATGACGTTGTAGCCGATGGTCGCGGCGAGCAGGAGCCGTATCCGCTTGGCAAGGGCATCGCGCCGGGCCGCGGAGGGGCCGCGGGAGGTGGACGTGTCGGCTGTCATGGTCAGCAGCAGCCCTTTTCGTCGGCGTCCGTGCAGGTCCGGTCGGTCTCGACGGCGACCACTGCGGTGCGCAGGTCGTCCAGGGCGTGGCCGAGGCGGTCGTCGGCGAGCTCGTAGCGGGTGCGACGGCCGTCGGGGGCGGTGACGACCAGGCCGCAGTCGCGCAGGCATGCGAGGTGGTTCGACAGCCGGGTCCGAGAGATGCCGAGGGCTTCGGCGAGGTCGGCCGGATATGCGGGGGCGGCCCGTAGGGCGAGCAGGATGCGGCAGCGGATCGGGTCGGCGAGCGCGCGGCCGAATCGGGCCAGCACGTCGATGTCGGAGGCAACGGTCAGCACACCACAACAGTACATCCAATCCTGAATTCAGGAAATCGTGGATAGTGGGGGTCGCCCGGCCCCTCAAGGGGCCTTCGATCCATGAAGGTCACCCGAGAGGGGCGCCCGCACCCCGCGCGGCCGGCCGGCGTCCAAGCGGTGGGCGGGCCGGGCCCAGTGAGTGGGCCCGGCGCTCAGTTCGCCCGCGGCGTCGGGGACTCAGGTTCCAGGACGAAGACCGGGATCACGCGGTCCGTCTTCTCCTCGTACTCCGCGTACGTCGGAAACGCCGCGACCGCGCGCTGCCACCACTCCGCGCGCTCGTCGCCGGTGACCTCGCGCGCGGTCATGCCCTGGCGCTGCGGGCCGTCCTGGAGTTCCACCTGCGGGTCGGCCTGGAGGTTGTAGTACCAGACGGGGTTGTTGGGGGCGCCGCCCAGCGAGGCCACCGCCGCGTACCGGCCCTCGTGTTCCACGCGCATCAGCGGGATCTTGCGGATCTTGCCGCTCTTCGCGCCGCGCATCGTGATGATGACGACCGGGAGGCCGGTGTCCCAGAGCGTCGTGCCCTGGGTGCCGCCGGAACTCTCGTACAGCTCGACCTGGTCGCGCACCCACTGCGTCGTACTCGGCTCGTACTCGCCCTCAAGCGGCATTGCTTGTACCCCAAT
Organism: Streptomyces sp. NPDC047315; assembly: GCF_040643215.1. Classification (NCBI taxonomy): domain Bacteria; kingdom Bacillati; phylum Actinomycetota; class Actinomycetes; order Kitasatosporales; family Streptomycetaceae; genus Streptomyces; species Streptomyces sp. NPDC047315. Next base: position 160,383 of record NZ_JBEYTZ010000022.1, on the reverse strand, counting down.
GTCGTGTACGGATGATGTCTGCACAGGCCGGCACACGCCCTGCGCGAGCAGCCTCGCGTGGAGATCAACGCCACAGCGAGCGAACCGTATTCCGGCTTCCCCCGTTGGAACCCGCCCACCGCGACCGCACGCCGCCGCCGTCGTACCGCCGCTCCACACCAGCCACCCCCCACCGACCTCTCGGCCATTCAAAGCAAGCACGCTTGCTTGTTTCTCTGGGCGCTGCCATGCTCCCGGCACACAACCGCCCCGTCCCGAGGGAGCGCACCGTGCCGGACCCCCGCGTCGTGTTCGACGACCTGCGAGACGAGGGTGACGCGCTCGACTCGCTCGTGGGCGGCGCGCCCGTGGCGGACTGGGGGCGCCGGACGCCCGCGCCGGGGTGGAGCGTCGCGCATCAGATCGCGCACCTCGCGTGGACGGACCGGGTCGCGCTGCTCGCCGTCACCGACGCCGACGCGTTCGCCGTCGAGACGGAGAAGGCGTCGGCCGCGCCGTACTCCTTCGTCGACGAGGCTGCCGAGGAGGGCGCCGTACGGCCGCCCGTCGAACTGCTGGCGCGTTGGCGCGAGGGGCGGGCCGCGCTTCAGGACGCGTTGAGCGCCGCTCCCGCCGGGGCCCGTTTCCCCTGGTACGGGCCGCCGATGGGCGCGATGTCGATGGCGACGGCACGGCTGATGGAGACCTGGGCGCACGGGCAGGACGTCGCCGACGCGCTCGGCGTCGCCCGCGAGCCCACCGCACGGCTGCGGCATGTCGTGCACATCGGCGTACGGACCAGGGACTTCGCCTTCGGGGTGCGCGGAATGACGCCGCCCGGGGAGGAGTTCCGGATCGAGTTGACGGCGCCCGGGCCCGGCGGTGAACGGTGGACGTACGGGCCAAAGGACGCCGCCCAGCGCGTGACCGGGCCGGCCGTCGACTTCTGTCTGCTGGTCACCCAACGGGCGAACCGCGCGGACCTCGCGCTCACCGCCGACGGGCCGGACGCGGACCGCTGGCTGGACATCGCCCAAGCCTTCGCCGGGCCGGCCGGGCGAGGTCGGGACCCCCAGGACCACGGCTCCCGGAGGCGGGCGTGACGACCGCCGCCCCCCTGCGCATAGGGAACGCATCCGGCTTCTACGGCGACCGCTTCGACGCGCTGCGCGAGATGCTCACCGACGGCCCACTCGACGTCCTCACCGGCGACTACCTGGCCGAGTTGACGCTGCTGATCCTTGGGCGCGACCGGCTGAAGGATCCCGGCCTCGGCTACGCCAGGACCTTCCTGCGGCAGTTGGAGGAGTGCCTCGGCCTCGCCCGCGACCGCGGCGTGAAGATCGTCGCCAACGCGGGCGGCCTCAACCCCGCCGCCCTCGCCGACGCCGTGCGCGCCCTCGCCGACCGCACCGGTGTGCCGACGGCCGTCGCCCACGTCGAGGGGGACGACCTGATGGGCCGCGGCGACTGGGCGCCGGGCGTCCTCACCGCCAACGCCTACCTCGGCGGCGCCGGCATCGCCGCCTGTCTGCGCGCCGGCGCGGACGTCGTCGTCACCGGGCGGGTCACGGACGCCGCGCTCGTCACCGGGCCGGCCGCCGCGCACTTCGGCTGGCGCCACGACGACCCCGCCGCCCTCGACGCGCTCGCGGGCGCGCTCGTCGCCGGCCACGTCCTGGAGTGCGGCACCCAGGCCACCGGCGGCAACTACCCCTTCTTCCAGGAGGTGTTCACCGCCGATCCGGGGGCGCGCCGGCCCGGCTTCCCGCTCGCCGAGATCCACCCCGACGGCACCTCCGTCATCACCAAGCACCCCGGCACCGGCGGCCTCGTCGACGTCGGCACCGTCACCGCGCAACTGCTGTACGAGACGGGGGACGTGCGCTACCGCGGGCCCGACGTGACCGCGCGCCTGGACACCGTACGGCTCGCGCAGGACGGCCCGGACCGGGTGCGGATCAGCGGCGTGCGCGGCGAGGCACCGCCGCCGACCCTCAAGGTCGGGCTCAACAGGATCGGCGGCTGGCGCAACGAGGTCGTGTTCGTCCTCACCGGCCTCGACATAGAGGACAAGGCGCGGCTGGTGCGCGAGCAGTTGGAAGGCGCGCTCGCCGGGGACCGGCCCGCGGACGTCCGCTGGGAGCTGGCCCGTACCGAACACGCCGACGCCGACACGGAGGAACGGGCCAGCGCGTACCTGCGGCTGGTGGTGCGCGACCCGGACGCCGCGCGGGTGGGGCGCGCGGTCAGCGGCGCCGCGATCGAGCTGGCCCTCGGCAGCTACCCCGGCTTCCACGTGACCGCGCCGCCCGGGAAGGGCACGCCGTACGGGGTGTTCGAGGCCCGGTACGTACCGGCGGCGGAGGTTCCGCACACCGCGGTGCTCCCGGACGGCACGCGCACCCCGATCGCGGCGGCCCGGGCGCCCGAGCAGCCCGCGGTGACCACGTCGTACGCGCCCCTCTCCGAACCACCCCTTCCCGAACCACCCCTCCCCGAGCCGCTGCCGCCCGGGCCCGTACGGCTCGCGCCGCTCGGGTGCGTCGCCGGGGCCCGCAGCGGCGACAAGGGCGGGGACGCCAACGTCGGCGTCTGGGCCCGCACCGAAGACGCCTGGCGCTGGCTCGCCCACCACCTCACGGTCGACCGCTTCCGCGAACTGCTCCCCGAAACCGCCCACCTCGCCGTCGTGCGGCACGTCCTGCCCAACCTCCGCGCCCTGAACTTCACCGTCGAGGGCATCCTCGGCGAGGGCGTCGCCGCCCGGGCCCGCTTCGACCCGCAGGGCAAGGCGCTCGGCGAGTGGCTGCGCTCGCGCCGGGTGGAGATACCGGAGGTGCTGCTGTGACCCGGGGCCTGTCGTACGGATCAGGCCCCGCGTAGCCCCGTTGCCGTGACGCCAGGGGAGCCGCCGCGCTCCCGGAGGGACCGCCGTGACCGTACTGCCGACCCGCACCGACCCGTCGTCGCCCGAGTACGCCGCCCGGCGCGCCGCCCTGCTCGCCAAGCTCGCCGACCTCGACGCCGAGCACGCGAAGGCCCTCGCGGGCGGCGGCGAGAAGTACGTCGCCCGGCACCGCGCCCGTGGCAAGCTCCTCGCCCGCGAGCGCGTCGAGCTGCTGCTCGACCCCGACACCCCGTTCCTTGAGCTGTCGCCGCTCGCGGCCTGGGGCAGCGAGTACCCGGTGGGCGCGTCGATCGTCACCGGCATCGGGACCGTCGCGGGAGTGGAGTGCGTGATCACGGCGAACGACCCGACCGTGCGCGGCGGCGCGTCCAACCCGTGGACCCTGCGCAAGGCGCTGCGCGCCAACGAGATCGCGTACGCGAACCGGCTGCCGCTCGTCTCGCTCGTGGAGTCCGGCGGCGCCGACCTGCCGTCGCAGAAGGAGATCTTCATCCCGGGCGGGGCGCTGTTCCGCGATCTGACCAGGCTCTCCGCGGCCGGCGTCCCCACGGTCGCGGTCGTGTTCGGCAACTCGACCGCGGGCGGCGCGTACGTCCCCGGGATGTCGGACCACACGATCATGATCCGCGAGCGGTCGAAGGTGTTCCTCGGCGGTCCGCCGCTGGTGAAGATGGCGACGGGCGAGGAGAGCGACGACGAGTCACTGGGCGGCGCCGAGATGCACGCCCGCACCTCCGGGCTCGCCGACCACTTCGCCGACGACGAGCGCGACGCGCTGCGGCAGGCGCGCCGCGTCGTCGCCCGCCTCAACTGGCGCAAGGCGCACCCGGACCCGGGCCCGGGGCTGGATCTGGTGGAGCCGCCTAAGTATCCGGTTGAGGAGTTGCTGGGGGTCGTGCCGGAGGACCTGAAGACGCCGTTCGACCCGCGCGAGGTGATCGCCCGGCTCGTCGACGGCTCGGACTTCGACGAGTTCAAACCGCTGTACGGGACGAGCCTGGCCACGGGCTGGGCGCGGCTGCACGGCTACCCCGTCGGCGTCCTCGCCAATGCGCAGGGCGTGCTGTTCAGCGCCGAGTCCCAGAAGGCGGCGCACTTCATCCAACTCGCCAACCAGCGCGACGTGCCGCTGCTCTTCCTGCACAACACCACCGGGTACATGGTCGGCAGCCAGTACGAGCAGGGCGGGATCATCAAGCACGGCGCGATGATGATCAATGCCGTGTCGAACTCGACCGTGCCGCATCTGTCCGTCCTGATGGGCGCCTCGTACGGCGCCGGCCACTACGGCATGTGCGGCCGGGCGTACGACCCGCGGTTCCTCTTCGCCTGGCCCAGCGCCAAGTCGGCGGTGATGGGACCGCAGCAACTCGCCGGCGTGCTGTCGATCGTGGCGCGCGCTTCGGCGGCGGCGAAGAACCAGCCGTACGACGAGGAAGCGGACGCCGGGCTGCGCGCGATGGTGGAGCAGCAGATCGAGGCGGAGTCGCTGCCGGCGTTCTTGTCCGGGCGGCTGTACGACGACGGGGTGATCGACCCCCGGGACACCCGCACCGTGCTGGGGCTGTGCCTGTCCGCGATCCACTCGGCCCCCTTCGAAGGCGCGCGCGGCGGCTTCGGCGTCTTCAGGATGTGAGCCCACGATGCGCATGATGACGAAATTGCTGGTGGCCAACCGGGGCGAGATCGCCTGCCGGATCTTCCGCACCTGCCGGGAGTCGGGCATCTCCACGGTCGCCGTGTACGCCGACCCGGACGCGGGCGCGCTGCACGTACGGGAGGCGGACGAGGCGGTGCGGCTGCCGGGCGCCGCCGCCGTCGACACCTACCTACGCGCCGACCTGGTGGTGAAGGCCGCGCTCGACGCCGGCGCCGACGCCGTCCACCCCGGCTACGGATTCCTCTCCGAGAACGCGGAGTTCGCGCGCGCGGTCGCGGACGCCGGGCTGCTGTGGGTGGGTCCGCCGCCGGACGCGATCGAGGCGATGGCGTCCAAGACCCGCGCCAAGGAGCTGATGGGCAGCCCGCCGCTGAGCGCCGCGGACGTGACGGCGGCGGACCTCCCCGTCCTGGTGAAGGCGGCGGCGGGCGGCGGCGGCCGGGGCATGCGCGTCGTACGCGAACTCTCCGAGCTTGCGGGAGGGTTGGCGGCAGCCCGGTCGGAGGCGGCGGCGGCCTTCGGGGACGGGGAGGTCTTCGTCGAGCCGTACGTGGAGCGCGGCCGGCACGTCGAGGTGCAGGTCCTCGCGGACGGGCACGGCACGGTGTGGGCGCTCGGCACCCGGGACTGCTCGCTCCAGCGCCGGCACCAGAAGGTGGTGGAGGAGTGCCCGGCGCCCGGGCTCCCCGCCGAACTCGTCGCCGAGCTGCACGCCGCGTCCGTGGCGATGGCGCGCAGGGTCGGCTACGTCGGCGCCGGCACCGTCGAATTCCTCATCTCTCCAGACGGCCGCGCGCACTTCCTGGAGGTCAACACCCGCCTCCAGGTCGAACACCCCGTCACCGAAGCGGTCTTCGGCCTGGACCTGGTGGCCTGGCAACTCGCCATCGCGGAGGGCGCCGGGCTGCCCGCCGAGCCGCCGCCGGCCGCGGGCCACGCGGTGGAGGCGCGACTGTACGCGGAGGACCCCGCTGCCGACTGGGCCCCGCAGACGGGCGTGTTGCACGACCTGTCCTTCCCGGTGGAGCAGGGCGGGCCCGAGCCGTCCGGACGACCCGGGCTGTCGGGACGTCCCGTGCTGCGCGTCGACACCGGATACGGGCCCGGCGACCGGATCCCCGTCCACTACGACCCGATGCTCGCGAAGGTCGTCGTCTGGGCCCCCACCCGGGCCGCTGCGGTGCGCCGGCTCGCGGACGCGCTGCGCCGCGCCCGGCTGCACGGCCCGGTCACCAACCGGGACCTGCTGGTCCGGACGCTCACCCACCCCGAGTTCCAGGCGGCCGACGGCATCGGCATCGACATCGGCATCGACACCGGCTTCTACGAACGGCACATTGACGAGTTGACCCGGCCCGCGGCGGGGGAGGAGCACGCGGCGGTCGCGGCGGCGCTGGCCCGGGCCGCGCGCGGCAACGCGAACGAGAACGGGAACGCGAACGAGAACGGGAACGGGCTGCCCGGCCGGCTGGGCGCCTGGCGCAACCTGCCGTCGCAGCCGCAGTCCAAGACGTACGACGGCCGGAGCGGCGCCGCACACGAGGTCCGCTACCGGACGACCGCCCGGGAAGGCGTCCGCTTCACCGCCGAGGGCCTGCCCGGGGTGCGGGTCGTCAGCGTCGCGCCGGACCGGGTGGCGCTGGAGGTCGACGGCGTCGTCCGGACGTACGCGGTGCACGAGTACGAAAGCGACCGGGCGGACGGCGGCGGTCAGGTGTACAGCGGCCGTCAGGTGTACGTGGACGGGCCGACCGGCTCGTACGCCCTCACCCCCCGCCCCCGCTTCCCCGAGCCGCAGACGCGCCACGAGCCCGGCTCGCTGCTGGCGCCGATGCCCGGGACCGTCGTACGGATCGGGGACGGCCTCGCGGCCGGGGCGCGGGTGCGGCGAGGACAGCCGCTGGTGTGGCTGGAGGCGATGAAGATGGAGCACCGGATCGCGGCGCCCGCATCCGGCGTCCTCACCGCGCTGCACGCGGCGCCGGGCGCCCAGGTCGAGGTGGGCGCCCTCCTCGCCGTCGTACGCGAAGAACAGCAGGAGTCCGCACAGGAGAGCACGTAGCAAGGTCGGAGCACTCAGCAGAGGAGGAACCGTGAGCATCGAGAGCCAGGAGCACCAGGACCTGCGCACGGCCGTCGCCGCGCTCGGGCGGCGGCACGGCCGCGACCACGACCGCGACGCGCTGTGGGCCGAAGCCGCCAAACTCGGCTATCTCGGAGTGAACCTCCCCGAGGAGTACGGCGGCGGAGGCGGTGGACTCGCCGAACTCTCCATCGTGTTGGAGGAGTTGGGCACCGCGGGCTGTCCGCTGCTGATGATGGTGGTGTCACCGGCGATCTGCGGCACGGTCATCGCCCGCTTCGGCACCGAGGAGCAGAAGCGTGCCTGGCTGCCGGGGCTCGCCGACGGCAGCCGCACGATGGCGTTCGGGATCACCGAGCCGGACGCCGGCTCGAACTCCCACCGGATCACCACCACCGCCCGCCGCGGCGCCGACGGGGGCTGGGTCCTCACCGGCCGCAAGGTCTTCATCTCGGGCGCGGACATCGCCGACGCGACACTGGTCGTGGGCCGCACGGAGGACGCCCGCACCGGTCGCCTCAAGCCGTGCCTGTTCGTCGTACCGCGCGACGCCGAAGGCTTCGGGCGCTCGCCGATCGACATGGAGCTGACCTCGCACGAGAAGCAGTTCGAGCTGACCTTGGACGAGGTGCGGCTGCCGGCGGACGCGCTCGTCGGCGACGAGGACGCGGGGTTGCTCCAACTCTTCGCCGGGCTGAACCCGGAGCGGGTGATGACTGCGGCGTTCGCCATCGGCATGGGCCGTTACGCGCTGGCGCAGGCCGTCGAGTACGCGCGCCAGCGCCAGGTGTGGAAGGAGCCCATCGGCGCCCACCAGGCCATCGCCCACCCGCTCGCCCAGGCCCACATCGAACTCGAACTCGCCCGGCTGATGATGCAGAAGGCGGCGCGGCTGTACGACGAGGGCGACGACGTGGCCGCGGGCGAGGCCGCGAACATGGCCAAGTACGCGGCGGGGGAGGCGTGCGTACGGGCCGTGGACCAGTCCGTGCAGACCCTCGGCGGCAACGGGCTGACGCGGGAGTACGGCCTCGCGCAGCTGATCACCGCGTCCCGGGTGGCGCGGATCGCGCCGGTGAGCCGGGAGATGGTCCTCAACTACGTGTCCCACCAGACGCTGGGCCTGCCCAAGTCGTACTGACCCACGTCGTACTGAGCCCTGATGGACGGCGGGAGCCATGAGCCCTCTGATCACCTCCGCGCACGAGCGCGGCATCACCACCCTCACCCTGAACTCGCCCGCGACCCGCAACGCCCTGTCGGCGCCGCTGGTCGACGCGTTGGCGCGGGCGCTCGCGGAGTGCGGACGGGACGACGGCGTGCGGGCGGTGGTGCTCACCCACGAGGGCGGCGTGTTCAGCGCGGGCGCCGACCTGAAGGCGCCGCCGAGCCCGTACGCCTTCGTCGACCTGCTGCGGCAGGTGGTCGAGGTGCCGAAGCCGGTGGTGGCCCGCGTCGCGGGGCGCACGCGCGCGGGCGGCCTCGGGCTGCTCGGCGCGTGCGACATCGCGGTCGCGTCGACGGCGTCCGACTTCGCCTTCACGGAGGTGCGCATCGGGGTCGCACCGGCCGTGATCTCCCTCCCGCTGCTGCCCCGCCTCCAACCGCGCGCGGCGGAGTACTTGTACCTGACGGGGGAGGCGTTCGACGCGGCGGAGGCCGTACGGATCGGGCTGCTCACCGCCCGCGCGGACGACGTGGACGCGGCGCTCGCCCCCGTACTGGACGCCCTGCGCAAGGCGTCCCCGCAGGGGCTGGCCGCGGCGAAGCGGCTGCTCACGACTAGGGTGCTGGAGACCTTCGACCGGGACGCCGAAGACCTGGTGCAGCGCTCCGCGTCGCTGTTCGCGTCGGCCGAGGCGCGCGAGGGGACGGCCGCCTTCCTCGAACGACGGGACCCCGCATGGAAGCTGTGACCCCCTCCACCGCGCCCAAGCAGGACCGGAGCCGCGCCACCCGGCAGCGGCTCCTTGAGGCCGCGGTGGCGTGCCTGGCCGAACACGGCTGGGCGGGCTCCACGGTCTCGGTGGTCGCCGAGCGGGCGGGGGTCTCGCGGGGCGCGGCCCAGCACCACTTCCCGACCCGGGAGGACCTGTTCACCGCGGCCGTCGAGTACGTCGCCGAACAGCGCTCCCGGGCCCTCGCGGAGCTCCCGTGCGACGACCGCGCGGCGGTCGTCGCGGCCCTCGTCGACCTCTACACCGGCCCGCTGTTCCGCGCCGCGCTGCGGCTGTGGGTGGCCGCGTCGAACGAACAGCACCTCCACGCCCGCGTCACCGAACTGGAGTCCCGCGTCGGCCGCGAGACCCACCGCATCGCCGTGCGCCTGCTCGCCGTCGACGAGTCCCGCCCCGGCACCCGCGAAACCGTCCAGGGCTTCCTCGACATGGCCCGCGGCCTCGGCCTGGCCAACCTCCTGACGGACGACAGCGCCCGCCGGCAGAGGGTGGTCCGCCAGTGGGCGCTGATCCTGGACGAGGCGCTGGGGTGAGCGTGACCGGCCGGGCGCCCGTGCTCAGCCGGAGGTGGCCGCCTGCTCGTACCCTCCGACCTCCCGCGGGTCCCGGGACGGCGGGCCCACGTACCGTGCCGACGGGCGGACCAGGCGGCCCGTGCGCTTCTGTTCCAGGATGTGGGCCGACCAGCCGGCCGTGCGGGCGCAGGTGAACATCGAGGTGAACATGTGCGCAGGGACCTCGGCGAAGTCCAGCACGATGGCCGCCCAGAACTCCACGTTCGTCGCCAGGACCCGGTCGGGGCGGCGGTTGTGCAGCTCCTCCAGCGCCGCCTTCTCCAGCGCCTCCGCGACCTCGAAGCGCGGCGCCGCCAGCTCCTTCGCGGTGCGGCGCAGCACCCGGGCGCGGGGGTCCTCAGCCCGGTAGACGCGGTGGCCGAAGCCCATCAGCCGCTCGCCCTTGTCGAGCGCCTGCTTCACGTACGCCGTGGCGTCGCCCGTCCGCTCGATCTCCTCGATCATGCCGAGGACGCGCGAGGGCGCGCCGCCGTGCAGCGGCCCCGACATCGCGCCGACCGCGCCGGACAGCGCCGCCGCCACGTCCGCGCCGGTTGAGGCGATGACCCGGGCGGTGAAGGTGGAGGCGTTCATGCCGTGCTCCGCCGCGGACGTCCAGTACGCGTCCACCGCCTTCACGTGCCGCGGGTCAGGCTCGCCGCGCCAGCGGACCATGAAGCGCTCCACCACCGAGTGCGCCTTGTCGATCTCGCTCTGCGGGACCATCGGCAGTCCCTGCCCCCTGGCACTCTGTGCCACGTACGACAGTGCCATCACGGCCGCCCGCGCCAGGTCGTCCCTGGCCTGCGCGGCATCGATGTCGAGCAGCGGCTTCAGGCCCCACACGGGCGCCAGCATGGCGAGGGCGGACTGGACGTCGACCCGGATGTCACCGGAGTGGACCGGGATCGGGAACGGCTCGGCGGGCGGCAGCCCGGGGTCGAAGGCGCCGTCGACCAGCAGCCCCCACACGTTCCCGAAGGAGACGTGTCCGACGAGGTCCTCGATGTCGACGCCGCGGTAGCGGAGCGCGCCGCCTTCCTTGTCGGGCTCGGCGATCTCGGTCTCGAACGCGACGACTCCTTCGAGCCCGGGTACGAAGTCGGACATCAGGCGGCTCCTCACGATCATGACGCGTCTAGGCCCTGTCACACGCGTACGACTGGTGGTCGGTCATCCCGGTGATGCCCCGTGCGATGGGTGGTCACCCGTTCGACCGGAGCGGAAACGACAACTCCTGCTGTGGGAGTACCACAGGGATAGCTGCTTGATTCTGTACGGTTTCCATGGTCTTGCACAGGGTGAGAACAGGCACAGCGTGCCATCGGGTGTCCGAGGGTTTTCCAGGGTTGAGGACCCGCTTCGGTGGGCAGACTGTTGGGCGCAGTTCACGGGGCGCCGGTTCTGGCATATGCCAGACAGATGTCCGATGGCCGCCGGGCGGCTGCCGGGCGTGCGGTGGCCTGCGGCAGGATGGCACCGTGACCGACCACGCCGCCGCTGCGAAAGCCGCCGCTCAAGCCGTCGCCCGGGTCGCCGCGGCGACCGGCGCCGCGCCCGACCCCGCCGTGATGCGCGAGCAGTACCGTTCCACCCCGCTGCTGGACACGGACCTCGCGCTCACGCCCATGGACCAGTTCGTCCGCTGGTTCCACGACGCCGTCACGGCCGGGCTGCACGAGCCGAACGCCATGGTCGTCGCCACGGCCACGCCCGACGGCCGGCCCTCGTCGCGCACGGTGCTGCTGAAGGAGTACGACAGCCGGGGCTTCGTCTTCTTCACGAACTACGAGTCCCGCAAGGGCCGGGAGATCGGCGCCAACCCGTACGTCTCGCTGCTCTTCCCCTGGCACCCGATCGCGCGTCAGGTCGTCGTCACGGGCACCGCGTCGCGGATCGGCCGGGACGAGACCGCCGCGTACTTCCGCAGCCGTCCGCACGGCTCGCAGCTCGGCGCGTGGGCCAGCCGGCAGTCCTCCGTGATCTCCTCCCGCAAGGAGCTGTTGGACGCCTTCGACGAGCTGGCCGCCCGCTACCCGGAGGGGGAGCAGGTGCCGGCGCCGGCGCAGTGGGGCGGGATCCGGGTGGAGCCGCAGACGGTCGAGTTCTGGCAGGGCCACCAGGACCGGCTGCACGACCGGCTCCGTTACGTACGCACAGAAGACGGCGACGGGGGCGGGGGCGGGGAGGGCTGGCGGGTCGAGCGCCTGGCGCCCTGACGAGTCGGCGGCGGCGAACGAGTCAGGGCGGCGAACCCGTTGGCAAATGCAGAACCCGCGGGCTCTGGTTCCTCCTGACGGAGGAGCCGGCCGGACGTACCGGCGAGCCCGCGGGTCGGTGACTGCTTGGATTGCGGCAGGTGGCCTGCCGACTGCACAGAGTGCGACGGCAGGCGCTAGCCCGCAGTCACCTCACGCGTCCGGTTTGCATACATCTGCCGAACCACCTCCTCTCTCGTGTGCCCCACACACTAGGAGCGCGCAGAAGCCGCATCAAGCGCTTTTTTCGCGTACTCATCCGCGCCGTCTTTCCGCAGGTCAGCGGCGTGCGTCCGGTACGGGCTCGGGCTCGGGCCAGAGCCCGGTGCCGCGGGCCGCGGCCACCCGCCCGAAGTTCCCCACCGCCTCCGCGGCCGGCAGTACGGGCACCTTCCGCCCGTCCCGCAGCCGCAGCGCCACCAGGTCGTCCGCGGCCTCCCGCGGGCCGAGCACCGCCTGGTACGGCACCAGGCGCGCGGCCCGGATCCGCGCGCCCAGGGTGCCGCGGTCCGGACCGGCCAGCTCCGCCCGAAGCCCCGCGTCCCGGCAGCGCTCCACCAGGCGCTCGGCGTTCGGCACCTCGGCGTCGGTGACGGGCAGCGCGACGACCTGGACGGGCGCGAGCCAGACGGGGAAGGCGCCGCCGTGCGCCTCGATGAGGTGCGCCACGGCCCGCTCGACGCTGCCCACGACCGCCCGGTGGATCATCACCGGGCGATGCTTGACGCCGTCCGCGCCGACGTACTCCAGGCCGAACCGTTCGGGCTGGTGGAAGTCGATCTGCACGGTGGACAGGGTCGACTCGCGCCCGGCGGGGTCGGCGACCTGCACGTCGACCTTGGGCCCGTAGAACGCGGCCTCGCCCTCCACCGCCTCGTACGGGAGCCCGGACCGGTCCAGCACGTCGGTCAGCAGCGCTACCGACCGCCGCCACAGCTCGGGCGCGTCGACGTACTTGCCGCCGGGGCCGGGCAGCGAGAGCCGGTAGCGGGCCGGCCGGACGCCCAGCGCCGCGTACGCGTCCCGGATCAGGCACAGCGCCGCGTACGCCTCGTCAGCGGCCTGCTCCATGGTGCAGAAGACGTGCGCGTCGTTGAGCTGGATCGCCCTCACGCGGGTCAGACCGCCCAGCACCCCGGACAGCTCCGAGCGGAACATGGTCCCCAGCTCGGCGATGCGGAGCGGGAGTTCGCGGTAGCTGTGGGCGCGGGAACGGAAGATCAGGGCGTGGTGCGGACAGAGGCTGGGCCGCAGCACCACCTGCTCGCCGCCCAGTTCCATCGGCGGGAACATGTCGGCGCTGTAGTGCGACCAGTGGCCCGAGATCTCGTACAGCTCGCGCTTGCCGAGCACGGGCGAGTACACGTGGCGGTAGCCGGCCTTCCGCTCGACCTCGCGGACGTACTCCTCCAAGGCGTGCCGGACGACGGCGCCGTCCGGCAGCCAGTACGGCAGCCCCGCGCCCATCAGGGGGTCGGTGTCGAACAGGTCCAGCTCGCGGCCGATGCGCCGGTGGTCGTGGGTCATCGGTGGTCTCCTCGCTGCGCCCGTTGGCGCTTGGCAGGGGAGCGAGCGACCACACGGCGAAGCCCCGGGGCACTCGCCCCGGGGCTTCGACTTCGTCAGCTGTCAGCGCGCCGGGACACTCTCCGGCGTCGTCGTGTGAACGGCGGCACGCTGCATGACGTCAACGCTAGCAGCCGGCGTCCTGCGGCGCGGGCGTCGTCGCTGTCGCAGTCGCTGTCGTTACGGGCGCGGGTGCCGCCGCGTCCTGCGGCGGGGCCGGGCCGTCGGCGATGGCCCGCAGCGCGGCGAGGTGCTTCCCGTACGCGGCCCGCCCCTCCTTCGTCAGCGCCAGCCAGGTCCGGGGCCGCCGCCCCACCCGCCCCTTGTCGACGGAGACGATCCCCGCCTCCTCCAACGCCGCGACCTGCTTGGACAGCGCCGAGTCCGTCACCTCGACCAGATCGCGTACGAACCCGAACTCGGCCCGGTCGACGGGCGCGAGCGCCGCGACGACGGAGAGCCGGACGGGCGCGTTCAGCAGCGGGGACAGGTCGTGCCGGGGGTGGCTGCCGCTGCTCACGCGGTCCGCCGCCCCTCGCGCACCGCCACCGCGGCGAGCGGCAGCGCGCACCACAGCGTCCCCGCGACGGCGAACGGAACGCTGCCCTCGAAGGTCGACACCCCGAGCGCGACGGTGGCGGCGAAGGCCGTCGCCCAACTCGCGATCACCCCGCCGTGCCGCGCCCCGAAGCCCCGCCGCACCGCGGTCTGCCGGGCGGCGTACACGCTCAACCCCCCGATCAGCGCGAGGTTCAGCACCGCGAACACCAACGCGGCCAGCAGCCCGCGCCACAGCAGTGCCATGGGCACGAGCACCAGCTGCCCACCCGCGAGCACCCACAGATACCGCGCGTACCACCCGCTGCCGCGCAGCGCCGCGGCCTCCGCGCCGGCGGCGCGCACCAGCGCGTCGTTCGCGTCGACGCGAGCGTCCATGACTCCCCCTTCGCCGTCGGACCAGGGCGGACCGCACCGAGGCCTTCCAGGGTGCCAACTACTTTCCACTTCTGCAAGTAGATGCGATCGAGGGAAGCGGCGGACTGGTCCCTACCGCCGGCGCAGGTACTCCTCGATCAGGTCGCCCCTGCGGCCGGCCGCCAGCCGCGCGTCCAGCGAGTACAAGGACCTACTCGCCGTTTCCCTGCGGGTGGAATGGTCTCTGCGGGTGCGTCGTGGCTTGTCGCGCAGTTCCGCCCCCTACGCCCAGAGGGCGTGGGGGGACACCCCCAGCGCCCCTGTTTTGCTGCCCCCAGCCTTTGTCTGCGGGCTGGAGGAAGAGGCATTTAGGGGCGCGGGGAACTGCGCGACAAGCCCACCACCGGGCTGCAGAGACCAACGCATCCGTCAGGGAAACGGCGAGCACGTCCCAGCCCGCAGCCCGCAGCCCGCAGCCCGCACCGACGCCCCGCAAGCCGCCCGCAGGGCGGGGGGTCACGCGTGGCGGTAGAAGATGCGGCCCCGGTTCTCCGACATCACGCGCCCGTTCCACTCGTGACCGCCGTCCACGTTCCCCGACCGCAGCAACGGCGGCTCCACCCCCCGCTCCACCAGCGTCTCCGCCGCCGCCGCCATCATCGCCTGCATCAGCGCGCTGGTGACCACCGTCGACGCGGGCGCGAACGGCGCCTCGATCGCGTCGTGCGTGAGCACCGTGTCGCCGATGGCGATCTTGGAGTCGAGGACCACGTCGCAGTGGTCCTTGAGGAACGTGCCGGTGGTGTGCCGCGAGGACGTCGCGCCCGCGTACGCCACCGACGTCACTCCGATGACCTTCAGCCCCAGCGCCCGCGCGTTGATGGCCATCTCCACGGGAAGCGCGTTGCGGCCCGACAGGGAGATGATGACCAGCGTGTCGCCGGCCTGCGCCGGGCTCGTGTCGAGGACCGCCGCCGCCAGCCCGTCGACGCGCTCCAGCGCGGAGCCCAGCGTCGCGGGGACGACGTCGACGCCGACGACGCCCGGGACGGCGAGCAGGTTCATCACGGCGAAGCCGCCGGCCCGGTAGACCACGTCCTGCGCGGCGAGCGACGAGTGGCCGGCGCCGAAGGCGAAGAGGCGGCCCCCGGAGGCCACGGTGTCGGCGATGACCTCCCCGGCCGCGGCGACGTTCTGCGACTCCTCGTCCCGTACGCGTGCCAGCAGATCGATCGCCGCGTCGAAGAACTGACCTGCCAGCTTGCTCTCGCTCATCGCTGAGCCCTTTCGAGGAGGTGGGAAGCCCGGTGGCAGCACGCTGCGCGCACGCGTGCGGTGCGTGCGCGTACGGGTGCGCGGACACCAGGGAACGCGCCGGGGAATGCCCGCGCCGCCGATCACGTTGCGGTCTGGACCATTGCCCTGTCAATACGGTCACCGGTCGGTCTTGGGCGCCGGCTTCCGCGGGGACGACACGGTTGTCAGTGGGATGCGTAAGAATTGAGTTCGGGGCCGCACCGCACGATTCTTCGAGGGGCACGAATGTCCGGACTGATCGACACCACGGAGATGTACCTCCGCACCATCCTTGAGCTCGAAGAGGAAGGTGTGGTTCCCATGCGAGCCCGCATCGCCGAGCGGCTCGACCAGAGCGGCCCGACGGTCAGTCAGACCGTGGCGCGAATGGAGCGCGACGGCCTCGTGACGGTCGCCGGGGACCGCCATCTGGAGCTGACGGAGGAGGGCCGGCGGCTGGCGACGCGCGTGATGCGCAAGCACCGGCTGGCCGAGTGCCTGCTGGTCGACGTGATCGGCCTGGAGTGGGAGCAGGTCCACGCCGAGGCGTGTCGCTGGGAGCACGTCATGAGCGAGGCGGTGGAGCGGCGCGTGCTGGAGCTGCTGCGCCATCCGACCGAGTCTCCTTACGGGAATCCGATCCCGGGCCTGGAGGAGCTGGGGGAGAAGGCGGAGGCGGACCCGTTCCTGGACGTGGGCATGGTCTCCCTCGCCGACCTCGACCCGGGCACGGACGGCAAGACCGTGGTGGTCCGCAGGATCGGCGAGCCGATCCAGACCGACGCCCAGCTGATGTACACGCTGCGTCGCGCGGGCGTGCAGCCCGGTTCGGTGGTGAGCGTGACGGAGGCCGCGGGCGGCGTCCTGGTCGGCAGCGGCGGTGAGGCGGCGGAGCTGGACTCCGACGTCGCGTCGCACGTCTTCGTGGCCAAGCGCTGAGCTCCCGGCCCTGACGTCTTCGGCCCAGGGCTTTCGGTTCTGAGCCGCCGGTTCCAGAGCCGTCCCGTCCTCCCGGAGCTTCTGGTCCGTCGCCTTCCGGCTCCGCGAGCCGAGCGCGCCCGGTGCCCACTCCGCGCCGGGTGCGCTGCGTGGTGCCCGCCGTCATGTGCCGTCACGTGCTGTCACGCCGCTGGAAGGCGATCCGCGGGCTCGGGCGCGCCGCGGGGTGTGACCCGGGCGCGACCGGGGTGCGGCCCAGGGCCGTCATGGTGCTCCCGCTCCCCGTCGCCTTGTCGTGTGCTTTTTCCGTACGGAACTACAGCGTCTGCGCGCCGCGCGTGCCACGCTGGGGCGAGGCATATGACCCAGAGCCGTGGAGGGATCAGGCATATGCGCCCCTCGCACGCCCGGCGCACCCAGCGGCGCGCTCACCTCGCCCCGGCCTGCTCTCCCCGCCCCCTGCGTCGCCGCACCCCGGGCCCCCGCCCCCACCCCTTGCCGCGCCCCTGCCCCGCGCGTCCCGCTTGGTGGGGCCCCGGCATCCGTGGATGCCGGGGCCCGTCCTCCCCTGTGCTGACCCGGAGCCCCGAGCTCTCAGGGTCATTCCCCTCGGACCGTCTTCCCCGAGCGGCCCGCCTCCCGCAAAAGATCTCCCCTGGTCACTCGGCGCCAACCCTCGTCCCCCGTCACACGAAGGTGGGGTGTTGTACGCCGTTAGCCGGGCATTGGCCCGTGTTCGAATAGCAGTTCGATAAGCTGGTCGTACCGGCCGTACGGGAGAGATGGGGGGTGCCGGGCACGTGGTGCGGCGCATCGAGGTGACCGGAGCGGATGGCGCACGCCTGGTCGCTTGGGAGTACGGCGGCCCGTCGGCGACGCCACCCGGCACGGACCCCGCCGCCGGCCGTTCCCCCGGCGTGTTACTGCTGCACGGGCTGATGGGCCGCGCCTCCCACTGGGCCACCACCGCGCGCTGGCTCTCCGCCCGCCATCGCACGGTCGCCCTCGACCAGCGCGGCCACGGCCGTTCGGACCAGTCGGCGGACGGCCCGTTCACCCATGACGCGTACGTCGACGACGCCGAAGCCGCCGTCGAACAGCTCCGACTCGGCCCGGTCAGCATCGTCGGACACTCCATGGGTGCGCTGACCGCCTGGCGCCTCGCCGCCCGCCGCCCCGACCTGGTGCGCGCGCTGGTCATCAGCGACATGCGGGCCTCTCCGCTCGGCGCGGCCTCGCAACGCGTGTGGGAGAGCTGGGTCCGCGCCTGGCCGGTCCCGTTCGCCACGCTCGCCGACGTCCGCAAGTGGTTCGGCGAGGAAGACCCCCTGGTGGAGCGCCCCAGCCCGGTCCGCGGCGACTTCTACGCCGAGGTGATGGCCGAACGCCCCGACGGCTGGCGCCCGGTCTTCTCCCGCCGCCAGCTCCTCAAGGTCCGCGAGACCTGGGTGCACGACGCCCACTGGGACGAGCTGGCCCAGGTCCACTGCCCCACGCTCGTGGTCCGCGGCCTCGACGGCGAACTGGGTCGCGCAGAGGCCCACGAGATGGTCCGCGTCCTCCCCGACGGCCGCTACGCCGAGGTCACCGACGCGGGCCACCTGATCCACTACGAACACCCCGCGGGCTGGCGCGCCGCGATCGAACCCTTCCTCAACGAGGTCGCCATGACGTGACCCCGGCCCCGCCGAGAGCCGGCGTCGAGAGCGCACGCCGAGAGCCGGCGCCGGAGCACGCCCCGAAAAGCCCGCGCCGAATGCACGCGTACGCGTGACCATGCCCCATGCGCCCGTACACCTGGCACCTCACCCGAGACCTGCACGGCTTCCTCGGTCACGCCCGCGACTTCCTCCACTCGCGGCCCGTCCTGCACACGCTCCCCCTGACCGTCACCGAGACGCTCCGTACGCAGGGGGCGGACGCGTACGGACCCGACGCCCCCGTCTTCGGATGGCTGGAGCGGGGCGGCGAGGTCCGCGCCGCCTTCTTCCGCACCCCGCCCAGGCGGCTGACCCTCACGCCCCTCGACCTTGCCGACGTCGACGCCCTCGCCGTACTCCTGGCCGGCGCGGAACACCCCCTCCCCGGCGTCAGCGCGGACCACGACACCGCCGTGGCCTTCGCCGACGCCTGGCGGCGCAGCACCGGTGCGATGCCGGTGGTCCGCGAGCGGCACCGGCTCTACCGGCTGGGCGAGTCGAGCCCGCCGCAGCCGCCTCCGCCCGGGCGCGGGCGCGTCGCGCAGGTGCGGGACCGCGAACTGCTCGTGCGCTGGTACCGGGCGTTCGGGGCGGAGATCGGGAGGGCCGACGGGCAGGACGCCGGAGCCTGGGCCGACGTCCGCATCGCCGCCCGCAGGGTCATGCTCTGGGAGGGCCCGGACGGCACCCCCGTCTCCATGGCCGGGGCGTCCCCGATGGTCGCGGGGCAGATCAAGGTGGCGCCCGTCTACACCCCGGCCCACCTGCGCGGCCGGGGGTACGCGGGGGCGGTGACGGTCGAGGCCGGCCGGGCGGCGCTCGCCGCGGGCGCGACGGACGTGGTCCTCTTCGCGGACCTCACGAACCCCACCAGCAACGGCCTTTACCGGCGGATCGGCTACCGCCGCGTCACCGACTTCACGATGTACGACTTCACGGCGGCTCCGGCTCCGGCCCCGGACCCGGAGTCCGCCTGACCGCCGGGGCTCAGAAGGAGAAGACGACGCCCAGCGTCGCGGTCATCTCGCAGGCGTTGTTGTACGTGCCCGACCAGGCGACGCGCTCGCCCTGCCACACGCCGTTCGCGTTCACCGTGACCGGGTCCCACTCGCGGGTGCAGAAGGTCTGCGGCAGCTCGGAGGGCAGCGCGGCGAAGTCGCCGTCCACGGCACGCAGTTCGCGACAGGCCGCCGCGGCTGCCGGGTGGGTGCCCGTCGCGCGCGGCGCGCAGTCGAGGGTGACGGCGCGCTCCACCGTGGACGGTGCTGCGGACGTGCCCTTCGCGACGGTGAGGACGAGCGCGGAGGGCGCGTACAGGCTGCTCGCCGCGGCGGGCGGGGCCGTCGGCCGGGCGATGGGCTGGGCTACTGCGGTGCCCAGTGCCGTACCGCTCAGCAGGAGTGCGGCGGCCGTGGCGATCGTGCTCCGCAGATGACGCATGGAAGGCTCCTTCAGTACGAGGGTTACGAGGGTGATGAGAGTGACGCGAGGGATGCGCGAGACGTGCGAGTCACCAGGCTTACGAGAGCCACGCGTTCGCACGGATTCGTTGGCTCATGCGCTGGTTGGGTTGTACGACTGCGGAATGGAGTCTTGCGTACGCACACAGTGAGCGCATGCGACTGCGGTGTTTTCCGGTCGCGCGTCACTCGTTAGGGGTGACCGAATGGTCGTTCGGGCTGCTCGGTGCGGGTGCGGCTGCCTCGCGGGAGGCGTCCAACATATGGACGATCTCCGGTGGTCCAATCTGAAACAACTGCCTGAGCTGTGCTTTTGCTCAGGCGGTACGTTCCTTCAGCCACGTCGCTTCGACGGGAAACAGCCCTCGGTCGTGTCCGCAAAGTCCCGCGCGCGTTCTTGCGTCTCTTGACGTAGCCGCCGTTTCCCTGCGGGAGCGTGGGTCTCCACTGGCCGGTGGTGGGCTGTTCGCGCAGTTCCGCCCCCTACGCCCGAAGGGCGTGGTGGTACCCCCAGTGCCCCAAAAACCCTGCCCTCAGCCCGCAGACGTATGACGGGGGTGGCGAAACAGCGGCGCGGGGAACTGCGCGACAAGCCGCAGACGGGCCGCAGACGCCATGACCGCATACGCACCACGGCGCAAGCGCGCCAGCCAAGGCGCGGCACTGCCACGCGGGGCCCGGTTCAGGAGCCCAGGGGCTTCCGCATCTCCTCGCGCACCCGCACCGTCGCCTCCGCGACTTCCTTCAGGTCGATCGCGCTCGGTGTCATGCCCATCGACGCGGGCGTCACCATCGACACCGACGCGTTCGTGTTGCCGTCCGCCCAGGCGCACATCGGCATCGTCGCCCGGCCCGTGTCGGTCTGGTCGGCCACCAGGACCTGGCAGCTGATCTTCACGTCCGAGCCCGCGGGCGTGACGTCCTTCGCCGGCACGGCGAGTTCGATGCCCTTGGCCGTGGCGCTGCCGCGCAGGATCGAGGTGCGGGCGCGGTCCGGGTCGCTGATCCGGCCGTGCAGCCCGGAGACCACCACGACGCCCGCCGCCTGCCCGTGCACCGAGGTGTACTGGGCAACGGTCGACTTGGCGTCCTTGATGACCTCCTCGCTCGTGCCCTTCAGTCGCTCCTGGTACTCCTTCGACATGTCGCCGGCCAACTCGTACTTCCCGTCGAGCAGCGTGGAGGGGAGCGTGAGTTGGTGCTCGGCCGGCGGGTAGGCGTCCGACGGACCGTCGTCGGAGCCGCCCCCGGCGCCGACGACGTTGTTGCCGTACCAGGCCAGCAGCAGCACGCCGGCCACGGCACCCACGGCTATGAGGACGTTCCGACCGGTCCGCTTCCGCGGCGGTGGCGGCGGCCCCTGGAACGGCGTGCCCCAGGGCCCCGGTGCCGGCCCCGCAGCCCCGTACCCCTGCGGATACGGGGCCGGTTGCTGCGGCGGGTACGGCTGCTGCTGTCCGTACGGCCCGGGTTGACCCTGCGGAGCGGGTTGGCCGTACGGCCCCGGCTGCTGCTGGCCGTACGGACCGGGCTGCCCGTAACCCCCCTGCGGGGGCTGCTGCGGCTGGTGCGGAGGCGGCGGCGTCGACATGGGCAGCAACCTACGCCACGCGCTACTTGCTGACTGCCGCCAGGATCTCCGGCAGCTCCCTGACCGTCACCGGCGCCGCGAGCCGCAGGCCCGCCCACCCGGCGAGCAGCCCGTACGCCGCACCGGCCGGCAGCACCGCCCACAGGTGCGCGTGCCCGTCCGTCAGGTGCAGCCAGACCGTCGTGGCGATCAGCGGCGCGCACACCAGCGCCGAGACGACCGCCCCGCCGAGCAGCGACATCCAGGCGAGCGCGCCCTGCCCCGCGGCCACGTTCTTGTACGCGCTGTCCTGCGGGATCGTGTACGGATAGCGGGCCGAAGCGTACGCACCCGTACCGAGCATCGCGCCGAGCACCGCCAGCGACAGCCCCAGCGCCGACGGCAGGCTCTGCCAGTCGCCGACGACCGCCGCCACCACCACGACCGCGAGGACCGTGTACGGCAGCGCCACCAGCAGCAGCGCGAACGCCCGCGCCCGTAGCTCCTCGTAGGCGTCCCGCGGCGTCGACAGCGTCTGCATCACCATCCAGAACGCCGAGGTGTCCTGCCCGAACTGGTTGTACATCTGGAAGCCCAGCATGCCGGTGGCGAACGAGGCGAAGTAGACCGAGTTGACGCCCTGGACGGCGTTGAAGAGCGGGATCAACAGACCGATCGCGAGCGCGCTGACCAGGCCCGCCTTGGTCTTCGGATCGCGCCAGAAGTAGCGCAGGCTGCGCTGCACTACGGCGGCCGTACGACCCTCGGGGAACAGCCGGTGCAGCAGCGCGGAGCCCGCCGCGCCGGACGGCGCCCGGGCGCCGCCGCGCGGGTCCGCCGCGGCGATCGTGGACCCGTCGGGGGACGTCATCAGCTTGTCGAGGCTCGTCCGCCACCACGCCAGCAGCCCGTACAGTGCCGCGGCCGAGAGCACGAGTTGGGCGAGGGCCGTGCCGTACGAGCCGTCGCTGACGGAGTCGACGGCGCCGAGCGCCGACGCCGGCGGCACCCAACGCACCACCGCAGCGGCCGGCTCCAGCGCCGACAGGTCCAGATCGGTCGAGCTGAGCCGCTGGAACCCGAAGTTGACGAACTGGATGCCGACCGCGATCACCAGACCGCTCAGCAGCGCCAGGTCACGGCCCTTGCGGGAGGTCAGGAGACGGATGTTGGCCGCGGCGAAGGCGCGCGCCAGCGTCACGCACACCAGCAGCGTCAGCGGTACGGCGACCACGGCCGCGGCCCACGCGGCGGGGCCGTGCGCCAGCGCGATCACGGAACCCAGCAGCACGCACAGCGTGAACAGCGGACCGATGCCCACCAGCGACGCCGCGGTCAGCGCGGCCACCAACGGCCGCGGGCGCAGCGGCAGCATCACCAGCCGCGTCGCGTCCAGCGTCTCGTCGCCGCTGGCGAAGAAGAGCGGCATGACGACCCAGCCGAGCGCCAGCACTCCGGCGAACAGCACGGTGACGGCGGCGGCGTGCTCGTGGCCGCGCATCGCCGCGAGCCCGAGCAGTTGCAGCAGCGCGAAGAGCAGCGTCGCGACGAGCGCGGTGACGAAGGCGCGCTTGCGCTTGGACGACTGGCGCAGGCCGTTGCGCAGCAGCGACAGCTTCAGCCGTACGAAGATCCCGACGAGGGCGGCGGGGGGCGGCTCGCCCGAGCCCGTAGCCGTAGCCGTAGCCGGGATCGAGGGCGTCGAGGTCATCGGGCCGCGCCCGTTCCCTCAGCGCCGCCGCCGAGCCAGTCGAGGGATTCGCCGCGGTCGTGGCCCTGCGCGCCGACGAGTTCGAGGAAGGCGCTCTGCAGCGACGGCGCGGCACCGCGCACCTCGGCCAGCGGCCCCTGGGCGCGGATCCGGCCCTGCGCCATCACGGCCACCCAGTCGCACAGCGACTCCACCAGCTCCATCACGTGGCTGGAGAAGACGACGGTCGCGCCGGAGGCGGTGTAGCGCTCCAGCACGGCCCGGATGGTCTGGGCGGAGACCGGGTCGACGCCCTCGAAGGGCTCGTCGAGGAAGAGCACCTCGGGGTTGTGCAGCAGGGCGCAGGCGAGGCCGATCTTCTTGCGCATGCCGGTGGAGTAGTCGACGACGAGTTTGTGCTGCGAACCCGCGAGGTCGAGCACGTCGAGGAGCTGGGTGGTGCGCTTGTCGACCTCGTCGCCCGGCAGGCCGCGCAGCCGGCCGTTGTACCCGAGCAGTTCGCGGCCCGACAGCCGCTCGAACATCCGCAGCCCCTCCGGCAGCACGCCGATGCGTGACTTGACCTGGACGGGGTCCCGCCACACGTCGTGGCCGGCCACCTGCACCCGACCCTGGTCCGGCCGCAGCAGACCGGTCACCATGGACAGGGTCGTCGTCTTGCCGGCGCCGTTCGGGCCGACCAGACCGATGAAACGGCCCGCCGGCAGCGTCAGGTCGACGCCCGCGACGGCGATCTGTTCGCCGAACCGCTTCCACAGTCCTTCGACGCGGACAGCGGGCGGCGCCGTGTGCGCTCCGCCCGCCCCCACGGCCGGTGCGGCCGTCTGCTCGTCCGGCATGGTGGTGCTCCTTAGGGTCCCCGTGGTCACACGCTCCACAGCCGCGCCGCCGTGCAACTGGTGCACGTGGTGTGAAATGGCTGTGTACGCGTCAGTACGGAACCACCCTAAACAGGGCGCTGTCTGCGGTTTCCCGCCCCTCCCCCCGTACTCCCCACAAAACCCCGCGTTCCCCGCGTTCCCCGCGTCCCCTGTGTTCCCTGCGTCCCCCGCGTCCCCCGTGTCTCGTGTCCTACGAGTCCTGCGGAACCTGCTCCGTCCCCGGCTCGGGTGCGGTCAGGCCCGGCGGGCGGCCCGCGTCGCCGCCGCGTCCCGCCCGCAGGCGTACGCGAGCGGGCTGATCAGCTCGTCGACGTCCGGCAGCCAACGGTTCTCCGCGGTGGGGCGGCGCACCCACTGCACCGCGCCGCGGGCGCCGACCCGGGTCGGCGGAGCCGCGATGTAGTGGCCCTGGCCGCGCGGCACCAGGTCGAGGGAGCTCGGCGCCCACCCCAGGTCGCGGACGAGCGCGGGTGCCTTCGCCGCGCCGCCCGGCAGGACGAAGAAGGACATCCGGCGGTCCGGGGTGAGGGTGACCGGGCCGAGCGGGAGGTCCATCCGCTCCAGCCGGGCGAGCGCGAGGAAGCCGGCCGACTCGGGGAGTTCGAGCACGTCGAAGGTGCGGCCGGTGGGCATCAGGACCGAAGCCCTCGGCTGCTTGCCCCACAGCCGCCGCGCACCGCTGGCGCTGCCCGTCGCCTGGTTCGCCCAGTCCGACCGGCTGGGGTGGGCGCCGGGCGCCGTGCAGTCGGAGTCGCCGCACGAGCACTGTTCCGTGGTCTCGGCCGCCTCCAGCCACGTACCCGGAAAGACGTCCCAGTGCCGCTCCTCGGCGTACCGGACGGCGTGATCCAGCATCTGTTCGCCCCGTTGTTGGGGGATTTGTGCGGCTTCTGTGACTCCGATGGTCTCTTCCACGACCCTCTCAACTCCCGCGGTCACCTGGGGTTACGGGCCTCCGACGGGCCGCCCCGGGGATCATGATCCCGCATATGGGGCGCATGGATGCACATACGGGGGCGCGCATGCACATGGTGCACCGAAGGGGGTATCCACAGACGAGGGGGCGGCTGAGCGGGGGTGCGCGCCCTGCCGGGTGAAGTCGCCAGGTCGGCGGGGCGGAGCGCATGGAATCCGCGTGCTTCATTTCGAAGGGAAACAGACTCTTCCGACGGCTTCTTTCGGGGAGTCTTCCGGATTTCTGGACATCCGGCCTTCCTGATGCATCCAGGATTCTGGAGAAACCCGACCAACTCTCTCTCAACTCTCTTAAGTCTGCATTCTCCGTATATCAGCCGGGCAGTGATCAGTTCGTTGATCACCGCGGCTCTCAGGGGGTAGATCCATGGCAGCCAGACCACTCGTCGCCCGCCAGCCCAACGAACGGCTGCAGGCACTCATCCAGGAAGCCGGGTGCTCGAACGCCGGGCTCGCGCGCCGCGTCAACATGGTCGGCGCGGAACGGGGACTCGACCTGCGCTACGACAAGACGTCCGTGGCGCGCTGGCTGCGCGGCCAGCAACCGCGCGGACGCGCACCGGGCATCATCGCCGAGGCCCTGGGCCGCAAACTCGGCCGTACGGTCACGATCGACGAGATCGGCATGGCCAACGGCAAGAACCTCGCCTCAGGCGTCGGCCTCCAGTTCTCACCGACCGTCCTCGGGGCGATCGAGCAGGTCAGCGAGTTGTGGCGGAGCGACGTCGGCCGCCGCGACTTCCTGTCCGGCGCGTCCGTCGCCGCCTCCGCGCTCGTCGAACCGAGCCGCGACTGGCTCATCACCGGTGCGGACGCGCAGGTCGCGCGGAGCGCCGGGGCCCGGGTGGGCACCTCGGACGTCGAAGCCGTACGGGCGATGACGACCGCGCTCACCGAACTCGACCACCGCTTCGGCAGCGGCCACATCAGGCCCGTCGTCGTCCACTACCTCAACTCCGTGGTCTCCGGCCTGCTCTCGGGCTCGTACCGCGAATCGGTGGGGCGCGACCTGTTCGCAGCGGTGGCCCGACTGACCGAACTCGCCGGCTACATGGCCGTCGACACCGGCCAGCCCGGGCTCGCCCAGCGCTACTACATCCAGGCGCTGCGGCTGGCCCAGGCCGCGGACGACCGGGGCTACGGCGGATACGTCCTGGCCGCGTCCATGAGCCACCTCGCCGCCCAACTCGGCAATCCGCGCGAGATCGCCCAACTCGCCCGCGCCGCACAGGAAGGCGCCCGCGGACAGGTCACCCCGCGCGCGCAGGCGCTGTTCTACGCGGCCGAGGCGCGCGGCCACGCCCTGCTCGGCGACGCCCGCACCTGCCACGTCGTCGCCGGCAAGGCGCTGGCCGCGATGGAGCGCACCGATCCGAAGGAGGGCGACGACCCGGAGTGGATCGGCCACTTCGACGAGGCGTACCTCGCCGACGAACTGGCCCACTGCTACCGCGACCTGGGTCAGGCGGAGGCCGCCGCGCACCACGCGGCGAGCGCCCTCGACGGCCATCCGGAGGGACGGGCCAGGCGGCGCGCCATCGGCTTCGTACTGCTCGCCACCGCGCAGGTGCAGCAGCGCGAGGTGGAGCAGGCGTGCCACACGGGCACCCGCGCCCTGGAGCTGATGGGCACGCTGCGCTCCAGCCGGGGCGCGGAGTACCTGGACGACCTGCAACAGCGGTTGGAGCCGTACGCGTCGGAGCCGTCGGTGCGCGAGTTCGGGGCGCGACTGGAGCTCCAGGCCGCTGCGTGAATCCAGGCCGCAGGCGCGGGCACCGGCTCCGTCTCGGTGGGGGCGGGAAGGCCGCGATGGGGAAGGGGGCACCAGCGGGGGCGCCAACGGGGGCATCGGTGGGGCGCCAACGGGGGCATCGGTGGGGCATCAACGGGGGCATTAACAGCGTCCGGCGACGGCGTTGCGTTACTGGGCCGCACGGGGGCGCGGGGGTCTTGAACCACCCGGTAGCGTGAAGCGGCGGTTCCTCGGTTCCGGGGTGCCCTGTCTTCACACGTAGGAGTTCCGGTGACGCAGAGCGGACACGGCGACGAGCAGCGGCAGTCCGCTGCTCGTCCCGCGCATCGTCCCGCGCACGAGGGCGTCGTGCTGCCCGCCGAGGGATCCGACCCCTGGATACCCGAGCCCCAGCAGCACACCACTCCGGCGAGCGGGGTGCCGTGGGGCGAGCCGTGGGGGCCGCAGGGCGCACCGGGGCAACCCCCGCCGGCCGCACCGCCGGTGACGGGCTCGGGCTCGGTCCCGCTCCCGCCGGAGGCGCCGCCGACGGGCTCGTATCCGACGGCTCCGTACGCGACGGGCCAACAGCCGACGGCTCCGTACGCGACGGGTCAGCACCCGACAGCTCCGTATCCGACGGGCCAACAGGCAGCGAGCCAGTACCCGACGGGCCAGTACCCGACGGGCCAGCATCCGACGGGCCAGCATCCGACGGCTGCGCAGCCGGGTGCGCAGCTCCCTCCGCCTTCGCCGGCTGCCGCTCCCCCCGCGTACCCGGGGCCGTTGCCGCCCGTCGCCGGGGAACTCGCGGTACCCGCGCCGACGCCCCCCGCCCCGGGCGGCGGTGCGCTGCCCCCGGTGCAGCCGGGCCCACAGGCGTACGACGCAGCGGACGCCACGCAGGTCATCCCGCCGGTGACGCCGGGCGGTGGCGACGCGACGCAGGTCATTCCGCCCGTCGCCCCCCTCCCGCCGCCCGGCCCCGGCGCGCTGCCGCCCGAGCAGGCGTACGGCGCGGTGGACGCCACGCAGGTCATCCCGCCGGTGGGGCCCGGCGGCGGTGACGCGACGCAGGTCATTCCGCCCGTACCGGCACGGGCCGATGCGGACCCGCCCACGACCTTCCTCGGCACCGGGCCGCTCGGGCAGCAGGGCGCGGGACGAGGCGCCGAGCCCGTGACGCAGCATCTGCCGCCGGTCTCCGGCGCGCCGGTGCCGGGGGAGTTCGACATGCTCTTCCGCGCCCAGGCCGGGCCCGGACCGGAGGTCCCGTACGCACCGGGGACCCCGTACGCATCGGAGGGCCCGTACGCATCGGAGGCGCGTGGCCCGCGCCGCTCGCACCCCGACTGCGAGGAGCGCGAGGAGCGGCGGCGCAAGTCGTCGCAACTGGCCGTCATGGGCGCGGTGATCGTCGCCTGCGCCGTACTCGGGCTCGGCGTCAGCGCCGCGCTCTTCGGCCAGGGCGAGGACGACTCGCCGAAGTCCACCGTCGACCGGAACGCCCCGCCGCCGTCCGCCCCCGGCGCCGCCGGCACCCCGCCGTCGTCGCAGCCGTCCGCGCCGTCGCCGTCGACCGTCGCCGCGGACCCGGTCAAGACGCAGGCCGTCGCGCTCGACAAACTCCTCGCGGACAGCAACAGCAGCCGGGCCGCGGTCATCCGCTCCGTCGAGGACATCAAGCAGTGCAAGGAGCTCGACCGGGCCGCGGCGGACCTGCGCGCCGCCGCCAAGCAGCGCCGCGGCATGGTCACCAGGCTGGAGGGCGTGAGCGTCGACAAGCTGCCGCGCAACGCCGAGTTGACCGCCGCGCTCAAGCAGGCGTGGCAGTCGTCCGCCACCGCCGACGACCGCTACGCGACCTGGGCGTCCCAGGTGAAGGGCAAGAAGGGCTGCAAGGACGGCCGGGCCCGCAGCACCCGCAGCACGGTCGAGGCGAACCGGGCGAGCGGCGACGCGACCAGGGCCAAGCAGCGCGCGGCCGGCCTCTGGAACGCCATCGCCACCCCCCACGACCTCCCGCGCCGCACCGGCGACCAGCTCTGACCGGCCCAGCCCCGCTCTGACGAGCTCTGCCCCGCTCTGTCGCCCGGCGCCGTCAGCCCTTGCGCTGCGCCGAGAGGATCGCGTCGACGTTCACGAAGTCGGGCTCCTGGGCCACCAGCCGTCCCTCGCGCACCACGTTGAACGTCACGTGCCGGTTGACCGCCCGCGGGAGGTCGGGCGTGCCCAGCTTCGTCCCCCGGTCCCAGCGGAGCGTCGGCGTCACCCCGCCCGTGGACACCTCAAGCCCCTCGGAGAGGGTCCGCGACACCGCCCCCGCCGTGATCTCGTCCGCGTCGATCGCCTTGATCGCCGCGTTGAGGACGCTGTACGCGATCCAGGTGGTCTGGGTGCCCACGTCCGTCGGGTCGACGCTGTTGTCCGCGAACGCGTGCTCGTCGATCACGTTCTTCATCTGGTTCCAGCGCGGATCGGCCGCCGCCGGGTACCAGCCCGTGATGAACGCGCCCTCGAAGGGGCCCGAGCGTCCGCCCGTACGGTTGATGAAGGACTGGTCGACGCTGCCGACGACCGACGAGAGCGCGATGTCCCGCCCGTCGTCCGGGAGGCGGCGGAAGGAGTCCACGAACGTCTCCGTACGGTCCCCGAGCGCGGCCGTCACGCACCCGGGCCGCTTGTCGTCGCTGGCCTCCGAGCCCTCCCCGGCCTTGGCGCGCGCCTGGTCGGCCTGGCGGGTGTACTCGGTCGCGTCGTCCGGTGCGAGGACGTCGACCGCTTCGCTGTGCCCGCCCTGCGCGAGTCCGGCGTCGAGCAGCTCCGGCAGCTTGTCGCCGGCGATCGAGTCGGGCCGGACGATCGCCACCCGGCGGCAGGTGTCGGCGAGCTGGCGCCCCTGCCCGGCGAAGAGTGCGGCCGGTCCGCCGTTGACGGGGTAGGAGAGGTAGTTGGTGAACTCCTCCTCGGACGCGCCGAAGCCGCCGATGAAGGGGATCCCCGCGACCTGGAGCGGCGCCGTGAACGCCCTGCCGTGCTGGCTGTACGAGCCGACGACCGCGACCACGTCCTCCTCGACCGCCTGGCGCGCGCAGTACGACGCCCCCTCGGCGGTGTTCTTCTCGTTGCACGTGATGACGCGGAGCTGGTGGCCGTCGACGCCGCCGTTCGCATTGACCCAGCGGGCGTACGCCTTGGCCATGGCCGGCATCCCCGGCATGTTCGTGGCCTTCGTGCCCTCGGGGGCGAAGGTCATCACCTTCACCGGCTCGCGCGAGTCGCCGTCGAGGCCGGGGACCACGCCGCAGCCGGAGGCGAACAGCGCGGTGACCACGACGGAGGCCGCCGCGACCCGGCCGGTGGTCGCACGGGAAGGGGCGGTACGGGCCCCGGGCGTGCGGGCCGAGGTCTCATGGGCGGCAGCGGTGCCGGGGCTGCTGGTCATGGGCACTCACGGTTCCGCCACCGCGGTAACGGAACCGTGAGCGACGTTGGCCGCAGGGTGTCGGAAGGATGAACAGCCGGGGGGCGCGCGGGGCGGACGGGGCGGGAACGTACGATCGACGGCGTGGAGCAAGCCCCGGTCACCCCTTCCCGTCGCACCCGTCGCTCGTCCACCATGGGCGGTATGCCGTTGAATGACATGCCGTGGTGGCGCTGGCGCTGCAATGTGCGCTCGGCGTTGCACATGCTCTCCGACCCCGCCTTCCACCAGGACGTCTGGCTGGCCGGGAGGGAGGGGTACGGCGACGTGACCGACGCCGTCTACCGTCTCGTCGAGGACACCTGGCTGGACAACTGGTCCGCCGAGAAGTACGTCGGCACGATCTTCCGCGACGCGAACGAGGCCGCGCTCGTGGACGCCGCCGTGCTGCGGGTGCTCAGGATCCTGCACCAGGTCGGCGCGGACGCCCCCGTCTCGACGTACCTGGCGCACCCGGCCTGGCCGGAGGCGGTCGCGGCGGCGCGCGAGGCCCACGTGTGCCTCGCGGCGAACGACGGCGACTCCGCGGACGAGCCGCCGCGCTCGCTGGACGTGCTGCGGATCATGACGCGTACGGCGTAGCGGACCGTACGAGGCAGGGTTCGCGGGTGCGGGGCGCGGGGCGCGGCGGCTGTCCACGCGGCGGACCGTGGGCGCTTTCGGGGCGGCCGGTGTGGCACCCTACGAGGATGACGGACCAGTACGTTCTGACGCTCTCCTGCCCGGACAAACAGGGCATCGTGCACGCCGTGTCGAGTTACCTCTTCATCACCGGTTGCAACATCGAGGACAGCCAGCAGTTCGGGGACCAGGACACGGGTCTGTTCTTCATGCGGGTGCACTTCTCCGCCGAGCCGCACGTGACCGTGGACAAGCTGCGGGCCAGCTTCGCCGCCGTCGGCGACGCCTTCCAGATGGAGTGGCAGATCCACCTCGCCGACGAGCCCATGCGGGTCGTCCTCATGGTCAGCAAGTTCGGCCACTGCCTGAACGACCTGCTCTTCCGCTCCAGGATCGGCGCCCTGCCGGTCGAGATCGCGGCCGTGGTCTCCAACCACCGGGACTTCGCCGAGCTGGTCGGCTCGTACGGCATCCCCTTCCACCACATCCCGGTCACCAAGGACAACAAGGCGGAGGCCGAGGGCGCCCTGCTGGAGCTGGTGCGGGAGCTGGACGTCGAGCTGGTGGTGCTCGCCCGCTACATGCAGGTGCTCTCCGACGACCTGTGCAAGCAGCTCAGCGGCCGGATCATCAACATCCACCACTCCTTCCTGCCGAGCTTCAAGGGCGCCAAGCCCTACCACCAGGCCCACGCCCGCGGAGTGAAGCTGATCGGCGCGACGGCGCACTACGTCACCGCGGACCTCGACGAGGGCCCGATCATCGAGCAGGAGGTCGAGCGGGTCGGCCACGACCTCACGCCGGAGCAGCTGGTCGCGGTGGGCCGGGACGTCGAGTGCCAGGCCCTGGCGCGCGCGGTGAAGTGGCACGCGGAGCACCGCATCCTGCTGAACGGCAGCCGCACGGTCGTCTTCGCCTGAAGCCGGGCCGGCACGGTTCCGACCGGGCGGCTGGCGGCTCGCGTCGAGGCGGGGCTGATGGGTCCGGCCTGGCCTGTTCTGATCGGCGAGGTCACAAGCGGCTGAGCGACGCTGCGGCGAACAGCACGTCCCGGATCGCCTCGCGGTCGCCGTACTGACCGACCGCCGCCTCCTCCGGAGGTACGTGCCCGGCGACCAGCTTGCAGAACTCCACCCCTTCGAGGGCGACCTGGGCCACCGCACGGTCCGGTGAGCCGAGGGCCGCCGGCGAGTCGAGCGCGATGTACCAGTCGCCGCCGCCCGCGCCCTCCACCTCCAGCCGCACCGAACGCCCCGGCGCCCCCGCCGCCACCAGCTCCTTCACCGGCCCGGCGAGCCCGGTGCGGCGGCGTGCGGCGAGCGTCGCCGGCAGCAGCCGGGCCGCCAGGTCGATCATCCGCTTGAGGTGCGCACCGCGCGGCGGGTCGTACGGGTAGTCCACCGCGTCCGCGATGTCGTCGGCGTGGATCCAGCACTCGAAGGCCCGGTCGACGAGCGCGTCCCGCAGCGGCAGCGAGAAGTCCCCGTACGACACGGACATCTCGGCCGCGCCGTGCGCCGCGAAGGACACCGTGCGGATGAGGGTGTGGCTCTGGTCCCGCCACAGGCGGTGCGCGGCGCGCCCGGTCGGGAGGTTCTCGGAGCGCCAGAACTTCTCCGTGCGCTCCGTCGGCGGCTTCGGGCCGTTGCGACCGAGCGGGTCGTCGAGACCGAGGGCGTGCGCCACGAGCCCGTCGACGGTCATCAGATGGCCGATGACGCCGCCGACGGTCGTCAGCCGCCGCGCCGACTCGCGGCCGTCGAACCACAGCAGGTGCAGCGGCGCGTCCCACTCGGCGTCGCCGATGTCGCGCAGCAACGCGTCGAGCCGGGCGGTCTCCGCGTCGTACGGGGTGGCCCAGTCGGGCACGGGGATGCGGGGCGGGCGGCGGCCGAGGCAGTTCTCCAGCACCCGGAAGCGCAGCGTGGGCGGCAGGTCGAGTTCGCATTCGGTGTGCAACAACTCGACCGCGCCGCGCAGCCGGTGCGCCTCTTCGCGACAGGGCGCGCAGATCTTCAGGTGTGCGTCGACGGCGGCGGTCTCGTCGGCGGAGCAGGCGGACAGCGCCCACGCGCCGAGCAGGGACTTGAGCACCCGGTGGGACGGCGGCCCGGCGCGGTCGACGTCCTCCGCGCCGCCGCCGTCCGTCGGAACGATGTCGACGGTGCCGTCGGGGCCGCCGCGGCTGTCGGTGCCGTCGGTGCCTGCTGCGCCCGCGACCTTCGCCGGACCCTGGTCGTTGCTCCGCTCTTCTCGATCGTCTGTTGCTGCTGGTGCTTCTGGTGTGTCGGGCATATCGGCCTCGGCCGGTCGGTCGGCTGGCGTGGTTCCGTTGGCGGGCGGGGAGGGGCGGCGGGCTGCGGACGTATCGGAAGGCGGGGGTACGTGTGGTGCGACGTTCCTCCTGGGCCGGGGCACCCCGGTGGCGTCCCACGGCGCACGCGGGGCGAGGCCGTCACCGGCCCGCCGGGGGGCGGGTATGCGCGGTACGCCCTGCACCTCCTCGTGCTCGCCGTCGCCGCCCTCCCGGTGCGCCATCACAGGGAGCGTCCGTATCCAGGTGGTGACGAGCCCTCCACGGGCCGCGTGTGTGCGGTGGACAGCAACTGGAGACCGAGCCGCAGTCTGCGTCTGGCCTCGTCATCGGTCACTCCCAGGTGCGCTGCGGTCTGTCGGTAGTCCCGTCGTTCGAAGTAGGCCAACTCCAGCGCCCTGCGCAGGGGAGCGGGCATCGAGGTGCGTATGTAGTCGGCCCGTGCCTCCGCCGCCGCCCGGCGCACCCGCTGCTCCAGCTCCTCGGTGGTGCCCGTGCCGCCGTCCGCGAGCGCGGCGGCCCCGGTGCGGCGCAGCCGCGACACGGCGTGCTGGTTGGTCAACTTGGCGACCCAGGAACGCAGGGACCCCTGCTTGGGGTCGTACTCGTCGGGGTGCTCCCAGACGTGGCCGAAGACCTCGCGGGTCACTTGGTCGGCGGCCTCGTCGTCGTCGAGCACCCGGTGGGCCAGGCTGTGCACGAGGGAGGCGAGCCTGTCGTACAGCTCGCCAAGCGCCGCGGCCTCGCCCCTGCTGAGTCGTTGCTGCATCTTGTGGTCCCAGCGCGGCTGCGCGTCCTTCGCCATCCGTTCCGTCCCCCCAAGCCCGCTCCCGCGTACCGCCCTTGTCTGCGGACACCGACCGAGCGCCCGGCGCAACGGCCGGATCCCCGTCGGGGCCGGTGGGGATCCGCGAAGCGTCGCGATGCTCTTGGTGTCCTCGATGTCCTTTCCCCCTCAACGAATGTAATGCGCGTGACGATGCCCGCACGCCCCTTTGCTCCAAGTGCGCCCCCGAAGGAGGGTTGAGGTGGTAGAGGGACTTCGGGCCCGAAGGGGCCCCGAGCGAGCTCTGAAGGGGGTTCCGGACGTCGCCCCGACTCCCTGCCTTCGAAACTGTGATCATGTCTTCACCCACGGTTGGTTTCACGTTCCCGAGCAGGTAATTGGCGGGTACTTGCACGCGTCAGCCTCCTGGGGCCGTACGCTCCCCGCATGGACAGCGCAGAGTACGAGCGCAAGATCGCGTCTCGCTTCGCCGCATTCGATCAGGACGGCAACGGCTACATCGACCGCGAGGACTTCAGCGGGGCGGCGGCCCGTCTGCTGGCCGAGTTCTCCACGACTCCCCGCTGCGACAAGGGACAGGCCCTCTACAACGGCGCCGAGGCGTTCTGGCAGGGCATGGCCGGTATCGCCGACGTCGACGGCGACCAGCGCGTCAGCCGCCAGGAGTTCGTCACGGGGGCGGTCAAGCGGCTCCGGGACAACCCCGAGCGCTTCGCGGAGATCGCCCGTCCCTTCCTGAGCGCGGTGATCGCCTTGGCCGACACTGACGGACAGGGCATGACCCCCGCGGCGGCCGAACGAGTCCTACGGGTCCTGGGCGTGGGCACCGAGGTGACGGCCCAGGTGGCCGCCGCCCTGGACACCGACGGCGACGGCCGCATCGGCGAGGACGAGGTCCTACGGGCCTTCGCCTCCTACTACGTGACGCCGGAGCAGCCCTAAGCAAGGCCCCAACTGCATCGACTACCGGTCAGTGCCCCGGGGCGCGTTCTTCGTTCAACCGTCGTTCATCAGTCCTCCCCGGGGACGACCAGACCCGACTCGTACGCCATCACGACCGCCTGCGTACGGTTCTGTGCATCAAGCTTCATCAGGACGTTGCTCACATGCGTCTTGACGGTCTCCAGGCTCACCACGAGCCGCTGCGCGATGTCCGGGTTGGACAGGCCCTTCGCCATCAGCCGCAGGGTGTCCTTCTCCCGCCCGGTGAGCGGCAGCGGCAGCGGCGGAGCCGCCGAAGCCGGGCGGGCCGTCACCAGCCGGCGGACCGCGTCCGGGAAGAGGAGTGAGTCGTCGGTGGCGACCAGGTGGACGGCGCGGGCGATGCGGTCCGAGGGCGCCCGCTTCAGTACGAACCCGTCCGCGCCGGCGCGCAGCGCGTCGTACACGTACTGGTCGCTCTCGAACGTGGTGATCACCACGACCTTCGGCGGCTCCGCCAACTCGGCCCGCAGCCGCCGCGTGGCCTCGATGCCGTCCATGCCGGGCATCCGGACGTCCATCAGGACCACGTCCGGCCGCAACTCGGCCACCAGCGGCAGCACCTGCGTACCGTCAGCGGCCTCGCCGACCACTTCGAGTTGGGGCTTCGCCGCCAGCAGGGTCCGCAGACCGGTGCGGGTCAGCTCCTCGTCGTCCGCGATGAGCACGGTGACGGTGCGGGCCGCTGACGCCGACTCTTCGGGCTCCGCTTCGGGCTCCTCTCCGTGCGCGGGTGCGGGCGTGGATGCGGGCGGGGGCGCGGGCGGTGTGTCCGTGGTCGCGCGGGCGAGCTGGGGCGGTGGCGCGAGTGCAGTCGGGGCGGTGGTGTCGTTCATCGACCTGTCCTCGTCCAAGGTCATGCTGGCCATGGCGGTCATGGCTCAGGTTGCAGCGGGAGGCTGGCGGCGAGCCGCCAACGGTCGTCGGCCGTGGGGCCGCATTTGAGGTCGCCGCGCAACAGCCGGACTCGCTCCTTCAAATTCTTGAGTCCGTAACCGAGGCGGTCGGCTCGGGCCGGCCGGAACCGTCGGACGGCGGACCCGGGTATCGCATTGATCAACTCGGCCTCCAATCGGTCCGATGCCACGATCAGTCGCAACTCAACGATGGGTCCCGCACCGTGCCGCAGCGCGTTCGTCAACCCTTCCTGCACGATCCGGTACGCCTCCCGGGACACGGGCCCCGGGACCCGCTCCAGATCGCCGCGGATGTCCATGTCCACCTCGACGCCTGCCTGTTGAACCCCGTCGATCAGCGCAGGCAGCTCGGCCAGGGTAGGCCCGACTGCGGTCGCGGCCGGAGCGCCGCCACCCCGCCGAAGGGCACCCAGAACGTGGTCCAGATCGTCCAGCGCGCCGCGCGAGGTCTCCTCGATGCTGTTGAGGGCACGCCGCGCCGCTGCCGGGTCCCTGTCCATCAACTCCCCGGCCACCGCCGCCTGAATGGTGGCAGCGGTGAGGGTGTGGCCGATGGAGTCGTGTAGCTCCTGAGCCAGGCGGTTGCCCTCCGCCAGCACCCGCATCCGCTCCTCCATGGCGGCCACCCGCTCCGCCTGGCCCGGGCCGATGAGCACGGGGGCGAGCCGCCGGAGCGCCGCACTGCCGGCGGCGACGACGATCCAAGCGAGCGGGAGCGCGACCACCGTCAGCGGCACCGTCCACGCGCCGTGCCACCCGGCCGCCACGTCCGCGCTGACGTAGAGGAAGCGGATGTCCTCCCCGCCGCCGTCCAGCCACACCATGACGGGTACGAGCGCGGCGCTGGCCAATATCGTCGCTGCAATCGCCACGAAGCAGCCGATGACCGCACTCACCAGCAACCACGCTCCCGTGCGCAGCCGCTCGGGCGCCCCCGCTCGGGTGGGCGCGGGCAACTCCGTTTCGAGGAGGGCGTTGGCGAGCCGCACGGCGCGTCTGCGAGCCGAGTGCAGCAGCCCGCAGATCACGATGAGGTCCGCGGCGGCGCCGGTGATCGCGACCAGGCGCCAGCCGGAGGGCAACGTGCTGCTGCCTGCCTCCATGACCAGGAGCGCGGTCATGATTCCGATGACGCCGATGCACGTGCCGAACACGATGTGCCCGAGGCCGCGCACGGTGCGTCGAACGTGTCGGAGCG
The DNA here is from genome assembly GCF_040643215.1 of Streptomyces sp. NPDC047315. Lineage (NCBI taxonomy): Bacteria > Bacillati > Actinomycetota > Actinomycetes > Kitasatosporales > Streptomycetaceae > Streptomyces > Streptomyces sp. NPDC047315. Next base: position 123,933 of record NZ_JBEYTZ010000022.1, on the reverse strand, counting down.
CCGAGCGGCCCGACAGCCTCGCGCGGCCCGCGGGGTGTTGACGCGGGCGGGTCATTCCATGCGTTGGTGAGTTCGGATGGGTGGCTGGATGAGTCGGAGTTGACAGGGATGGAGGGGCGGGCAGGGATCGAGGGGTCGACAGGGACGACGGATGGGCGTGGGCCGGTTTGCTCTTCCACACGTTTCCGATTTTGCAGGCGACGGCGGGGCGGCGCCTCCCCCAGGTGAGGGAGATCCAATCTCGCTCACGATCGCGATGTGTCGGGCCGGTCGCCGGGCGGACAGTGGTCGGCATGTTGCGCGCACCACGAGCGGCAGCGCGCACGGACACGATCACGGAGAGAAGGTCCGCACACCATGACGTACGTCGCCCCGACCAAGATCACACCGTTGTCCAGGAGGGAACGCAGGCGCGGGCTGTGGGTGTTCATGCTGATCACCTTCGGCGGCGCCTGGGCCGGGATGTCCCTGCCGTTCTTCACCGACCTCTCTCCGCTACACCCCCTCGTGCAAATCACCTTCGGCTTCATGCCCGCTCTCGGTGCGGTGGTCGCCCGCCTCGTCACGGGCGAAGGCTTTGCTGACGCAGGACTCCGCCCTCGCTTCCGTAGTGCGTGGCCGCACTATCTGGCCGCCTGGCTGGGGCCGTTGGCCTTTGCCGCCGTGGCTTTGGCGAGCGCTCGGGTCTTCGGCGTCTGGGACGGTGACCTCTCCCAGCTCGGCGACGGCGTGGGCGGTGTGCCGGGGTGGGCGGTGGTGCCGCTGCTGATGCTGGTGGTGCTCCTTCTGTCCCCCATCTATTGGGGTGAGGAGTTCGGTTGGACCAGCTACCTCAGGCCCCGGTTGTGCTCAGGTCGGCCCGTGGCCTCGGTGGTCACCACGGGCGCGATCTGGGCCGTGTGGCACTACCCGTTGGCGTTCAACGGCTACATCGAGTTCGAGCACCTGCTGCTCGGGCTGGCGATCTGGTCGATGGCGTTCCTCGTCCAGGAGGTCATGCTCGCGGCGCTCGCCGTGCGCAGCCGCACGGTGTGGACCGCTTCCGTCGCCCACGCGGGGAACAATCTCGTGCTCTCCCTGCTCCTGGAAGTGCTGGTCCTGAACGGCGGCGACGGCAAGGGCGACGGGCCCGGTCAGATAGCGGTCACGGTGTTGCCCCTGCTGCCCATGGCACTGGTCTGCGTCTGGATCCTGTGGAATCGCAAGTTGGACGCCCCGAGCGATGGTGCGGGCGATGACGGGGGCGATGGGGACGGGGCCGCGGCGCCCGCGTCAGCCAACCTCGCGGTGCTCGCCCCGACCGCTCTCGACTATCCCCGTTCTTCGAAGGCCGGTGCTTCGTCGCGTTCTTCCGAGTCCTTTAGTGGCCCGAGGAGCTCGCGATGAAGCGCCGCGGCACCAAAGCGGTCACCAGGACCGTCACGGTGGCCACGATCCCGACGGACACCCATGACGTCGTGGTCAGCGCCGCGTCGAAGGCGTTCCGGGCAGCGGCAAGGACGGTGGGGTCACCGAGTTGCTCGGCGTCGCCGATGGACTGCTGTGCGGCGGACGGCTGGCCTGCCATGGCGTCCGCGTACGCGGCGGCGTGGATGGAGCCCAACAGTGCGACCCCGAGGCCCACCCCGAGTTCGTACGAGGTCTCCGAGACGGCGCCGGCCTGCCCGGCGCGTTCCGCGGGCACCGCCGACACCAGGACCGCGGCTGCCGTGGTGATCGCGATGCCGTCGCCGAGCCCGAGGGCGATCAGGACCACCGCGACGTACGGGTACGTGGTCGGCTCCGGGGACAGTGCGAGGACGAGGAAGCCGGCGACGAGTCCGCTCAGCCCGAGGGCCATCGCGGTGCGCACCCCGACCCGGCGCATCAGCCAGGGCGCCGAGAGCGAGCCGACGAGTGTGGCGAGCGCCGCGGGCAAGGTGCGGACGCCGGCCTGCGAGGGGGAGTAGCCGTGGACGTACTGCATCCACAACGACAGGAGGTACAGCGCCGCGCCGATCGCGAGCATGGCCATCAGGGTCGCCAACGCGGCTGCCGTGAAGGCGCGGCGCCGGAAGAGCCGCACGTCGAGGAGGGGATCGGGTTGGGCGAGTTGACGGCGGGCGAAGAGTGCCAGCGAGACGAGGCCCAGGGCCAGCGCGATCGAACCGCTCACGTTGGCGTCGCCCTTGCTGAGGTTCTTGATGCCCCAGGCCAGGGCGATGACGCCGACGACCGAGAGAATGGCCCCGAGCCAGTCCAGGCGCCCGTGGCCCGCGTCCTTGAACTCCGGCAGCAGCCACACCCCAGCTGCGACGGTCGCCACGACGACGGGCACGTTGACCCAGAAGGCCGCCGACCAGTCGTACTCCTCGACCAGGACACCGCCGACCAGGGGGCCGATCGCGGCGCCCGCGCCGGCGACGGAGGCCCACACGCCGATGGCGAGGGTGCGTTCGTGCGGGTCGGTGAAGATGTTCCGGATCAGCGAGAGCGTGGAGGGCATCACCATGGCGCCGCCGATCGCCAGCAGCACCCGTCCGCCGATCAGCTGCGCCGACGAGGCCGCGGTGGCCGCGACGACGGAGGCAGCCCCGAAGAGGACGAAGCCGCTGAGGAAGAGCAGTTTGCGGCCGTAGCGGTCGCCGATGCCTCCGGTGGTGACGAGCAGACCGCCGAGGACCAGCCCGTAGACGTCGATGATCCACAGCTGCTGGAGCGCGTCGGGCTCCAGGTCGTCGATGAGGGAGGGCAGGGCGACGTTCAGGATGGTGGCGTCCATGGCCACCAGCAGGAGGCTGGCGCACAGCACTGCGAGCATGCTCCAGCGCCGGGCCCGGCTGAAGCCCGGTGGCGTCGGACCGTTCGACGGGGGCTGCGGCGGTTGGGGCGGCTCCGAAGGCTGCGACCCCGGTGGATGCTGCGCCGTACCGCCCATGACCCGTCCCTTCGTGACCCCCGCCGAGGAACACTGCCTTGGCGGGGACCGGCCGCCGCGGAGACGGGCCCGGCGCTTGCCCCGAACGGCGCACGGTCCTGGGCGCGGACCGCAGGGAACGTGCCCGGGGCCTGCGTCACCGGGTCAGCCGAAGTGCTCCCGCAGCTTGTACTTCAAGACCTTCCGCAGGGCGTCGTTGCGCGGCAGGGCGTCCACCACCTCCAATTGCTCGGGGAGTTTGTAAGGGGCGAGGCCCTGGGCCCGAAGGAACGCGGTGACGGTGGGGAGGTCGAGCCGGGCGCTCCCGGCCCGCTGCTCCAGCACCGCGCAGACCCGCTCGCCGCGTTCGGCGTCCGGCAGCCCGATCACGGCTGCGTCGGCGACGTCCGGGTGCGTGTGCAGCAGGTCCTCGACCTCCTTCGCAGAGATGTTCTCGCCCTTGCGGATGATGACGTCCTTCAGCCGGCCGGTGAGCACCAGGTGTCCGGACGGCGTCAGACGGCCCAGGTCGCCGGTGATCAGGAAGCCGTCCTCGTCGAAGACGGCGGCCGACTGGACGGGGTCGAGGTAGCCCCGGCAGACCGCCTCGCCCCGCAGCCGCACCTCACCGTCGACGATGCGGATCTCCATCCCCTTCGGCGGTCGTCCCTCGGTCGTGGCGAGGTCGTCCACGGAGTCGTCGGGAGAGCCCATCGTGATCATGGGCACTTCGGTCATGCCGTAGCCGTGGGTGAGCTGGCAGTCCATCTCGCGTACGACGGCGTGGTACAGCTCCGGCGGCTTGGGCGCCCCGCCGCCGGCGAGCAGCCGCAGCGTGGGGATCAGCTTCCGGTCAGGCTGCTTGCGCTGTTCGGCGAGGAAGAGGGAGTAGAAGGCCGTGGAGCCGCCGGCGGTGGTGACGCCGTGGCGGCGGTAGTCGTCGAGCGCGGCGGGCAGGGCGAACTTCTCGAAGAGGACCGCCGGAAAGCCGTACAGCAGCAGCATCACCAGGTAGTCCGCGCCGCCTATGTGGGCGAAGGGGAAGGCGATGGAGCCGATGTCCTCGGGGGTCAGTTGCAGTGCGTGCGCCAGGCAGGAGCCGCCCGCGATCAGGGAGCGGTCGGTGTGCAGGACCCCCTTGGGGTCGGAGGTGGTGCCCGAGGTCCAGTAGATCCAGCGGACGTCGGTGCCGTTGTCGGGCGGCGGCGGGAGGCTCGCGGGGTCGCCGGAGGGCAGCGGTCCGTAGCCGTCGAGGACGCCGCGCGCGCCGATCCGGGCAGCCATCGCCCAGTGGTCGAAGTCGCGCCACACCCCGGGCACCGCGAAGTGCTCTGCCTTGGACTCGCGCAGGGCGAAGGAGACTTCACGGTCGCGGTAGAAGGGGATGATCGGGGTCTGCACGGCGCCGAGCCGGGCGAGGGCGACGCACAGGACGACGGTCTCGATGGTGGTCGGGAGTTGCCAGGCCACGACCGTGCCCGGCCGCACCCCCAGGGCGTACAGCCCGGCCGCGGTCTCCTCTGCGGCCGAGCGCAGACCGCCGAAGGTCAGCGACCGTTCGCCCTGGAGGAGGACCCGCCGGTGGGGGGTCAGTTCGGCGCGCCGGGCGAGGAGGTCCCACAGGGTGGGCGAGTCACTGAGCGCGTGCGCGGTAGCCGACCCGTCAGCGTCAGGCGCCCCGTCCCAGCCACCAGCGCCGCCCCCACCCCAGCCATCCGCCCCGCCCATGCGATCCGCCCCGCGCCCGCTGGTCCCGCCGCCCGCATCGTTCCTGTTGCCCGTGCTGCTTCTGCTGCTTCTGCTGCTCCTGCCGGGCGGGGTGGGCGTGCCGTTTGCGTGTTGCGTGCCGTCCGTGCGCATTGGGCGTACGCCTCCATCCACCCCGGGCCAGCCGAGCAAAGATCTGACGAATCGTCAGGCATGGTCGAGAGGGTAGGTCTCCGGCGCTTGTCGGTCCAGGGGTGCGGGGCTAGCCTGAGAGATCTGACGTTGTGTCAGATTGAGTGGGGGAGGGGCGGGGCGGGGCGTGGATCTCAGCTGCACGGAAGAGGAAGAGGCGTTCCGGGCCCGGCTGCGGGACTGGCTCGGCGTCAGCCTGCCGAAGCTCCCGCCGAAGCCGTCCCCCGACGACTGGCCCGCCCGGCGCGCTTACGACACGCTCTGGCAGCGGATGTTGTACGACGCGGGCTATGCCGACCTCCATTGGGACGCGCCCCCCACCCAGCGACTGATCTATCTGGAGGAGACCGAGCTGGCGGGCGCGCCGTACGTGGGGGCGAACTTCGTCGGGCTGCTGCACGCCGGACCCACCATTGCGGCCGAGGGCACGCCAGAGCAGCGGGACCGTTGGCTGGGGCCCATCCTGCGTGGCGACGAGATCTGGTGCCAGGGCTTCAGCGAGCCCGACGCCGGCTCCGACCTCGCGGCCCTGCGCACCCGGGCGGTGCGGGACGGCGACGAGTACGTGATCACCGGGCAGAAGATCTGGACGTCGCACGCGGAGGTGGCCGACTGGTGCGAGCTGCTGGTGCGCACCGACCCCGACGCGCCCAAGCACCGCGGCATCTCCTGGCTCGCGATGTCGATGGACGCGCCGGGCGTCACCGTTCGCCCGCTGCGCACGCTGGCCGGTTCGGCGGAGTTCGCCGAGGTCTTCCTGGACGAGGTGCGGGTGCCGGTTTCCCATCGCGTCGGTGCGGAGCACGACGGTTGGCGCGTCACCATGGTCACGCTCTCCTTCGAGCGCGGTACTGCGTTCGTCGGCGAGGTCGTCGCCTGCCGTCGCACCCTGCGGGAGGTCGCCCGGGCTGCCCGCGCCAACGGGAGCTGGGACGACGCGGTCGTGCGCCGCCGCATCGGCCGGCTGCACGCCGAGTTCGCCGCACTGTGGCGGCTCACCCAGTGGAACGTCAGCGAGGCGCAGGCCACCGGTGGCGTGCCGGGGATCGGCGGCTCCGTCTTCAAGCTCCGTTACTCCCAGGCCCGCCAGGAGCTGTACGAGGCGGCGGCGGAGGTGCTGGGCCCCGAGTCGCTGGACCTGGACCGCGCGTGGACCGCGGACCGGCTGTCCTCGCTCTCGTACACCATCGCCGCCGGCACCTCCCAGATCCAGCGGAACATCATCGCCGAGCGCATCCTCGGCCTGCCCAAGGCCCCGAAAGGCGGTGCCTGACGTGCGTTTTCAGCTCACCGACGACCAGCGGGTCCTGAAGGCCGCCACACGAGAGTTGGTGGAGCGCGTGTGGCCGGCCGAGGCGCTGCGTGCCGCGCTGGAGGGGGCGCCGGCCCTCGACCGCCGGGTGTGGACGGCGCTGGCCGAGGCGGGGGTGTTCGCGCTGCGGCTGCCTGAGGCGGAGGGAGGCGTGGGCCTCGGGCGGGCGGAGGCTGTCCTCGTCTTCGAGGAGCTGGGGCGGGCGCTGGCCCCCGGGCCGCTGGTGGCGACCCATCTTGCCGCCGGGGTCGTGCCGGGGGCGGCGACGGGGGACCGGGTGGTGGCCCGGGTGGACGGCGGGTTGGTGGCGTGGCTGGCCGCGGCGGATGTCGTCGTCGCCGAAGCGGCGGGCGGTGCGCCCGTGGACGCATCCGGGGCCGTGACCCTGCGGTCCCTGGATCCGCTGACGCCGTTGCACCGCGTCCCGGCGGGCGTCGAGCCGGCGGGTTGGGACGCGGAGGCCGCCCTGCTCGTCGCCGCCGAGCAGTTGGGCACCGCGGCCCGGGTCACCGATCTGGCCGTACGGTACGCGAAGGAGCGCGAGCAGTTCGGGCGGCCGGTGGGCGCCTTCCAGGCGGTGAAGCACCTGTGCGCCGACATGCTGGTGCGTACGGAACTCGCCCGCGCCGCGGTGTACGGGGCCGCCGTCACCGGGGACCGAACCGAGGTCGCCGGTGCGAAGCTCCTCGCGGACGACGCCGCCGTACGGGGCGCCCGCGACTGCCTCCAGGTGTACGGCGGCATGGGCTTCACCTGGGAGGCGGACGTCCATCTGCACCTCAAACGCGCCTGGGTGCGGGCCCGGATGCGGCCCCGGGCCACCGAGGCGGAGGAGGTCCAGGCGCAGGCGCTGACCGCCGCGTCGCTATAGCACCATTGGGCGTGACGGTGCGTCGATATCGGGTTGTGTCCTTCGGATGACTCGTCACGGGCCGTCGTCGGGCACTCGCTCCGGTACGCTCCGTGAGGTGCGAGTCGTTCCGAGGCGTAACGGCCCCGGTGTTGCCGCTGTGGCGGCTCCGGGCGTGAGAAAGTGCGCCGCTCACACCCCTGGTGAGCGGGCTGCGCGCTTCTGTTCGACTCCTCGCAGCAGGCGTCGCACAGTATGCACCAAGCGTCATCCTTCGCGCTGGAATATGCCCGAAGCGCTTGTTGCCGTGACTGTACGTCAACCATGCTGTCCCGTAGGGGAGTCACGCACGGTGACTCTCTCGGGAGAGACCCAGTCGAGGCGCGAGGCGTTGTGTCCGCCGGTTCGGATGGTGTGAGCGGTGCAGGTGCTCCAGGTTCAGTTGGAGGTCGGTCCCGATCCCGCGGAGGTGGGGCGGGCCAGGAGATGGGCGCGTTCCCGGCTGGTGGGATCCGGCATACAGCACGATGAGCCGCTGGCGGAGACGCTGATCCTGTTGATCTCCGAACTGGTCACCAACGCCGTGGTGCACACCGGCTGCCCCGCCGTGCTGCGGATGCTCTTCGGCTCGGGCAAGGCGGAGGCGGGCACGGTGCGCGTGGAGGTCGCGGACAACTGTGCGCGTCCGCCACGGCGGCGCACGGCCGAGGACGACGAGACCAACGGCCGCGGGCTGGAGTTGGTCGACGGCCTCGCGGACCGGTGGGGCTGGGAGCGCGAGGGCGCGGGCAAGGCGATCTGGTGCGAGGTGGACCGTGCCGTGCCGGTGATCGCGTCGTACCGCAGGGACGTCCGGGCGGGGGCGCGCGTGCTGGCCGGAGCACATCGGTAGCTGCACGGCGAGGAAGCCGGCCGGACATGGCCGTCGTGCCTGCCGTGGCCGTCGTACCTGCCGTGGCCGCCGTGGCCCCCGGCGGCGCGGCTGCGGCGGCTCTAGAGGACGGCGACCGGGGACACCGGGGTGCCCGTGGCGCCGAGGAAGGGTTCGGGCATGGCCGAGAGGAGGAAGGCGTAGCGGGACTCTTGTGCACAGGCTGTGGACAGAGTTTCCAGGTTCCAGTTCTGGCCCTGGATCATGCCCATTTCGACGAGGTCGAGGGCGTGGACCGCTAGCCACAGGTTCTCGATCTCCGGGGGGATGATCTCGAACGAGAGCGTGTCCGTGGCGACCGCGGCCACGTCGTGGGCGTGGAACCACTCCGGCGTGCGCACCGAGAGGCCGGGCGACGGGAAGCCGTAGCCGTGCTTGTCGCCGTCCAGGAGCAGTCGCAACTGGCCGGTGCGGATCAGCAGCACGTCGCCCGCGGTCACCGTGACGCCGCCGAAGTCGGCCGCCTCCGCCAGGTCCTCGGGCGTCACCGGGTGGTCGGGCGGCAGGCGGTCGAGGCCCTTCGCGCGGGCGACGTCGAGCAGTACGCCCCGCGACACCACGTGCGGCACCTTGTCGATGCCGCTGAAGCGGGCGCGGTCGTGCGGGGTGATGGTGTCGGCCGGACGGCCGTTGTAGATGGTGCCGCTGTGGGAAACGTGGGTCAGGGCGTCCCAGTGCGTGGCGGCCTGGAGCGCCATGGTCACGGTGTCGTCGCTGGTGGCCACGGCGTCGGGGCCGAACATCTCGTAGTTGATCTGGATCATGGTGTGCAGGGGGTTCGTCCGGCCCGGGATGAGGCCCGTCTGGAGGCCGTCGCGGTGCAGCGGCAGGGCCAGCGGTATGCGGCGGCCGGTGCGGACGGTCGCGGCGGCGGTCCGTACGACCTCGTCCGTGACGAGGTTCAGGGTGCCGAGTTCGTCGTCCGCGCCCCAGCGGCCCCAGTTGTTGACGCGCCGGGCGATCTCGTGGAACTCCGGTGGCAGCGGCATCGGGACCGACCTCCATGGGGCGCCTCGGGGATGCCCCGGGATCCTTCGGATGCCCGGGAACGGGGGGTTGTGCTGGGGCGTCCAGCTCCCCGTAAAATCTAACGGTCCGTCAGAAACCGTGGAAGGGGCCGGTGTGGGTAACTTCTTGGCAGACAAGGTCATCGCCGTCACGGGCGCGGGCCGCGGCATCGGACGGGCGGTCGCCCTCGCCGCCGCAGCCGAGGGCGCCCGGGTCGTCGTCAACGACCACGGCGTCTCGATCGACGGCGCGGAGCCCACGTCCGAGGTCGCCGACTCCGTCGTGGCGGAGATCGCCCGGGCCGGCGGCAGCGCGACCGCCGTCGCCGACGACATCGCGACCATGGCCGGCGGTCAGCGCCTGGTGGACGTCGCGCTCGCCGAGTACGGCCGGCTCGACGGCGTCGTCTGCGTCGCCGGCATCCTGCGCGAACGCATGCTCTTCAACATGTCCGAGGAGGAGTGGGACCCGGTCGTCGCCACCCACCTCAAGGGCACCTTCACCGTCTTCCGCGCCGCTTCCGCCGTGCTGCGCAAGCAGGGCTCCGGCACCCTCATCGGCTTCACCAGCGGAAACCACCAGGGATCCGTCGCCCAAGCCAACTACTCCGCGGCCAAGGGCGGCATCATCTCGCTGGTGCGCAGCGCCGCGCTCGGCCTGCACAAGTACGGCGTGACGGCGAACGCGGTCGCGCCCGTGGCCCGCACCCGGATGTCCGCGAACGTCCCCATGGAGCTCAAGGAGATCGGCGAGCCCGAGGACGTCGCCGCGCTCGTCGTCTATCTGCTCTCCGACCGCGCCCGCGAGATCACCGGGCAGGTGTACACCATCGCCGGCCCCAAGATCGCGGTGTGGGCGCAGCCGAGGGAGCTGCGCGCCGGCTACGCCGAGGGCTCCTGGACGCCGGAGAAGATCGCCGACTTCCTGCCCGGCACGGTCGGCGTCGACCCCATGCCCATGCTCGCCGCACTGGAGGAGATGGCGCGGGCCGCCCGAGCCGGCGACCGCCCCAACACGGCGAACCGCCTCAACACCGGCGACCGCGACCGCCCCAACACGGGTGACCGTGCGAACACCGGCGACCGCGACCGCCCCAACACGGGTGACCGTGCGAACACCGGTGATCGCCCCAACACGAGTGACCGCGCCAACGTCGGCGACCGCCCCGACGCCTAGGAGAGGGGACGGCCGTGGACGACGACGCCGACTTCCGCCGTCGGGCCCGCGCCTGGCTCGACGCGCACGTGACCGAGGAGCACCGACGCATCGGCGGCGGCCCCGGCAGCGAACACCTGGGGACGGCCGAGCGCCGCGCCTGGGAACGCGAGCTGGGCCGGGCCGGTTGGATCGGCCTCGGCTGGCCCGAGTCCGGCTGGGGCAACCGCACCGCCACCCTCGCCCAACAGGTCGGCTGGGCCGAGGAGTACGCCCGCTCCGGCGCGCCCGCCCGCGTCGGCCACATCGGCGAGAACCTGCTCGCCCCCACCCTCATCCGCTTCGGCTCCCCGGCCCAGAAGGAACGCTTCCTGCCGCCCGTCGCCCGCGGCGACGAGCTGTGGTGCCAGGGCTTCAGCGAACCCGGCGCCGGCTCCGACCTCGCCGGGGTGCGCACCTCGGCCGTGCGCGACGGCTCCGCGTACCGCGTCACCGGGCAGAAGGTGTGGACCTCGCTCGCGCAGGACGCCGACTGGTGCTTCGTGCTCGCCCGTACGGAAGCGGGCTCGGCGCGCCACCGCGGGCTGTCGCTCCTGCTGGTGCCGATGGGCCAGCCCGGCGGACGGATCGAGGTGCGGCCGATCCGGCAGCTCACGGGGACTAGCGAGTTCAACGAGGTGTTCTTCGACGGGGCCGTGGCCAGCGCGGAGCACGTCGTCGGCGGGGCGGGCAACGGCTGGCGGGTCGCGCTCGGCCTGCTCGCCGTCGAGCGCGGCGTGTCCACCCTCGCCCAGCAGATCGGCTTCCAGGCGGAGCTGCGCGAAGTGGTCCGTACGGCCGTCGCCACGGGCGCGGCGGAGGACCCGGTGCTCCGCGCCCGGCTCGTACGGCAGTGGGCGGAGCTGCACGCCCTGCGCTGGAACGCCGTCGAGACCCTGGGCGACGACGGGGACCCGGGCGCGCCCAGCGTGGCCAAGCTGCTGTGGGGCGGCTGGCACCGGCGGCTGGGGGAGCTGGCGGTGGCCGTCCGGGGCGCCGCGGCGACCGTCGGCCCGGGCGACTGGCACCCCGCCGATCCGTACGGACTCGACGCCGCGCAGCGGCTGTTCCTGTTCAGCCGGGCCGACACGATCTACGGCGGCTCGGACGAGATCCAGCGCAACATCGTCGCCGAGCGGGTACTCGGCCTACCGAGGGAGCCACGGGCATGAGGGGTGTCGTGTTCGACGGGAGCCGGCCGCGGGTCGTCGACGACCTGGAGGTACGGGCGCCGGGCCCGGGCGAGGTGCTGGTGGCAGTCGCCGCCGCCGGGCTGTGCCACAGCGATCTGTCGGTGCTGGACGGGACGATCCCGTTCCCGCTGCCGGTGGTGCTGGGGCACGAGGGCGCGGGCGTCGTCGAGGAGGTCGGGCCCGGGGTGCGGCACGTGGCGCCCGGGGACCACGTCGCGCTGTCGACGCTCGCGAACTGCGGGGCGTGCGCGGACTGCGACCGCGGCCGGCCCACCATGTGCCGTGCCGCGATCGGCCGTCCGACCAGGCCGTTCTCCCGGGGCGGCGAGCCGCTGCACCAGTTCGCCGCGAACTCGTCGTTCGCCGAACGCACCGTCGTCAAGGCGGTGCAGGCCGTCCGCATCCCGCGCGACGTCCCGTTGACGTCGGCCGCGGTGCTGGGCTGCGGGGTGCTCACCGGCGTCGGCGCAGTGCTGAACCGGGCGAAGGTCGGCCACGGCGAGAGCGTGGTGGTGATCGGCGTGGGCGGCATCGGCCTCAACGTCATCCAGGGCGCGCGTCTCGCGGGTGCCACGACGATCGTGGCCGTGGACACGAACGCGGCGAAGGAGGCGCCGGCGCGCACCTTCGGCGCGACGCACTTCCTCGACTCCGCGGCGCAGGTGAAGAAGGAGGTGCTGGCGACGGGCGCCGACCACGTCTTCGAGTGCGTGGGCCACACCGGGCTGGTCCGGCAGGCCGTCGACCTCCTCGACCGCGGCGGGCAGGCGGTGCTGCTGGGCATGACCCCGCCGAAGGCGGAGGCCAGCTTCCTGCCGGCGGCGATGTTCCTCGACAAGTCGATACTGGGCTGTCGGTACGGCTCGTCCCGCCCGCAGCGCGACATCGCGCTGTACGCGGAGCTGTACGGGCGCGGGGCGCTGCTACTGGACGAGTTGGTGACGGAGACGTACCCGGTGGAGGACTTCACGAGGGCGGCGGACGACGCGCACCACGGGCGGGTGGCGCGCGGCGTGTTGACGTTCTGAGCAGCCGCGGCGCGCTGCACGTCGGTCAGTTCTTCTCGTGCTTCTCCCATGAGATCTGGAAGTAGCTCTCCCTGCGGAACTCCACCTGGAACACGGTGTCGTGGCGCTCGCGCACCTGGGCCGCGGTCGTGCCGGCCGGCTCGACCACGCAGCGTCCGCTGTCGTTGGACAGCCGCTGCTCGGGGCAGTACATGTGCGGGTCCTGGACCGTGGAGCCCGACAGCGGATCGTCCCACGACACCACGGTGCTGGGCTCGGACAGCGTTGGAGGCCCGAGCTTCACCCCGTTCAGCACGCCCTTCAGCCGGTAGTAGTCCAGGGCGCGCTTGACCGAGTCGTCGCCACCGAGTGCGGTGCCCCACGCGCCGAGCGCGGCGGCGTCGATCTTGCGCAGCACGGTGGGTACGGGCGTGTCGGTGCCGTAGTACGCGTACGCCTGCATCGAGCAGTTGAAGGCATACGGGTCCTCCTGCGCGTCGAACAGTTCCGGGCGCTGGCCGCCGCCGCAGCTCCACTGGAGGTGGAGGAGCGCCGGCTTCAGGTCCGTGCCCTTCGTGAAGGCGGCCACGCGCTCGCGCAGGGCCCGTTCCGCGTCGGCCCGGTTCGACCCGGCCTGCGGCGAGGAGCCGTAGCGGCGCATCTCGTCGCTGCTGAGTTCGCCGTTGTCGAGGGCGCAGGAGGCGAGCGAACCGGTCAGCAGCAGGACGCCCGCCAGCGCCGCCCACTTCGTCCGTCGTCGCATCCCGCCCCGTCCTCCGTATCCGTACCCGGAGGCCATGATCGCCCGATGCGCCCGGGGCGGGCACGGGGCGCCTGCTCAGCGAGGTGAGTACGCGTACGGATGGGCGGCCGGGCGGCCGTCATGCGCAGGGCGCGCGGTGGCCGTCGGGGCGGAACGTCCTGCGGTACGCCGTGGGGGACACCCCGAGCGCGGCTTGCAGATGGCTGCGCATGGACTGCGCTGTGCCGAAGCCCGCGCCGCGGGCGACCTGGTCGACGGAGAGGTCCGTGGACTCCAGGAGCTGGCGGGCACGCTCGACGCGCTGTTGGGTGAGCCACTGGCCGGGGCTGACCCCGACCTCCTCGCGGAAGCGGCGGGTGAACGTGCGTACGCTCATCGCCTCCTGCTCCGCGAGGTCGCGCAGCTGGAGGGGTTCGTGGAGCCGGCCCAGCGCCCACGCCCGGGCCGCGGACGTGGTCGCCAGCTGGGCCTCGGGCACCGGGCGGCTGATGTATTGGGCCTGGCCGCCGTCGCGGTGCGGCGGTACGACGCTCTTGCGGGCGGTCTCGTTGGCGACGGCGGCGCCGTGGTCGCGGCGCACGATGTGGACGCACAGGTCGATGCCGGCGGCGACGCCGGCCGAGGTGAGGACGTCGCCGTCGTCCACGTACAGCACGTTCGGATCGACCCGCACCGAGGGGAAGAGCTGCTGGAAGCGGTCCGTCCAGCCCCAGTGGGTGGTGGCCGGGCGGCCGTCGAGGTAGCCGGCGGCGGCGAGGAAGAAGCTGCCGGTGCAGATGGAGGCGATCCGGGCGCCGGGCCGGATCGCCGCGAAGACGTCCGCGAGCTGCGGCGGGAGGCGGCCTTCGGCGTAGAGCACGGCGGGGCGGTACGCGGCGGGCACGATCACGGTGTCCGCGCCGGCCAGCTCCTCGACGCCGCGCTCCACGTTCACCTCGAAGTCGGCGGTGGTGGGGACCGGGCCCGGGTCCGGGGTGCAGCTGACGACCTCGTACAGCGGGTCGCCGGCGGGCGTCGTGGCCCGGCCGAAGATCCGGTGCGGGATGCTCAGCTCGAACGGGATGACCTCGGGGAGGACGAGGACCACGACGCGATGCGGATCGGCCATGGCCCGATCCTAGCGAATGCTGTCCTTCGGGCCACTCGATGCGGGATCTCGGGCCACGGAAGCTGTACGCCGTGACCACATCGCAGATCGAGAACTCAGCCTTCGGCGGCGTCGGGGCGCCCCGCGGGCGCCGCCCTCCGCGGATCCACCGCGCCTGGTACGTGGCCGCCGTCACCTTCGTGACGATCATCGGGGCGGCGGCCTTCGCGTCGCTGCCCGGCCTGTTGATCGAGCCGCTGCACGAGGAGTTCTCCTGGTCGCGCGGGACGATCGGGTTCGCGGTCTCGGTGAACCTGGCGCTGTACGGGCTCACCGCGCCGTTCGCCGCGGCGCTGATGGACCGCTTCGGCATCCGCCGCGTGGTGGCCGTCGCGCTCACGGTCATCGCGGCCGGCTCCGCGCTCACCGTCGTGATGACGGCCGCGTGGCAGTTGGTGCTGTACTGGGGCGTCCTCGTCGGCCTCGGCTCCGGCTCGATGGCGCTCGCCTTCGCCGCGACCGTCACCAACCGCTGGTTCGTCGCCCGCCGCGGCCTGGTGACCGGCATCCTCACGGCGGCGGGTGCGTCCGGGCAACTCGTCTTCCTGCCGCTGCTGTCCTGGCTGGTGGAGCAGCACGGCTGGCGCCCCGCGGCGATCACGGTCGCGCTCTCCGCGCTGGCCGTCGTCCCCTTCGTCTGGCTGCTGCTGCGCGACCACCCGGCGGACGTCGGACTGGCCCCGTACGGCGCGAAGGAGGCGGTGGCGAAGCCGGCGCCGGTACGGGGGGCCGCGCGGCGGGCGCTCTCCGTCCTGTTCCGGGCGGCCCGCACCGGGCCGTTCTGGCTGCTGGCCGGCACCTTCGCGATCTGTGGCGCCTCCACGAACGGCCTGATCAAGACGCACTTCGTGCCCGCCGCGCACGATCACGGCATGGCGATCACCGCGGCGGCTTCGCTGCTGGCGGTCATCGGCGTCTTCGACGTCGTCGGCACGATCGCCTCCGGGTGGCTCACCGACCGCTTCGACGCGCGGCGGCTGCTCGCGGTGTACTACGCGCTGCGGGGCGTCAGCCTGCTGTTCCTGCCGATGCTGTTGGCGCCGACCGTGCAGCCGCCGATGATCTTCTTCATCGTCTTCTACGGCCTGGACTGGGTCGCGACGGTGCCGCCGACGATCGCGCTCTGCCGCGAGCACTACGGCGAGGACAGCGCGATCGTGTTCGGGTGGGTGCTGGCGTCGCACCAGGTGGGGGCGGCGGTGGTGGCGTTCGGGGGCGGGGTGGCGCGGGACGTGTTCGGGTCGTACGACGTGGTGTGGTACGCGTCCGGCGCGGTCTGCGCTGCGGCGGCGCTGATGTCTTTGGTGATCCGTCGCGCGTAGCGCGACGTATCCCCCTGCCCTGCGGGCGGCCTGGCGCCCGCGCCGTTTCCCCGCGGGTTGCTTGGCCCCCGCGCCCCGGTGGTGGGCTTGTCGCGCAGTTCCTCCCCCTTGGCCCTAGAGGGCCTGGGGGGACCCCCAGCGCCCCTGGCACGCTCGCCGTTTCCCTGCGGGCTGTTTGGCCTCTGCGGCCCGGTGGTGGGCTGCTCTCGCAGTTCCTCGCGCCCCTGTTTCGCTGTTCCCGTCACTTGTCTGCGGGCTGGGGCAGAGGCTTTTAGGGGCGCGGGGAACTGCGCGAACAACCACAACGGTGCCGCGGAGACTAGCCGGCCGTGGTGCAGCGGCAGCGGGAGCCTTACGCGGGGGCGGTCACCTTGGTGATGAACGTGGTGAGGTTGCGGTGGAGGCGGGCGACCTTCTCGTCGAGGGGCAGGTGTTCCTCGGTGCGCAAGGTGCGGAGCTTTGGGGTGCGCTTGCCGCGGACGTACAGCGAGCACGCCAGGTCCGCGCACACGTACGCGCCCACCGTGCTGCCCTCCCGCCCCCGCGCCCCCGCCAGGGGCGCGGCGAGGAGGGTGACGCCGGAGGACGCGTGCGAGGTGATGCAGAAGTCGCAGATGCTGGACTTGAACACGCTGGAGTTCCGCGTGCTCGGCACCCGCAGGCCCAGGCCGAGCGGGTCGCCCGTCGGCTGCGGTACGACGACGTACGCGCGCAGCGGCGCGCCGGGGTCGATCCAGCCGAGGTAGTCGAGGTCCGACCAGGGGAGCTCGGCGAAGTCCAGGGGGAGGCGGAGCCGCTTCGCCTCGCCCTTCGTGCAGTTCACGAAGGACGCACGGATCTGCTGGTCACTGAGCGGTTCCATGAAACGGACGATACGCACGTCACGACGGTGCGGCACCCTCTTTTTCCGGGTGGTCCCCCGCCAGCCGGCGGAACCGGCCGCGGTGGAACACCAGCGGGCCGCCGGCCTCGGTCGGCGCGCCGAGCGCCGTGACCCTGCCCACCACGATCAGGTGGTCGCCCCCGGTGTGCACGGCGTGGACGGCGCAGTCGACCCAGGCCGTGACGCCCGCCAGCAGCGGCGCGCCGCTGACCGGTGCCGGCCGGTGGGCGACCCCGGCGAACTTGTCCGCGCCGCTCACCGCGAAGCCGCGGCACAGCTCGCCCTGCTCCTCGCCGAGCACGTTGACGCAGAAGGACCCGGCGCGGGCGATCCGCGGCCAGGTCGTGGAGGTGCGGCCGACCATGAAGGCGATCAGCGGCGGGTCGAGCGACAGCGACGAGAAGGACTGGCAGGCGAAGCCGGCCGGACCGGCGTCGTCGTGCGCGGTGACGACGGTGACGCCGGTGGCGAAGTGGCCCAGGACGCGGCGGAACTCGCCGGGGGCGAGCGGTGGCCGTTCGTCCTGCCGTACGGCCCGCAGCTCGGGGCGGGGGTGCGCTTCGTAGGGCGCCGGCGGCGCGGCGGCCTCCGGCGCGGCGGCGTCCGCGGCGGCACCCACGGAGCGGAGGTAGCGGACGGCGGTGGCGGCCATGGCTGCGTGTCCCATCACACCTCCATTGAAACTGACGGTTCGTCAGAAAGGAAGCCCTCGCCGTCGCGTCAGCGCCCCCGGTACTCGGGCGTTCGACGCGCCACGAAGCTCGCCACGCCCTCCTGTGCGTCCCGCGTCCCCATGTTCAGCTCCTGCGCCGTCGCCTCCGCCGCGAACGCGGTCGTACGGTCCGACTCCAGCGATGCGTTCACCAGCTGTTTCGTCAGGGCGATCGCCCGCGTGGGGCCGCGGGCCAGCCGCTCCGCCCACTCCCGCGCCGTCCGCGCCAACTCCTCGGCTGCGACGACGCGGTTGACAAGTCCGATGCGTTCGGCGTCCGCCGCCGAGAGTGCGTCGCCGAAGAACATCAGCTCCTTCGCGCGCTGCGGCCCCACCAGCCGGGGCAGCAGATACGCCCCGCCGCCGTCCGGGACCAGTCCGCGGCGCACGAACACCTCGATGAAGCGGGCGTCTTCGGACGCGAGCACCAGGTCACAGGCGAGGGCGAGGTGCGCGCCGAGCCCCGCGGCGGTGCCGTTCACCGCCGCGATCACCGGCTTCTCGCAGTCCAGTACGGCCGCGACGAAGCGCTGTGCCCCGCCCCGGATCAGCCGCGCCACGTCCCCCACGACCCGGTCCCCGGCCGGGCCGCCCGACGGCGGTGCGCCGCGCAGGTCCGCGCCCGCGCAGAAGCCCCTGCCCACCGCGGTGATCACCACCGCCCGCACCTCCGGGTCGGCGGAGGCGTCCGCGAGCAGGTCCGTGATCAGCTCCCGCTGCTCCCAGGTGATCGCGTTCATCGCCGCGGGCCGGTTCAGCGTGATCCAGCTGACGCCGTCCTCGATCCGGTGCAGCACCTCCGCGCCGTCGCCGTCGGTCGCGGTCACCGACACACCGCCGCCGTCGGCCGCGGTCACCGGCACACCGCCAGCGCGTCCAACGCCACCGCGCCCTGCCCGCGCGGCAGCACCATCAGCGGGTTGACGTCCAGCTCCACCAGCTCGTCACCCAGCTCCAGCGCCATCCGCTGCACCCGGAGCACCACCTCGACCAGCGCGTCCACGTCCAACGGCGGCCCGCCGCGCACCCCGTCCAGCAGCGCCCGGCCGCGCAGCTCGTCCAGCATGGCCCGCGCCTGCCCCTCCCCGAACGGCGGCACCCGCACCGCCGCGTCCCGCAACACCTCCACGAGCACCCCGCCGAGCCCGACCGTGACCGTGGGCCCGAACAGCACGTCCTGCGTGACCCCGACGACCATCTCCACGCCCTGCTCCACCATCTGGCACACCAGCACCCCGTCGAGTTCGACCTCCTCGTACCGGGCGACGTCGGTCAGTTCGCGGTACGCGTCGCGCACCTGGCTCGCGGAGGTGAGCCCCACCTTCACCAGCCCCAGCTCGGTCTTGTGGGCGAGTCGGGCGCCGGACGCCTTCATGACGACCGGGTAGCCGACCAGCGCCGCGGCGCGCACCGACGCGGCGGCGCTGGTGACGAGCTGCTCGCGCGGCACCCGTATCCCGTACGCCCGCAGCAGCTGCTTCGCCGCGTGCTCGCTGAGCTGCGCGCCGGGACGCAGCAGGGCCCGCGCCTTGCGGAACGACGGGGACGGGGTGCGCGGCGCCTCGTCGAAGGGGGAGAGGTAGGAGGAGGCGAAGCGGTGGTGGTCGAGGTAGGCGCGCACGGCGGTGATGCAGTTCGCGAACGTGCGGAACGTGGCGACGCGCGAGGAGCCGAGCAGGGTGGTGCGGTACGCCTCCTCCGTCCCCACGGGCGAGCCCCACACCACGCACACCAGCTTGTCGGTGGCCTCCGCCGCCGCGACCAGGTCTTCGGCGAGCTTGTCGCTCATCGGCGGGAACGGGCCGGTGATCGGACAGATCAGGACCCCCACCTCGGGGTCGGCCAGGATCGCGTCGATGATCTTCCGGCCGCGCCAGTCACCCACCGGGTGGCCGCCGTTGTCGACCGGGTTCGCCACGCTCAGGTACTCGGGGATCCACTGGTGCAGCTCGGCTTGTTTTCCCTCGCTCAGTCGGGGGAGCCGCAGCCCCGCGGCCGTCGCCAGGTCGGAGAAGTGGGCGCCGGTGCCGCCGGAGATCGAGTACACGACGACGCCGTCCGCGAGCGGCTTGCGGGCCCGGGCCAGCAGGGCGGAGGTGTCCTGGAGCTCGTCGAGCCCGTCGACGCGGATCACTCCGTACTGCCGCATCGCCGCGTCGACGACCTGGTCGGCGCCGGTGAGCTTGCCGGTGTGGGAGGCGGCCATCCGCGCGCCGGCCTCGGTGCGCCCCACCTTCACGGCGACGACGGGCACGCCGCGGCGCGCCGCCCGGTCGGCGGCGAGGAGGAAGGAGCGGCCGTCCTTGAGCCCTTCCACGTAGCAGGCGATCGCGCCCACCTCGGGGCGTTCGGCGAAGTACGAGATGAAGTCGGCGGTCTCCAGGTCGGCTTCGTTGCCGGTGGGGGCCCAGTGCGACAGGCGCACGCCGAGCTGCTGGAGGGTGAAGACCGGCCGGCCCTGGTGACCGGACTGGGTGATCAGCGCGATCGCCGGTCCGTCGAGGTCGTCGCGGAACTCCTCGAAGGCGTTCAGGTTGGTGTTCGGGCCGAGCAGGCGCACGCCGGCGCGCTCCACGGCAGCGGCGAGCCGGGCCTGGGCCGCCGCGCCCTCCTCGCCGGTCTCCGCGTATCCGGAGGCGAAGGCAACGGCGAACTTGACCTTGGCGTCGGCCAGTTCGTCGATCAGCGGCAGCGGATCGCCGACCAGCAGGACGGCGAGGTCCACCGGTTCCGGCAGCGCTTTGACGCTCGGTGCGCAGGGCAGGCCGAAGACGTGCGTGCGCACGGGGTGCACGGGGTGCAGCCGGGCGCCGACGCGATCGGCCCAGGCGATGAGTTGGCGCGTGATGCCGGTGTTGGGGCGGCCCTCGGCGTCGGACGCGCCGACGACGGCGACGGACGCGGGGCGGAAGAAGCGGTCGAGATCGGGGACGGGGGCGTACAGGGGGCGTCCGCTGACGTCGGTGTCGCCGTCGGACGCGGTGTGCGACGCGGCGTCGTGGACGGCGTCGCGGTGCTGCTCGCCGCAGGCGACCACCCGCGCACGGAGGTCGGAGGTGAGGGTGCCGTGAGTAGATCCAAGCATCGGTGAGCCCCGCTCCTGCTCGTTCTCGTTCTCGTCTTCGGTCTGCTGTGGGGGTGTCCTGCTTCTGTTTGGATGTGTGTGGTGGTCGGGGGACCCGGAGTTGGGTCCCGGCGTTAGGTCAGGTCGTTGGGGCGGGCAGTTGGGTCCGGTGGTGAGGGGAATCCAGAAGCTGACATGTTGTCAGGTTACAAGAACTGACGGCTCGTCAGGAACAGGCGTGCGGGCAAAGGCCGGTCACCGGCTGGGGCCGGCCGTGCAGGGCGAGGCGGGCGCGCAAGCGTGATCTACCCAGCAGTAGGTGCGCCGACGCGCCGGTTTTCGGTCGAGGGGTGCGCGCAGTCGCAGTCGCGGTCGCAGCCGCGGGCCTCACGCGCGTGCCAGCGCCCTCGCGATTTTGCGGGCGTCCATCGACATCTCCCGCAGCATCCCGCTGATCGGGTTCGTGAAGCCGGTGAAGTACAGGCCCGGTGCCCGGGGCGGGGTGCGTCGGCCGCGGGTCGTCGGACGGCCGCGGTCATCCAGCACGTCGAGGTGGCCGAGGACGCCGTCCAGCCCGCGGGCGTACCCCGTCGCCGCGATCACCGCGTCCGGGCGGATCCGGGTGCCGTCCGCCAGCACCACCTCGTCCCCGTCGAAGGAGTCGACCGCCGCGACGGGCTCCACCGCGCCCCGCCGCACCGCGCGCACGAAGCCGACGTCCTGCACCGGGATCGCGCCCTGTCTGGCCCGGGTGTACAGCCCGGCGCGCGGGCGGGGGAGGCCGTGGGCGGTGAGGTCGGGGACGGCGACCTTCGTGAGGGCCGCGGCCAGGCCGTCCACCACCCGCACCGGGAGCCGGCGGACCAGTACGGCGGAGCGCTGCGCGGGCCAGCCCATCGTGCTGCGCCGCATGATGTGCGGGGGCGTGCGGACCGCGATGCGCACCCGGGCCGCGGCGCCGTCGCCGGTCGCGCCGAGCTTGCCGCGGCCGGGCTTCTTGCCTTCCGCGAGGTCCACGGCGATCTCCGCGCCGGTGTTGCCGACGCCGACGACGAGCACGTCCTTGCCCGCGTAAGGACCGGGGTTGCGGTACGCGCTGGCGTGGACGACCTCGCCCGTGTACGTGTCGAGGCCGGGCCAGTCGGGCAGTCGGGGTGTGTGGTTGTAGCCGGTGGCGACGACGACCGCACGGCCGGTGAGCCGGCGCCCGCCCGTGGCGTGCAGCAGCCAGCCGGGACGGCCGGGGCGGCGCGCGTCGGCGGGGGCGGGCTCGACACGGGTGACCTCGACGCCGGTGACCACCTCCAACTCGTGGACCTCGGCGTACTTCTCCAAGTACCGCACCACGTCGTCCCGGTGGACCCAGCGGCCGAACGACCTGGGCATGGGCAGGCCGGGCAGGGCGGACATGCGGCGGGTGGTGTGCAGGCGCAGGCGGTCGTAGTGGCCGCGCCAGGAGGTGCCGACCGCGCCGGACTTCTCCAGGACCACGGCGCGCACGCCGCGCTCCCGCAGTGCCGCGGCGACCGAGAGCCCGGCAGGGCCGGCGCCGATGACGTACACGGGCCGGTCGTCAGGGTCGCTCCCGCCGCGCCTGCCGCCGCTGCTGTCCTTCTTGGGGCCGGCGGCTCTGCCGGAGCCGTCGGCATCTCTGCCGTCTCTGTCGTCCTTGTCGTCGGTGCGGTCGATGCCCATGGGACCTGAGCGTAACGGCGCCGTCACTTGTTGGGTCTCGGTCAAGATGGAAATGGATTGCGAACTGATCACGGACGTACGCAGCGCTTTCGTTCCTGATCGTTCGGTCCCAACTCTTGCGCGCCCGGGGAAGTCGCACTGAACTGATGACCTCAACTGATGGAGCGTCAGATCCAGTGCCCGGAAGGGATCCCCGCCGTGACAGCTGCCACCCCCGACGTCGACGACTTCAGCCGCGCCTACTGGGACGCAGCCGCCCGCGGCGAGCTGCTGATCCGCCGTTGCCGCGGCTGCGGGCTGCCGCACCACTACCCGCGCGAGTTCTGCCCGTACTGCTGGGGAGATGACGTGGAGTGGGAGCGGGCCGGCGGTCGCGCCACGCTCTACACCTGGTCCGTCGTGCACCGCAACGACCTGCCGCCGTTCGGCGGGCGCGTGCCGTACGTGGCCGCCGTGGTGGACCTCGCGGAGGGGCCGCGGATGATGACCGAGGTGGTGGAGTGCGCCGAGGAGCGGCTACGGATCGGGATGGAACTCACGGTCGCGTTCCGGCCGGTGGGGTCTCAGGCGGAGGGCGGCGCAGCCGCGGACGCGCTGGCCGTGCCCGTCTTCCGCCCCGCGCGTCCCTGACAGGCACCCGCCTCCCGACGCCCTCCGCTTTCCCGGCGCCCCGGCGCCCTCCGCTTCCCTGACGCCCGGCGTGTCACCGCGTCACGGCCACAGCAGCTCGCGCACCCAGCCCGCGTCGTCGGGGTCGGCTTCGAGGTCGCGCCGATAGCGCAGCCGTACGTGCCGGCGCGCCGCGTCGCCCTGGAAGAACTCGACCTCGCGCGGCGTGAGTACGTACCGCGTCCAGGTGGGCACGGGCGCGTCAGGCTCGGCCTCCGCCCGCACCCAGGCGGCCCGGGACGCCGCCGCCAACTCTTCAACGGACGACAGCACATCGCTCTGACGGCCGGTGAGTGCGGCGGCCAGCGCTCCCGTGGACCGGGCGCGCAGATCCGCCCGGCTCTCGGCGGCCCCGGCCGCGGTGACCGCGCCCCGCGCCCGCACCTGGCGGCCCTGCGCGGCCCAGTAGAAGCCGAGCGCCGCGTCCGGGCGGGCGGCGAGTTGGCGGCCCTTCGCGCTGGTGGCGTGGGTGGCGAAGTGCCAGCCGTGCTCGTCGGCGTCGTGCAGCATCAGGGTGCGCACGTCCGGGCGGCCTTCGGTGTCCACCGTGGCCAGGGTCATGGTGTGCGGCTCGGGCTGGCCCGCGGCCACCGCCTCCGCGAACCACCGGTGGAACAGTGGCAACGGGGCCTCGGGCGCCTGCGCCGGGTCGAAGGCGGGCAGCTCGACGTCCCACACCCGCTGGGAGAGCAGCAGCGCGCGGAATGCTTCGAGGTCGGGCTCCTGGGCGTGCTCGTCCGTGGTGTTCATGGGGTCAGTGTGGCCCGGGTGCGGGCGCGACGAGGGCTGCGGCGTACGCGGCCATCGAGCGGTTGTACCGCGGCAGGTGCCGCGCGAGCGCGCCCACCGCCAGCGCCACCGCTTCCCGCTCCCGTCCGGCGTCCGTCAGCGCCAGGGCCAGTACGGCGTCGACGGCGTCCCCCAGCCCGCGCGTGGCCTCGTCGAGCGCCGCCGCATCCTTCGCCCGCTCGGTGCGCAGCAGTGCGACGCTCTCCTCCAATTCGCCAAGGTTTCGCAGCGTGGAGGCGAGTTGGATGTTCGCCCGTCGTTCCCGGTAGGGGTCGAGCCCGCCGGCGAGTGCCGCGCGGTAGAGGGGCGCGGCCCGGTCGGGGAGTCCGGTGCTGTCGTTGGCGCAGGCCAGCTCGAAGGCGCTGACGGGATGGCCCTCGGGCAACTCTTCGGCGAGTTCCCGTACGAGGGCGCGGAAGGCGGCCGGTTCGTGGTCGTCGATGGCGGCCCACAGGGCGGCGCTACGGGCTTCCCAGGCGGGGGAGGGGGCGGGTGCGGTCGTCATGGCGCGAGCGTCGCACGGGGCGCGGGCGCTGCGCGAGGAGTTTCCCGCGGGCTGCGCCCGTTGCCGCCCGGTGCCGACCGCGACCCGGTGCCGACCGCGACTGGGTGCCGCCCAGTGCGGTCCGTTGCCGTCCGCGACCGGGTGCCGTCCGCCCGTGCGTCCGCGTACTCAGTCGCGCCCCAGGACCACCGTCGCCGACGAGCAGAACCAGCCGCCCGTCGCCGACGCCACCGCCAGCCGCGGCGCGGTGCCGTCGGGGCGTAGCCACTGATGGGAGCCCGCCTCGTTGCGGAGTTGGCGCACCGCCTCCACCAGCAGGAACAGCCCGCGCATCCCCGGGTGGCAGGCGGAGAGCCCGCCGCCGTCCGTGTTCACCGGCAGTTCGCCGCCCGGCCCGATGCGGCCCTTCTCGACGAACGCGCCGCCCTCGCCCTTCGCGCAGAACCCGAGGTCTTCCAAGGTCACCAGCGTCATGTAGGTGAAGGCGTCGTAGATCTCGGCGATGTCCATCTCGGCGGGCGCGAGCCCCGCGCGTTCGAAGGCGAGGCGGCCGGAGACCGCGGCCGGGGAGACGGTGAAGTCGTCCCACTGCGACATCGCGGTGTGCGAGACGTACTCGCCGGTGCCCAGGATCCACACGGGCGCCTTCGCCGCGTCCGGCAGGTACTCCTCCGCCACGAGCAGCACCGCGCAGCCGCCGTCGCTGCGGATGCAGCAGTGCAGCTTGGTGAAGGGGTCCGCGATCAGGGGCCCGTCGAGCACGTCGTCGACGGTGATCGGGTCGCGGAACATGGCGTCCGGGTTCGCGGCGGCGTGCGCGCGGGCCTGCACGGCGACCGCGGCCAACTGCTCCAGGGTGGTGCCGTACTGGTGCATGTGCCGGCGTGCCGCCATCGCGTACTTGGCGATCAGGGTGTGGCCGTAGGGCACTTCGTACTGGAGCGGGCCGCGGCTCCCGAAGGAGAGGTTCGCGGTGCGGCGGCGCGCCTTGACGTCGGCGCGGGCGGTGGATCCGTACACCAGCAGCACGGCGTTGGCGTGCCCCGCGGCGATCGCGTCGGCCGCGTGCGCCGCCATGACCTCCCAGGTCGCGCCGCCGACCGCGGTGGAGTCCACCCAACGGGGCCGCAGCCCCAGGTACTCGGCGACGTCGACGGGGGCGAGCGTGCCGAGTCCGGCGGAGGCGAAGCCGTCGATCACCGTCCGGTCGAGGCCGGAGTCGGCGACGGCGCGCCGGGCGGCCTGGGCGTGCAGGGCGTACGGCGTGCGGTCGTCGACCCGGCCGCAGTCCGCCAGTGCCACGCCGGCGATGGCGACCTTGCGACGGGGCGGGGAAGCCAGCGCGGTCATGAATCTGACGGTACATCAGATAAGGGTGATGCGGTACGCCGCGCGGGGCTGTCCATCTCCGGCCCTCCGCTCTAACATGACGGCCCGTCAGAAAGGGGGTTCGCCCGTGGACACGGACACGGACACCGCCGACGCCGGGGCGCGGGACGAGATCCGGCACACCCTGCGCACCCTGCTCGCCGAACGCGCCGCGCCCGACCGGGTCAAGGAATCCGTACGCACCGAAGCCGGGCACGACCCCGACCTGTGGGCGCGGCTCGCCGGTCAGCTCGGGCTGCCCGGCCTCGCGCTCCCCGAGGAGTACGGGGGAGCGGGCTGCACCCTCGCCGAACTCTCCGCCGCCTGCGAGGAGACCGGCCGGGCCCTCCTGCCGTCCCCGCTGCTCGCCACCTGCGGGCTCGTCGCGCCGCTGGTCACCGCGCTCGGCACCCCGGCGCAGCGCACCGCCCTGCTGCCGGGGATCGCCGACGGCTCCCTGACCTGTGCGCTCGCCGTACCGGGCGGCAGCCTTGCCACCGCGCTCGCACTGGTCGACTCGGGCGAGTCGGGCGACTGGTCGGGCGGCGGCCGGGCCGGCGGCGTCCAGGCCCGGCCCGCCCCTGCGAACGCCGGATGGCTGCTGTACGGGGAGGCGGCCCAGGTCATCGACGGCCACCGCGCGGACCTGCTCGTCGTCGCCGCGCACACCGGCGGGTTCCCGCGCAGCCGCACCCTCCTCTTCCTCGTCCGCGCCGGCGCCGACGGGCTGTCCCGCCGTCGGCAGACGGCGCTGGACGAGACCCGCTGCCAGGCCCGGGTCGAGCTGCGCGACTGCCCCGCCGAACTCCTCGGCACGGATGACGCCGACTGCACTGGTGGCACGTCGGTGCTCGACGCGCTCGCCGCGACCGGGACGTGGGCCGCGGCCCTGATCGCCGCCGAGGCCGTCGGCGCGGCGGAAGGCGCCCTGGAGCGGACGGTGGCGTACGTACGCCAGCGCGAGCAGTTCGGGCGGGCGATCGGCTCGTTCCAGGCGGTCAAGCACCGGCTGGCGGACCTGTACGTCCTCACCCGCGCGGCCCGCTCGGCGGCGTCCTGGGCCGCCCGGCACCCCGCCGACGCGGGGCTCGCGCTCGCCCAGTGCCTGGCGGCGCTGCGCACGGTCAGCGCGGAGGCGGTGCAGCTCCACGGCGGCATCGGCTTCACCTGGGAGCACGAGGCGCACCTCTTCTTCAAACGGGCCGCTGCCGACGAATTGCTGTTCGGCCCGGTGCACCGGCTGCGGGCGCACGCGGCGCAGGCCGCGGGCCTGTTCGCGGTACCCGAGCGAGAGGCGGCCATCCGATGACGAACGGCAACGCAAGGAAGGAAGCCAGGGCCGTACGCCTGGTGCAGAAGGTCTCCTCGACCCGCGGCTTCGCCAAGGTCGCGCCGCACCTCCTGCCCGCCCTGGACCGCACCGTGCACCGGCTGACCCGCGGCCGGGTGCTGCTCAGCGCCCGGATGCTGCCCGGCCTCGTCCTCACCGCCCGCGGCGCCCGCTCCGGCCTGCCCCGCACCACCCCGCTCGCCTGCCTGCGCGAGCCCGGCACGGACACCTGGCTCCTCGTCGGCTCCAACTTCGGCCGCGACCACCATCCCGCGTGGACGGCGAACCTCATCGCCCACCCGGACGTCGAGATCAACTGGAGGGGGCGGGACGTCCCCGTCCGCGCGCGGCTCCTGGAGGGCGAGGAGCGGGGGCGGGCGTGGGAGGGGGCGCTGGCTTTCTGGCCGCCGTACGCGGCGTACCAGGCGCGCATCGGCCGCGAGATCCGCCTCTTCCGTCTGACCCGCCGCTAGCGCCTGCGCGCGCCCTTGCGGCTCTGGACGTAGTCGCCGCTTCCCTGCGGGAGCGTTGGTCTCCGCGGCCCGGTGGTGGGCTTGTCGCGCAGTTCCGCCCCCTGTGCCCTGCGGGCACGGGGGGACCCCCAGCGCCACCTGATTTGCTGCCCCCGCCATTCACCTGCGGGCTGGAGCGGAGGCATTTAGGGGCGCGGGGAACTGCGCGAACAGCCACAGACGGGCCGCAGACGCCATGACCGCATACGAGCAACGGCGTCACGGCGTCACCGCGCCGCCGCGTCGCCGAGCAGCCGCGCCACCGCGCGGGCCCGTGCTACGGGCCGCGGGTGCCCCACACGTGGACCGTGTCGTTGAGTCGCAGCGCCTGCCACAGGCGCCTGGCGTCGTCGTAGCGGAGGTTCACGCATCCGTGGGAGCCCGGCTCCTCCCAGATGTCGCGGTAGCTGGCGTGCAGCGCCTGGCCGCCGTCGAAGAACTGGCTGAACGGCATCGGGCCCTCGTACAGGTCCGACCACTGCTTCTCGACCCGCTCGTAGATCCGGTGCGCCCCGGTGCGGGTCGCGTAGCCGGACTTGCCGGTGCGGATCGGCACCGGGCCGAAGGCCACGTGGTCGCCGTCCCAGACCCACAGCAGCTGCCGGCGCAGGTCGACGCAGACGGCGAGACGGGCGCCGTGCGGGCAGCCCGTCAGCCGGGCGGGGGCGGCGCGGGCCTGCTCGTACTGGACCATCCGCCAGGTCTCGGGGCCCGCGAAGCCGTTCGCGCCCTCCATGCCGTTGCGCGTCTGGAGGGTGCGGATCGCGGCGCAGTCGGCGGCCGACTGGACGCCGTCCGCGGTCAGCTTGAGGTGGGTTTCGACGGTCTTCTGGTACGGGCCCGTCTCGGTCGAACACTCGTCGGCGCGCCCGGCAGCAGCGGCGGCGGCGGGCGCGGCGAGCGGGCCGAGCGCGGCGCCCACGGCGACGAGGGCGGCAAGCGCGGCGACGGGCAGCGCGGTACGGGAACGGCGGGCGAACATGGCTCGCATCGGTGGTGGGCCTCCACGAAGTGGGCGCGAACGGGGATAGCAGGGGCCGAACGGGCGTGGTTCGGGGCCGAACGGACCCGGAATCGTTGCTTCCACGATGCGTGCCCCCGACGGGGAGCGCGTGCCGGCCCGGGCCCCGCACCCCGTCGTACGACGCCGTACGACGCCGCACGCCGTCGTCGTAAGCAGCGGTGCCCGGCGCCGCGGCCCGTTCCCGCGGCCCGTGGACGCCTCGTCGCCACGAGCCGTGGCCCGTTGCGCCGCTGGAGCGAACGGCCCTTCTCCCGAAGCTGCTCCGGCCGGCTGACGGCGCCAGCGCTCCTCGGGTGACGCTCGGCCCGGCGGCCACGGAGCGTGCGCAAGATCCCCTGCGGGGTGCGGTACTGCTGTGCCCTGGGGGTGCGTACCGGACGACCTGATGAGTCCTGAACGAACGGAGCACATGTCGCTATGCGTGGTTCTCCCGGTAGACGAAGGCGCCTCGGCGCCCTCACGTCCGCGGGCCTGGCGATCGGGGCCCAGGTGGCGGCCTTCGGGGCCGTCGCCCTTCCCTTCGCGGCCCCGGCAGCCGCAACACCCGGTACGCCCGGCGTGCCGCAGTCACCCGTCGTCGCCTTCGACGAGGACTTCGAGAACGGCACGGGCCAGACCCCGATCCTGCTGACCGCCTACGTCGGCGCCCCGCCCGTCAACGCCCAGTACACCGCGGACCCGCCCTGGGTGAGCGCGACGCACTGCAACGGGATCATCCTGAACCAGTCCGGTGCGAACAACCCCGCCTGCCAGACCCGGAGCGCGACGGCCATGGCGGAGCTGAAGTTCATGGCGAACGTCCTGGGCCAGGTGGCGGGCTCGCCGTCACCGCGGGACAACCACGCGGTCTCCGCGTACACGGAGGGCGCGAACCCCGGGGCGAACCTGGTCGAGCTCCAGACCGTCAACCCGATCCCGCTCGTCACCTCGAACCGCTTCATCACCTTCTCGGTGGACGCGGCGGCGGTGAACTGCAACGTGTCGGCGCCGCTGCTGAACTTCTTCCTCACGGGTTCCGGTCCGGACATCCCCGTCAACACGACGCCCATCAACCCGTGCACGGACCCGCGCTCCGCCACGTACAACGTCGGCCCCCGCCCCATCCAAGCCGGTTCCTTCGCGTCGAACTCGTCGGTGCTCTTCACCGGCTCGGCGGTCGGCATCAAGATGACGAACGCCAACGGCAGCGGGCTCGGCAACGACCACGCCTACGACAACATCCGCATCCTGGACGTCACCCCGCAGCTCGACAAGGCGTTCGCGCCGGCCTCGATCCCGCAGGGCGGCACCTCCACGATGACGTTCACCGTCACCAACACCTCCGAGCTAGCGGAGAAGGACGGCTTCTCCTTCTCCGACGCGCTGCCGGCCGGGGTGACCGTGGCGGCCGTTCCGAACGCCTCCAGCACCTGCGGCAGCCCCACCCTCACGGCGGTCCCCGGCAGCGGGACGGTCGGGCTGAGCGGCGGTGACCTCGCCGCGGGCGCCGCGTCCTGCACCTTCTCCGTCGACGTCACCTCGAACACCCCGGGCACGTACGTGAACGTGCCCGCGAACGTGACCGTCGCCGGCGTGAACCCGCCGGGCGAGGCCACGCTGATCGTCAACGTCCTCGGCTCGCCGACCATCGCCAAGTCGGCGGACGCCGCCAGCTTCCAGGCCGGCGAGACGATCAACTACGCCTTCGACGTCACCAACACGGCCACCACCCAGCTCACCAACATCACCGTCACGGACAACGGTCCCGGTACGCCGACGGTGAGCTGTCCCTCGACCACGCTCGCCGCGGGCGGGTCGATGACGTGCACCGCGACGTACACGGCCACCGCCACCGACGTGGCGAACGGGACGATCGACGACACGGCCACGGTCACCGGCACCATCAACGGCAACACCGTGACCGGGACCAGCAACGCGGTCTCCATCCCGCTGCGGGCCCTGAGCGTCACCAAGACCGCCGACCACGCGGAGTTCAGCGCGGCGGGCGAGACCATCACGTACAACTTCCGGGTGACCAACACCGGACAGGTCCCGCTCACGGACATCGCCGTCACGGACAACGGCCCCGGGTCCCCGGTGGTGACCTGCCCGGGCAACCCGGTCGCCCCGGGCGACAGCGTCAACTGCGTCGCCACGTACACGACCACCGCGGCGGACGTCGCCGCGGGCAGCATCACGGACACGGGCACGGCCGTGGGCACCGCCCCCGACGGCGAGACCGCCCAGGACACCAGCAACATCGTCCGCATCCCCTTCGTCCCCATCGAGGCGGACCTGCAGATGGTGAAGACCGGCCCGGCAGCCGTGCTCCCGGGCGGTCAGATCACGTACGAGCTGACGGTGACCAACAACGGTCCGGACGCTTCGACCGGATACACCGTGAGCGACACCTTCCCGGCCGGTGTGTCGAACCCGACCACGAGCGCACCGGGCTGTTCGATCAGCTCGAACGTGCTGACCTGTACGGGTGCCGCTCTCGCCGTCGGCGCGAGCAGGAACGTCGAGGTCACGGGTACCGCCGCCGCCGGTGCCACGACCATCGTGAACACGGCCACGGTGACGGGCCAGAACGACGACCCGAACCCGGACAACAACACCAGCTCGACGACGACGAACGTGACGCCGATCGAGGCGGACCTGGGCATCGTGAAGACCGGCCCGGGGTCGGTGTCGCCGGGCGGTGAGATCACCTACCAGTTGACGGTGACCAACTTCGGCCCGGACGACTCGACCGGCTACACGGTGAGTGACAACCTTCCGGCCGGGATCACCGGGGCGGCGACGAGCACGCCCGGCTGTTCGATCAGCGCGAACCAGCTGACGTGCACGGGTGCCGCTCTCGCCGACGGCGCGAGCAGGACGATCGTGGTCACGGGCACCGCTGCCCCCGGTGCGACGAGCATCGTGAACACGGCGACGGTGACGGGCCAGGACGACGACCCGAACCCGGACAACAACACCAGTACGACGACGACGAACGTGACGCCGATCGAGGCGGACCTGGGCATCGTGAAGACGGGCCCGGCGTCCGTGGACCCCGGTGGCCAGGTGACGTACGAGCTGACGGTGACGAACCACGGCCCGGACGACTCCACGGGCTACACCGTGAGCGACACGCTTCCGGCCGGGCTCAGCGGTGCGACGACGAGCACGCCGGGCTGCTCCATCGGCGCCGGCGTGCTGACCTGCACGGGCAGCGGGCTGGCCGACGGGGCGAGTACGACGATCGAGGTGACGGGCACGGCCGCGGCCGGTGCCACGAGCCTGGTGAACACGGCGAGGGTGACGGGTAGGGACGACGACCCGAACCCGGACAACAACACCAGCACCATCACCACCACGGTCACCCCGACGCCGTCGCCCGTCGTCATCAAGAAGACGCAGGACGGGCCCTCGACCGTGCGGCCCGGCGACACCGTCTCGTACACGATCACCGTGACCAACCCGGGCACCACCAGCGTCGACGCGTCCTTCACCGACGACCTCAGCGGGCTGCTCGACGACGCGAACTACAACAACGACGCCACCGCGACCGTCGGTGACGTCACGTTCTCCTCGCCCGACCTGGAGTGGTCCGGCACCCTCGCGCCGGGCCAGACGGCGACGATCACCTTCTCCGTCACCGTCCACAACCGCCCCTTCGGGGACCTGAAGCTGGACAACACGGTCGTCTCCTCGACCCCGAGCAACTGCACCGAAGGCAGCACCGACAGCCGCTGCTCCACCCACGGCACCGTGAAGGTCAAGGACAAGGACAAGGACAAGAAGAGCAAGGGCGAGAAGTCGATCGAAGGACGCCCCGCCAGGGACGTCTAGCGAGCAGGCTCTCTCGTAGCGACGGCCCGCCCGGGGCTTCCCGGGCGGGCCGTCGCGATGTCTCCACCCATTTGAGATGTCGACACCATCTGGATGGTGTGCGTATTCTGATCGCCTCGACGGGGCACGACGGGGAGGGAGTCGGGTGTGGCTCGACTGACGCGGGTCCAGCAGCAGGCGCGTACGCGCGCAGCGGTTTTGGTGGCGGCCCGGGAGGAGTTCATCGCGCACGGCTACGCCGCGGCGAAGGTCGACCGGATCGCGGAGCGCGCGGAGCTGACGCGCGGCGCCGTGTACTCGAACTTCCCCGGCAAGCGGGCGCTGTATCTGGCGGTCCTCATCGAGCTCGTCGAACTCGTCGACGGCGTCGCCCCCGCGCAGGCCGCTCAGCCATCAGCGCAGCCGCCCGCCCGGCCCCCCGCTCGGCCGCCGGCGTCGTTGGCTGATGCGCTGGGGGCGTTCGCCCGCACGTGGCTGGAGCGGCTGCCGTTGGTCGACGACACCGCGGCCGGTGGGCGCCTCCAGCTCCGCTCCTTGGTAGGGGTGTTCGACGACGAGCGGGGGCGGGCGGCGCTGGCGCAGCTCGCCCACGTGGAGGCGCTGTTGCTGGGCCTCGCGCTGGAGTCCGGTGTGCCTGGTGAGGCGCCGGGGCGGCGGGTGCGGCTGGCCGAGCTGGTGCTGACCCTGCTCGGCGGCGCCGGCTTCCTGGCCGAGACGGCGCCGGGGTTCGGCGACCCCTTCGACCGGGCGCGCGCGTGCGAGCACCTGGCCCGGCTCGACCTCGCCGACCGCTGGGAACCCTCGTACCTGCCCTACGTCGCCCCCGCCGAGACGTGCCGGGAGCCCTGGTCGCCGCCCGCGGGGCTGACGGACCTGCTCACCGGCGAGCCGGTCGACCTCGGCGCCGACGGCCTGGTGGCGGTCCTGGGCGCGGGCCGGCTCGCCGCCGCGGAGGAGGCCGTGCGCTCCGCCCGGCCCGGCGACCGCGTCACCGTCGTCGTGGCCACCGACGACCCGGCCGAGACCGGCAGTCTCGTACGGCTCAGGGTCAGGGACCTCGCGGCCTGCCTGCGTGCCGTGTTCCCGCCCGAGAGCTGGCAGCGGCTTCGGCTGGTGGTCGACGGCGGGGCGGCCGTGGCGTCGGCCGCAGGGCTGGCGGCCGAAGGTGACGAGGAGGAGGCGGCCGTACGCATCCGGGGCGGTGCGATCGTCGCCCGCGGTCACGGGCGGGGCGCGGCCCACGCCGTATCAACTGCACCCATCACGCCCACTGTTGGGCCGTCTCGGAGGACCGAAGCGTGATCGAACCCCTGGGTACCGACTGCGGCACCGACGACGCGTCGGCCGTGCTCCACGCCCTGCGCTGCGGCGGCTTCGCCGGCCTCACCCGCCTGTCGGCGGCCACCGGGCTCCCCGAGCCCGCGGTCGAGTCCGAGCTGCTGGACCTCGCGGTCGCCGGCCTCGTCACGCACCTGAGCGGGGACTTCGGCGGTTGGGGGCTGACGGACGCCGGCCGCGCGGCGGACGCCGAGCGCACGGCCCGCGAGCTGGAGTCGACCGGCGCCCGCCCCGCGCTCCTCGCCGCGTACGAACGCTTCCTCACCCTCAACCCCGAACTGCTCGACCTCTGCACTGCCTGGCAGCTGCGCACCGTCGACGGCGTGCCGACGGCCAACGACCACCGGGACCCGACGTACGACGCCCGCGTCCTGGACCGGTTCCTCGACCTGCACCTGCGGGCCGCGGTCGTCGTCGCCGAGCTGATCGCCGCGCTGCCCCGCTACGCCGGCTACGGCGTCCGGCTCGCGGAGGCCCTCAACCGGGCCGTGGCGGGCGAGTCGGGGTATCTGACCGACCACACCGCCTCGTACCACACCGTGTGGGCGGAGCTGCACGAAGACCTTCTCGCCACCCTGGGCATCCCGCGGTGAACCCGGGTGGTGCTTCGACGAGGTGGATCCGCCCGCTGTCCGCGGAGGTCGAGGAGCCGGCGGAGGTGCTGGGCGCGAAGGCGCGGGGACTCGTGGAGCTCCGGCGCCTGGGGCTGCCGGTGCCCGCCGGGTTCGTCGTCACCACCGAGGCGTGCCGTGCGTTCCTGCGCGACGGACGCCTGCCCGACGGGCTCACCACGGAACTGGGCGCCGCGCTCGGCGACTTGGAGGCCGCGACGGGACGCCTCTTCGGCGGGGCGCGCCGCCCGCTGGTGGTGGCCGTCCGCTCCGGGGCGGCCGTCTCCATGCCCGGCATGATGGACACGGTCCTCAACCTGGGCCTGACGGAGGAGACGACCGCCGCGCTCGCGACCGAGACCGGCGACGCGCCCTTCGCGCACCGTGCGCGGCAGCGCTTCCTGTCGACCTTCGCGGCTGCGGCGGCGGGCGGCGCCGTACCCGAAGAGGCGGCCCGCCAGTTGGAACTGGCGCTCGCCGCGGTGTTCTCCTCGTGGCACGCGCCGCGCGCCCGCACCTACCGCGAACTCCACGGCCTCCCGCACGACCTCGGCACCGCGGCGATCGTGCAGACGATGGTGTTCGGCAACCGCGACGCCCGCAGCGGCTCCGGGGTCGCCTTCAGCCGCGATCCCAACACCGGGGAGAACGTCCCGTACGGCGACGTCCTCTTCGGCCACCAGGGCGACGACGTCGTCTCCGGCCGCACCCCCACCCACCCGCTGCACCACCTCGCAGAGCGCGCCCCCGCCGTGTGGAGGGCCCTCACCGCCGCCCTGCGCCGCATCGAGGAGCAGCTGCGCGACGCGGCCTACGTCGAGTTCACCTTCGAAAGCGGCGAGCTGTGGTTCCTCCAGGCCCGCCCGGGCCGCTTCACCGCGGGCGCGGCCGTGCGCGTGGCGACGGACCTCGCCGACGAGGGCACGATCACCCGCACCGAGGCGCTGCTCAGGGTCTCCCCGCACCACCTGCGCCACGCCCGCACCCCCCGCATCGCGGCCCCGTCGTCCGCCGACGTCGTGGCCCGTGGCGTGGGCGCCTGCCCCGGGGTGGCCGTCGGCCGGGTCGCCACCACCACCGAGGCCGCGATCCGCATGGCCGCGCAAGGCCCGGTCGTCCTCGTCCGCCCCGAAACCTCCCCGCACGACATGCCCGGCCTCGCCGCAGCCGCCGGCATCCTCACCGCCCGCGGCGGCCCCGCCAGCCACGCGGCGGTCGTCGCCCGGGCCCTGGGCAAACCCGCCGTCGTCGGCGCATCCCCGACCCCCGGCGCCCGCCCCCTCGACGAAGGCACCCTCATCACCCTCGACGGCACGACCGGCGACGTCGCCCTCGGCACCCCCCGCCTCACCACGACCGAGCCCAACGCCTCCCTCGAACGCCTCCTCACCTGGGCAGACGACATCTCGGGCACCCACCCGACCCACGACGACCTCCACCGCCTCACGGCGGCCCACGAGGCCCTCCGCGCCGAGAGCTGACCCGCGCTCCGTAAGGCAGGCCCTGGCCCTACGGCCGCACGCCCGGACCGAAGCCCGTCCAGCGCAGGCTGGGCGGGAGGTGGCTCATGTCGTTGTACGTCAGTACGCGCGGTGCCGCGCCGTCCGCGTAGTCGATCGCCGTCAGCGCGGTGTTTCCGCAGCTGAGGC
The DNA here is from genome assembly GCF_040643215.1 of Streptomyces sp. NPDC047315. Classification (NCBI taxonomy): domain Bacteria; kingdom Bacillati; phylum Actinomycetota; class Actinomycetes; order Kitasatosporales; family Streptomycetaceae; genus Streptomyces; species Streptomyces sp. NPDC047315. The sequence goes on along the minus strand of NZ_JBEYTZ010000022.1, from coordinate 88,446 downwards.
CCAACCACCGCACTGGTGGCGCGTCGAGGGCGTGGCGGAGCAGCCAGGACACCTGGTAGGCGTGGGTGACCAGGACCTCGTGGGTCTCCGACGCGGCGGGGCGGGCGAAGCGGGCGGTGAGGGCGTCCGCGAGGCGGGAGCCCTCGGCTGCTTCGGCCCGGTCGTACCCGTCGAAGAACCCCGCCCAGGGCGCGGGGATCTCCGTCGGGACGTACGGGACGTGGTCCACCAACTCGGCCGCTTCCCGCACGGGTATGTCACCCAGGCGCTCGCCGACGATCCGCGCCGAGCGCACCGCGCGCGGGAGCGGCGAGTGCCACACCGCGTCGACCGGGAGGGCGGCGAGGCGCTCCGCCAGCAGCTCCGACTGCTGCCGGCCCGCCTCTGTCAGCTCGCCGAACGCGTCGGCCATGCCGTGCCGCACCACGTACAGATGCCGGGTCGCCATGCCGTCCTCCCCGATGTGCGAGGCGTCCTATTGCGCGGGGGACAGGTGCTTCCGCGCCCACTCGTCGAAACGGGTCAGCGGGATGCCGAGTTCCCGCGCGAACTTCGGATGGGCCGGCGGGTCGAACACGTTCTGCCACGCCTGGGCGGGGAGCAGGAACTCCGGCATCCCCGCGGCGAGGATCTCCTTGTCCGTCGCGGCCAGTACGGGCGGGGGGACGTCGAGGGAGCGGGAGACGACGTCGGCGATCTCCGCCACCGACAGGCGTTCGCTCGCCAGCTCCAACTCCACCCGGTGGAACCGCTCCGGTGCCGCGATGGCCGCGGCGGCTGCCGCGCCGATGTCGTCCGCCGCGACGAGAGGCAGCACGGTCTTCGGGGCCAGGGGCGTGACGAGGCCGCCCTCGATGCCGCGCGGGAAGAGGTAGCCCGCGGACGGGAGGGCGTTCTCCATGAAGAAGCCGGGTTTGATGAGCGTCCAGTGGGTGAAGCCGGCCGTACGGACCGCTTCCTGGATCGCGGACTTGGCGGCGTAGTACGGCTCCAGCGGAGCCCAGCGGCCCTCGGCCCAGCCGGGAGCCCGTGTGTGCTGGTCGGCGCCGGTGACCGAGGTCTGCACGAACTGCGGTACGCCCGCGGACTTCGCGGCCTCGATCAGGTTCAGGCCCTGGGCCACCTCGCCGTCGAAGTCGAATCCCTGGTCGTTGAGGGGCAGCTGTACGGAGAAGACGGCGCGGGCGCCCTCGGCGGCCCGGGTCAGGGACTCGCGGTCGCGGAGGTCGCCGACGACGAGCTGTGCGCCGAGCGCTTCGACGGCCTTGGCCCGGTCGGTCGACGCGTCGCGCACCAGCGCGCGGACGGGGACGCCCTGCGCGAGCAGGGCGCGGGCGGTCGCGCCGCCCTGCTTGCCGGTGGCGCCGGTCACCAGGACGGGCGCGGAAGCGGTGGCGGCTTCGGTGGCTGCGGAAGCTGCGGGATCTGCGGACATGGCTCTCCTCAGGAGTGGGCGTCCAATAAGTGGCGGGCCCCGCCGTTTACGTTTCGATACGATACGGCGGAGCCCGCCACTTAGCAACGCCGGAGGTGAACGCCATGCCGATGCCGCAGCAGCCCGAGCGCTCTGAGCGTCCCGAACGCCAACGCGCCGACGCCCGGCGCAACTACGCACGCATCCTCGCCGTGGCCGAGCAGGAGGTCGCCGCCCACGGCGCCGACGCGTCCCTGGAGAAGATCGCCCGCACCGTCGGCGTCGGCTCGGCCACCGTGCGCCGCCACTTCCCCACCCGCCGCGCCCTGCTGGAGGCCGTCGCCCAGGAGCGCATCACGGCCCTCGGCGCCCGCGCCCACGACCTGGCCGACCACGACGACAGCCGCGCCGCGCTCCTGGAGTGGCTGGGCGAGGTCGTCGAGTACTGCGTCTGCGCGCGGGGCCTGGCCGCCGCCCTGTCGTACGACTTCGCCGAGACGGACCCGGTCCACGAGAACAGTTGCGCGGCGGACCTGGAAGCGGCGGCGGCCCCGCTGCTGGACCGCGCCGTACGCGATGGCCGGGCGTCCCCGGACGCCACCCCCGCCGACCTGATCGCCCTGGCGGTCGGCATCGCGCTGGCGACGGCCGGCCACCCCGACCCCGCCGCGAGGGCGCACCGGTTGTTCCAGCTCACCGTCGCGGGGATCAGCCCGCAGCGCTGACGCCGACGGCGCGGCCCCGGACCGCTCAGGCGCTGGCGGAGGCGGAGGCGACGAAGAACGGGATCGCGGCGAGGAAGCGCCCGGCCTCGGCGCGCCCGCGCTGTTCGGCGAGCCAGCCGTCCGCCCGGTCGCGGTCGACGGCGCCGCTGGCGCAGGCCGGCTCGGCGAGCCGCGCGAGCAGCGGCAGCATCGCGGGATCGGTGAACACGCTGGTGTGCACTTCGACGGCGACGTCGTCGAAGCCGCCGGCGAGCAGCAGGCCGCGGTACTGCCGTCCGGCGCGGGGCGCGCCCAGGAGGTCGGCGCGGGCGTGCACGATCGTCCGGGTGAGCGCCGCGTCGGCAGAGTCGATCATGATGGCGTCCCAGTCCTGCCCGACCAGCACGATCCGGCCGCCCGGGCGCAGGACCCGGCGCGCTTCCGCCACCGCGCGCGCCGGCTCCTGGAGCAGGTGGAAGACCTTGTCGGCGCGGTAGCCGCGGACGCTTCCGTCGGCGAACGGCAGTTCCTCCGCCCCCGCCTCCCGGAACTCGGCCGCCGGCCACCGCCCCCGGGCCGCGGCCAGCATCCACGGGCTGGGGTCCACGCCCACCGCGCGGACGCCCTGTTCGGCCAGTTCGCCCGCGGCCCGACCGGCGCCGCAGCCGACGTCCACGACGGTCGACCCCGGGGCGAGCCGCAACAGCTCGTAGGAGCGGACCCGCAGCCGGGCGGCGCTCGACAGCCGGTCCGCAGCGTCCAGGACCCCCAACAGGGCTTCGGTGTCGCGGTGTTCAGCCACCGCTTCCTGATTCTCAGACATGTTGGACATGGCCGCCATGCTGCGACTTAATGTCGATATGAAGTCAAGCGGAGGCGGAGGCGGTGACAGCGGCGAAGGTGGTGCTGGCGGCGGTGTCGGCCGCGGCACGTTGAGCATCGGCGCCATCGCGGCGCGGTTCGGCCTGGCCACGCACGTGCTGCGGCACTGGGAGGCGATGGGGCTGCTGCGCCCCGTACGGGACCCCGGCGGGCGCCGCCGGTACGGCACGGACGACCTCACCCGCGTCGCGACGATCCTCATCATGAAGGAGGCCGGTTTCGACCTGACCACCATCGGGAGGTGGCTCGGAACGAGTGACCGCACCACCCGCCACGAGATCCTGCGCCCCGCGGCCGACGAACTCCGGTCGAGGATCGCGGCGGCCCAGGCGTCGTTGGAGCTCGTCGAGGGCGGCCTGAACTGTGAGCACGAGGACCCCGCCCAGTGCCCGAACTACCGGCGGTTGATCACTGAGCGGGCCGGCCCCGGAGCGGTTCGCTAGCCGGCCGGCTCCGTTCAGGCTTCGTTCAGGGCTTCGCCCGGCGACCGATGTCGTTCAGCTCCGCCACGTCCTCGTCGGAGAGGGCGAGCCCGGCGCCCGCGACGTTCTCGCGCAGATGCGCGGTGGAGGAGGTGCCGGGGATGAGCAGGATGTTCGGCGAGCGCTGCAACAGCCACGCCAGCGCAACGGACATGGGCGTCGCCCCCAACCGGCCCGCGACCCGCGAAAGGGCCTCGGACTGCAGCGGCGTGAAGCCGCCCAGCGGGAAGAACGGCACGTAGGCGATGCCGTCGACGGCGAGTTCGTCCACCAGGTCGTCGTCGTTCCGGTGGGCGAGGTTGTACATGTTCTGCACGCATACCACCGGCGCGATGCCGCGCGCCTCGTCGACCTGCTCCGCGGTGACGTTGCTGATGCCGAGGTGCCGGATCAGCCCCTCGCGCTGGAGCCCGACGAGCGTCTCGAACGCCTCCGCGAGGGAGCCGGCCCGGGGGCTCTGTGCGTCGCCCATCCGCAGGTTGACCAGGTCCAGGACCTCGACGCTGAGGGATTCGAGGTTCTCGTGGACCTGCTGGCGCAGGTCTTCGGGCCGCCGGGCCGTGGGCCACCCGCCCTCGGCGTCGCGGTTCGCGCCCACCTTGGTGGCGATGAGCAACGACTCCGGGTAGGGGTGCAGCGCCTCGCGGATCAGCCGGTTCGTGATGCGCGGCCCGTACGCATCGCTGGTGTCGACGTGGGTGATCCCGAGCCCGACCGCCTCCCGCAGCACGCCCAACGCACCGTCGCGATCGGCCGGCGGCCCCATGACCCACGGGCCGGCGAGCTGCATCGCGCCGTACCCGAACCGGGTGACGGTCGCGTCGCCCAGTGTCCAGGTTCCACCGGGGAGGGATGGGGAGGACGTGTGCATCGTGGCGCCTTTCGTCTCGTTCTGCTCGTTCCGGGGGTGGCGGCTCCGGCCTCTTGTGCACCAGTGTTGGAGAGTTGCTTCCTGCCGGGAAGTAGGCACTCTGAAGTGTGTAACTAACTGAAGGAGAGGTACGAGGCCGGTGACGAATACGAAGGCGGAGTACAACGCGTTCCTCGCGGAGTGCCCCAGCCGCCAGCTCCTCGACCGGATATCCAACAAGTGGGCCGTGCTGATCCTGTGCGCCCTGGGCGGCGACACATCCGCCGCTCCGCAGGCGATGCGCTACTCCGAACTCGCCCGCCTCCTGGTCGGCGTCAGCCAAAAGATGCTGACCCAGACCCTCCGAGCCCTCGAACGCGACGGCCTCCTCACCCGCACGGTGACCCCCACGGTCCCCGTCACCGTCACCTACGAACTGACGGCCCTCGGCCTCTCGCTCCACCACCTGACGCGCGGCCTCCGGCAGTGGGCGCAACACCACATGCCCGAAGTCCTCACCAACCGCGAGAAGCACGACGCCCGGGCTTCGTGAGAGGAGCGGAGAGGGAAGGAGGGGATGAGGAAAGGAGGGGACGGTGGACGTGGAGCGGGAGCGCTGGGAGATACGCCCTGGAGGCTGATTTCCAGCCACGCCCACCCTGATCGCGCCATTGTCCGCGCGGGAGACAACCTCTGTCGCCCCTTCCCCCTAAGGACGTGAGGGGCCGCCAGGCCCCGACCGGATCCGGCAGGAAGGGTTTCCTTTGAGACACACCGACAGAACGACCGCGGCTCCCGCCCGCCCACCCCGCCCCAAACGGCAGCGTCTGCCCCTTCGCGCGGTGGTGTACGCGCTGGTGACGGCGCTCGTCGCGGGGCTGCTGAGTGCGGGGGCGGTGCTGGCTGGGGCCGGGGCCGCCGTGGCCGCCCCGGGTGGTCCGCCCGCCGCCTTCTACATTCAGAACGTCAAGAACGGCTTCGCCCTCTCGGCGGCGAGGGACAACGTCGACAGCCGCCCCCCGAAGGGCAACGAGGACCATCAGCAGTGGGAGTTCGTCCCGCAGTCGGACGGCTCGCACTGGATCAGGAGCACCAGCCGCGACGGCCAGTGCCTCGGGCGGAGCAACGCGAACGCCTGGCCCAGTCTCGTGGGATGCGGAAACGCCTCGGGCAACTGGTGGCTCCAGGGAATCGCCGGCGAGAAGTACTCCCTCCACACCGGCCCGGGCAGCGCCGAGCGGCTGGCCGCCGGGCAGGTCACGGACGAGGAGGTGGCGTGGCCGATCTTCAGCACCGCCACTGACGAGACCGCCCAGTGGTACGTCACGCCCATCGACCCGCCGAAGACCCCGCGGACCGGCGACGACCTCACCGATCCCACCTTCGACCAGCTCACCTTCCTCACGACGCACAACGCGTTCCAGAACACCGAGGACATCCCCGGGGTCATGGGCCCCGCCCAGCCGCATTCGATCGTCGGGCAGCTCAACGACGGCGTGCGCGGCCTGATGATCGACGTCCACAACCACCACGGAACGATCGGCGTCTGCCACAAGCCGTGCTCGTCCCTCGAAATACGGCCGCTGGAGAACGTGCTGGCGGACATCACGCAATGGCTCAACAGGCCCGACAAGCGGAATGAGATAGTCACCCTCTTCATCGAGGACCGGGTCTCCGCGGCGCAGCTCAAGTCCGCTTTCGATCACCCGTCCGTCCAGGGCGCGCTCAGCAGCCTGATCTACAACCCCCGCCTCGAACAGGTCCACGAGAACGGGTGGCCCCGCCGCTCGGAGATGATCAACGACAACAAGCGCCTGATCGTCTTCTCCGACAAGCACGACGACGAGAACGCGGCCCGGGAGGGCTTCGGGGTGATGTCCGGCAAGGACTGGACCGTGGAGAACTACTGGTCCATGGGGCCCGGGCTCGGCAACTCCAACTGGAGGTGCTTCAGCCGGTGGCACGACGTTCCCCTGACCAAGGAGGAGCCGAAGTTCCGTCGGTTGTTCGTCATGAACCACTTCCGTGACGCCCCGCTCGCCCCGACGTACACCAACGACAACTCGAAGCTCCAGAACCGGGCCGAGCGGTTCTGCATGCCCGCCGCCCGCAAGAAGCCCAACTTCCTCGCCGTCGACCAGTACAAGAACGGCGACCCGACCCCGCTGACCACCGTCGCCAAGCTGAACGAGTACACGTACCACGGCGACACCCCGGGCCAGGGCGGAACCCAGCCGCCGTGGCAGATTCCCCGGCTGGCCGTGATGCCGATCGGCGACTCCATCACCCAGGGCGTGGGCAGCAGCACCGGCAACGGCTACCGGGACTACCTGCGCAACCACCTCCAGGGACGGGTGGGCACGCTCGACTTCGTCGGTTCCCTCCAGCACGGGAACATGCCCGACCCTGACCACGAGGGGCACTCGGGCTTCCTGATCGAACAGGTCGCCGCGGACATTGAGTCATGGCTGTACGCGGCCAAGCCCAATGTGATCACGCTGCACCTCGGCAGCAACGACATCAACCGCAACCACGAGGTCGCCACCGCGCCCGCGCGTCTGGGCAACCTGATGGACCGCATCCTGGCCGTCGCCCCGGACGTGACCATCCTCGTCGCCGGCATCGTGCCCAACTACCGGCAGGCGGTGGGCGACCGGGTGAATGCCTTCAACAACGCGCTACCGGGGGTGGTCGCCGCACGCCAGGCGAACGGCTTCAAGGTGTTCCAGGTGAACTTCCCGCGCCTCAAGGTCAATGACCTGCCCGACGGGCTCCACCCGAACGACAACGGCTACCGGAAGATGGCGCGGGGCTTCTACGACGTGCTGGCCCGGCCCGAGGTGCGGGGCGTGATCACCGAGAACGTCACGGTGGCGCCCGCCCCGCCGGGAGCGGGCCTCACCCTCGGCGACCAGGACGTGGACTTCGACGCGGACGGCCGCGCGGACTATCTCGTCGTCGGTACGAACGGCAGCGTCCGGGCCCTGCTGAACCGTGGCGGTGACAACCGTGGCGGCTGGGAGGATCTGGGCCAGGTTGCTTCCGGGTCTTCGCAGTGGACGGGCGACCAGGTCAGGTTCGCCGACTTCGACGCGGACGGCCGTACGGACTACCTCGTCGTTGGTACGAACGGCAGCGTGCGGGCTCTGCTGAACCGTGGCGGTGACGGTCGGGGTGGCTGGGAGGATCTGGGCCAGGTTGCTTCCGGGTCTTCGCAGTGGACCGGTGACCAGGTCAGGTTCGCCGACGTCAACGCGGACGGCCGTACGGACTACCTCGTCGTCGGCGCGAACGGCAACGCGCGTGCCCTGCTGAACCGCGGCGGCGACAACCGCGGCGGCTGGGAGAACCTCGGCCACATCGCCGCGGGCTCTTCGCAGTGGACCGGCGGTCAGGTCAGGTTCGCTGACATCAACGCCGACAACATCGCCGACTATCTCGTCGTGGGTGCGAACGGCAGTGTCCGCGCTCTGTTGAACCGTGGCGGTGACGGTCGGGGTGGCTGGGAGGACCTGGGGCAGATTGCTTCGGGTTCCTCGCACTGGACCGGCGGCCAAGTCCGATTCGGCGACATCAACGCCGACAACGTCGCGGACTACCTCGTCATCGGTGCGAACGGCAGCGTTCGCGCGCTGCTGAACCTGGGCGGCGACGGCCGCGGCGGCTGGCAGAGCCTCGGCTACATCGGCCTCGGCTCCCCGCAGTGGACCGGCCGGCAGGTACGCATCTGATCCACCCGGCTCCTGGCCCCGCGGCCAGGAGCCGTCGCCGGTCTGGGGAATCGACCTCCCGTCGCCCCAGACCGGCGGCACCGCCGCTGAGCACCCGCCTCTAGTCCTCGACGCCGTACGGGGAGCGCGGCGGGAGGTCCGGGAGTATGCCCTCCTGGCAGTCGACGGCGGTACGGGCCGCGCGCGCCGCCGCGGTCATCTCCTCGTCGGTCGCCTCCAGGTCCCGGTAGCCGTCGTCCATCGCGAGCCCGAGGAACCGCGTGAACGAGGCGCGCGGGGTGAGGACGACGCGGTGCGGGGCGTTGCTGTCCCAGAGCTGCACCATGCGCGTGCCGTCCGGCGTGACGTTCGAGGGTTCGATGTTCAGCAAGAGGCTCCTCCCTTCCTTTTGTCATATTCCGCTGCGTCATACCGAATGGCGGCTATTGGCATTGATCTCCGTGAGCGCGGGAGAGATCAGGTCGGCGGTGGTGGCGGGGCGGAGTTCGCTGGGCGGGGCTTCCCATTCGTATCCCCCGCGGGGAGGGCGGAGGTAGTAGCGGGTGGGGTACTTCGCCATGACCACGCCCACGCGTTTCATGACGACATCGAAAGCGAGTTCGCCTACGGCGAGTTCGGGTCGGGGAGCGGGTGCATTGTTCTCGGTCATATGCCACTCCTATTCGTATTGCCCCCCACTACCAAGCGAGTTCAGCGTGACCTACAGTGGCATGACCTTCAACTTACGGTAACTGTTTGGGGAGTTAGGTGAAGGACGTTGAACCGTAAAGAATTGCACCCTGAGGAGTCGCCGAAAGCGGCCTTTGGTCAGCGTTTACGCTTTCTGCGGGACGAGCAGGGTCTGACGCAGGACGAGTTGGCCGATCTGATGGGCTGCTCGGGGACGCACATCTCGGCCGTGGAAACTGGTCGGCGTGCTCCAACTCCACGGTTCGCACGGACCGCCGATCGCGTGTTCGGCACTGAAGGCAGGCTCGAACGCCAGTGCCTTGCTGTGCGGCAAACGGCTTGGCTGGAGGGTTTCCCGGAGTACGTCGAGCAAGAGAGGCGGGCCGCGGAGATCCGACTGTACGAAGTCGGTGTCGTACCGGGGCTGCTCCAGGTTCCGGAATACGCCACGGTCCTGGCGGAGAGCGACGTCAAACGCGGAGTTGCAACTCCGGAACAGGCTGGCGAGCAAGTAGCTCTCGTCGAGCGAAGGCAAGCCGCTCTCACTCGCACGCCGCTCCCCTCGATCTTCGTGGTGCTCGATGAGAGCTGTCTGCGTCGACCTATCGGTGGGCGCGAGGTCATGGAAGCGCAACTGACACGGTTGATCGAGTTCGCCGAGCAACCGAACACCGTGCTTCAGGTCGCCCCGTTCGAGATGGGCGCCCGCCGACCCCTCAGCCTGCCGCTCTACATTCTGACGCTGGGGGATCGGTCTCTGATGTCCTACGCCGAGTCCGCTCAGCGCGGGCGCCTCGTACGAGACAGCGCCGCCGTCGTGCCTCTGCTGACGTCCTACCATCAGCTACAAGCCGAAGCTCAGTCGCAGGCCGAGTCTGTGGCCACGATCAACAAGTTTCGAAAGGGCACCTTGTGACGTCCCAAACCCCCCGCTGGTTCACGTCCTCATACAGCGAACATGGCGGCGCTTGTGTGGAAGTTGCCGCCAATGTCGTCGCCTCGCGCGGCATCGTCCCGGTCCGTGATTCGAAGGACCCGTCCGGTCCGGCCCTGGACATAGCCGCGTCCGCGTTCGCGTCCTTCGTCGCCGGCGTCAAGGACGGCTCCCTTCGCTGAACCGCGCGTAGCGCACCCCGTAGCGCAACCCGCCCCGTCGCGCAGACCCACGCGCGGCGGGGCTCACTTGTGCCGCCGCGGCGAGCGGATGCGCGCGGGTTGTGCCACAACGCGCCGTGGGGGGCGGCTGGAAGAGGGCTGCCGGGGGGCGCGGGGGTGCGGGAGTCTACGGGGAGGGGAGGAACGGAGCGTACGGAGGTCGGAGCATGGGGAAGCACGGGGACGGCAAGGGCGGCGCGGACGGGGATCAGCAGCAGGCGCCGCGGGAGTCCGACGGGCAGTGGGAGCGGCCGATTCCGCCGGCGCAGCCCGACGAGGAGTGACGCGCTGACGTGACTTCGCCGCAGCGACTGGTCGAGATCCTGGTGAACAAGGACGCGGTGCCCGCGGAGTGGCGGGAGACGGTCGCCGCCGTGCCGCGGGAGTTGTTCCTGCCGGACACGTTCGAGGCCAGGGGGCGCGTCGTGTCCCGCAGCCGCGCGCCGGACCAGTGGCTGCGGTACGCGTACGGGGACCTGCCGCTCACCACGCAGTACAACGACGGCCGCGACACCCCGCAGGGCGGCTACCTGCTGCCGACGTCGTCGAGTTCGATGCCGTCGGTGATGTTGGAGATGCTGCGGCTGCTCCAGGCCGCGCCCGGACACCGGGTGCTCGAAGCCGGGGCCGGGACCGGGTACAACGCGGCCTGGCTGGCGCATCGGCTGGGGTCGGAGAACGTCGTCGCCGTGGACGTGGATGCCGCGCTCGTCCAACAAGCCGTGCGGAACTGCGCGTTGGCGGGGTACTGCCCGGCCATCGTCCGCGGCGACGCCGACCGCGGATGGCCGGCCAGCGCGCCGTACGACCGGCTGATCGCCACGTACACCGTGCCCCGCATCCCGTACGCGTGGATCGAGCAGGTGCCCGGCGGGCGGGTCGTCGCGCCGTGGGGCGGTAGCTTCTTCCACGCCAGTTACGCCGTGCTGGACGTGGACGACGGCGTGGGGCGCGGCCGGTTCCACGGGTACCCGGCGTTCATGCGGACCCGCAACGGGCGGCCCCACCGGGGCTATCTGTCTGACTTCGTGCACCACGCCGAACTCGCGGACGTCACGCGCACGACCTTCCACCCGCAGGACCTCCTGCGCAGCCCGGACGCGCTGTTCCACGTCGGGCTCGCGCTGCCGGACGCCTGGTACGCGCTGGTGGACGCCGACGACGGCAGCGGCGAGTCCACGCTGTGGATCCTCGCCGACGACCGCCTCTCCTGGGCCTCCGTCGACTACGTGCCGGGGCACGACGCGTACGCCGTCGAGCAGTACGGGCCGCGCCGGCTGTGGGAGACGGTCGAGACGGCGTACGGGGACTGGGCCGTCCGCGGACGGCCCGTGCGGGACCGCTACGGGATCACCGTCACCGCCGCCGGGCAGCGGATCTGGCTGGACGACGAGTCCAACGCCGTACCTACTCCCTGAGCGGTGCCACCGCAAATCGACTGGCGGAGCCGGCGGCCCGGCCGTGAGGATCGGCACATGTCCGTCTTCCTGGAGACCGCACGGCTCGCCCTGCGGCCGTTCACCACCGCCGACGCCGACCGCCTCATCGCTCTGCACGGCGATCCCGACGTCATGCGCTACATCAGCGGCGGCAAGCCGAGCAGCCCCGAGACGGTCCGCACGAGGACCCTGCCGCGCTTCCTCCACCACTACCCGTGCCTCGGCACCCGCGGGTACTGGGCCGTCGAGGAGAAGGCGACCGGCGCGTTCCTCGGCTGGTTCGAGTTCGCGCCCCTGGCCGACGACATCGGCGCCGTCGTCGAACTCGGCTACCGGCTGAACGCGTCCGCCTGGGGCAGCGGATACGCCACCGAGGGCGCCCGGGCCCTGGTCGACAAGGGCTTCACCGATCTGGGGGTCGACATGGTCACCGCGAACACCATGACGGTCAACACCCGCTCCCGGCGGGTGATGGAGAAGGCCGGACTGACCCTCCTGCGCACCTACACCGGGGAGTGGCCCGAGCCGATCGAGGGCTCCGAGCACGGCGAGGTCGAGTACGTGCTCGGCCGGTCGGACTGGGTCCGGCGGCGCACTGCCGGGGGCGGCATCAAGCCGTAGCGACGGAAGCTTCGGTAGCGCCGACGGCGCTGAAGTCCGTCGTCCGGACGTACTCCGAGAAGTCGCGCGGCTCGCGCCCCAGCGCCTGCCGCACGCCGTCCGTCACGCTCGCGCCGCCCTCGTCGCGGATGTGGTGGAGGATCGTCACCAGCAGGTCGGCGACCTCCTCGGGGTAGCCGGCCGCCGCCACGTCCGCGCGGTACTCCTCCTCGCTCACCGGCGTGAAGCGCAGGGTGCGGCCGGACGCCCCCGCGATCTCCGCGACCGCGTCGGCGAAGTTCAGCGAGCGCGCGCCGGACAAGGTGTACGTACGACCCGCGTGACCGTCCTCCGTCAGCGCGGCGACGGCCACGTCCACCAGGTCCTGGAGGACCACGAACGGCTCCCGGCCCGAGCCGGTCGGCAGCCGCAGCTCGCCGGTCTCCAGCAGCGGGGCGAAGAACTCCAGCTCGGTGAAGTTCTCCGCGAACCAGGTGGGGCGCAGGATCGTCCACCGCAGGCCCGACTCGCGGACCTCCCGCTCGGGGGCCAGGTGCGGATTGGTCGCGTCGATCTCGGGCCAGGACCGGGCGGAGAGCAGCACCAGCCGCTCCACGCCCAGCCGGGCGGCGAGCGCCGCGAAGTCCCTGACCTCCTCGCCCATGCCCGGGCCCTGGGAGTCCACGACGTACACGGAACGCACGCCGGTCAGGCCCGGCTCCCAGGTGGAGCGGTCGGCCCAGTCGAAGCGGACCTCGCCGGTGCGGGAGGCCGCGACGGTGGTGAAGCCGCGGCTGCGCAGCTCGGCGACGACCCGGCGGCCGGTCTTGCCGGTGCCGCCGAGCACCAGCACGGTCCCGAAGTCGGCGGGGGAGGAGTCACGGGAGGGGGTGGTGTGCGTCGTTGTCGTCATACGGATCAGTACAGCGGAGCCGTGCGGCACGGGCGATGGTTACTCCTCTCGCTTCGATGTCTGATCGTCTCGCCCGCCTGCCAGCCGCGGCCGTACGATCCGGGGCATGGAAGACGCGTTGTCGAGCCTGCTCCAAGACGTCCGGCCCCGGGGCGCCCTCTTCGACCAGTCCGTGGTCACGCCGCCCTGGTCGCTGCAGTTCCTCGAAGGGACGCCGCTGGCGCTGCTGACGATGCTCCGGGGAGACGGCTGGGTGGTGCGGGACGGGGTGGAGCCGGTGCCGCTGCGCCACGGCGACGTGGCGATCGTCGTCGGCCCCGCGCCGTACACCGTCGCCGACTCGCCGGACACCGCGCCGCGCGCGTTCGTCCGCGACGACCACCGGTGCACGACCCCCGAGGGCGCGCTGGTCCTCGGCGGCGACCTGCCGATGTGCCCGCTGGAGGCGGAGGAGGAAACCGGCGTCGTCCTGCTGAAGGGGACGTACCAACTGCACGGCAGCGTCTCGCAGAGGGTGCTGAGCGCGCTGCCGCCGATTGCCCGCGTGCCGCTGCCGCCCGAGGGGTGCCCGGCGCTCGACATGATCCAGCGGGAGGTCGGGCGGGACGTGCCCGGGCGCCAGGTGGTCCTGGACCGGCTGCTGGACCTGTTGCTCGTCTCGGCGATGCGGGACTGGTTCGAGCTGCCGCACGCGCACGCGCCCGCCTGGTACCGGGCGTATCAGGACCCGGTGGTCGGGCGGGCGCTCAAGCTGATCCACGGCGATCCGGCCCGCGCGTGGACGGTCGCGGGGCTCGCCGCCGAGGTCGGGCTGTCGCGGGCGCGGTTCGCCCGGCGGTTCTCGGACCTGGTGGGGCAGTCGCCGATGGCGTACCTGACGGACTGGCGCATCTGCTGGGCCGCGGACCTCCTCGCGGAGACCGACGAGACGGTGGCCGCGGTCTCCCGCAAGGTGGGGTACGCCAACGCGTACGCGCTGAGCGTGGCGTTCAAGCGGACCATGGGGCTCCGGCCGACCGAGCACCGGGCGTTGGCCCGCGCGGCGGGCTGACCACGTTCCCACGGATTCCGTGGCCTGTGCATTTCAGCCAGAATGGCGCGGGAAGGGTTTCGACGGGCTCGGTATTACGGGTGAAACCCGGGTGAACTTCTGATGGAACCGCTGGCGCGAGGGCGAGGTTCGGCCGTAAGGGCGGGAACTCCGTTCGCGGGTCGGGGGCGTGCGGCAGAGTCGGTGATCCACGCGGAGTCGACGGCCCCACCCGTCGGCCGACCGCCCGGCCCTGTCCCCCACCAGGAGGCCCGATGTCCCCCCGTCAGCAATCCCGTTCGCGCCTCGCGCGCCCCCTGCGCATCGCGCTCACCGTCGCCCTGCCCCTCGCCCTCGTCGGCGGCGTCGCCTTCACCGCGACCGCCACCGACGGCCGGCCCGACGCCCGGTCCGGCGGAGCCCGGCCCGGCGGCGACTCCCCGAAGCAGACGCAAGGACCCGTCGTCACCGGGTCCGCCGTACTGGACGAGATTCCGCTCGCCGAGTTCAGCAACGGCCTGATCCCCGGCTCCGTCGACGACGACCGCGGCGTACACCTCGGCGTCGGCAGCGACCTCTACCCGGCCGACCGGCCCGGCGAGTTCTGGGCGCTCACCGACCGCGGACCCAACGGCCTGATCACCGTGGACGGCAAGAAGCGCCGGACGTTCCCCGTACCCGGGTTCAACCCGGCGATCGTCCGGGTGAAGGTCGACGGCGAACGGGTCCGGGTGCTCGACGCCGTCCCCGTCACCACCCGGTCCGGCAAGCCCGTCACCGGCCTGCCGAACCAACTCGCCCGCGACGAGGCCCCGTTCACGTACGACGCGCGCACCGCGCTGGAGACGAACCCGAACGGGCTCGACACCGAGGGTCTGGTCCGGGCCGCCGACGGGACGTTCTGGCTGGTCGACGAGTACAGCCCGTCCCTCGTCCACGTCTCCGCGCGCGGCCGGGTGCTCACCCGCTACGTGCCCGAGGGCCTGAAGCTGCGGGGTGCCGACTACCCCGTGGTCGAGGCGCTGCCGTCGATCCTGCTGAACCGCAAGCAGAACCGCGGCTTCGAAGCGCTGACCGTACTGCCCGGCGGCGATCTGGTGATCGCGGTGCAGAGCCCGCTGCTGGTGCCCGACAAGGCCGCCGGCGAGGCGTCCCGCAACCTGCGGCTGCTGCGGTTCTCGCCCGACGAGGGCGAGGTGACGGGGGAGTACGCCTACCGCGTCGACCCCGTGAACGTCGTGGACCCGCAGGAGGCCGACCAGTCGGAGCTGAAGGTGTCCGCCCTGGTCGCGGTGGACGCGAACACCGTCCTGGTGCAGGAGCGCACCGACCGCACCGCCCGGCTGCACCGGGTGGAGCTGCCGCGCGGCGAGGGCATCCTCGACAGCCGCTGGGACGAGGCGGCGACCTCCCCCAGCTACGAGCAGACCCAGGACCTCGCCGGCGCCGGCGTCGACGTGCTGGAGAAGCGCCTCGTCGTCGACCTCGGCAAGGTCCCCGGAGTGCCGGGCAAGGTCGAGGGCGTGGCCCTGGTGGGCCGTGACACCCTCGCGCTGATCAACGACAACGACTTCGGGATGTCGGACGGCCCCGAGGCGTTCGACGAGAACGGCCGGCTGCGCGACAGCGGACTGAACACCAAGGTCACGCACGTCAAGCTGCCGACCGCGATCCGCCGCTGAGCACCGGGCCCCGGGCGGCAGCCGCCCGGGGCCCGTCCTCACAAGTCCAGCGGCGTGAGCTGCCAGGCGCGCCCGCGCTGGCTGCGCAGCAGCGGAATCGGGCTGTCGTCCTGCCCGTACAGCGCGTCCGCGAGGTTCAGCAGGGTGTCGCAGCGCGCCAGCCACAGCCCGCGCAGGCACACCTGCGGCCCGTACGAGGCGAGGGCCGCGGCGCGCACCGCGGCGGACGCGCCCACCGAGAGCGCGAGCCCGGCGATGTCCTCGGCCGGGTCGCCCAGCGCCGCGTCCGTCCAGTCCAGCACGCCGGTCAGCGCGCCGTCCTCGTCGACCAACAGGTGCTCGCCCTTGAGGTCGTTGTGGAGGAGCACGACGGACGGCTCCGGGGCGGGCGGGGTGTGCAGCCGGCGCTCGACGAGGGTGGGGTCGAACTCCCGGTCCGCGGCGAGCTGGCGGGCCGCGACCAGGGCCCGCGCCTTGAGCTCCGCGAGGTCGCGCCACGGCTCCGACGGCAGCCCGAGACCGCCGTCCCCCTCGTCGCCCCCTGCACCTCCCTCGATGTTCCCGGCGTCGTACGAACGCAAGCCCGCCAGCAGCCCCGACAGGTCCTGCTCGCCCGTCCCCGACACCGTGCGCCGCTCCGCGGAGAGCCCCGGCAGCAGGGTGTCCACGGTGTACGCGAGACCGGGCGCCCACTCCCCGGCCGCCAGGCTCCGCGGCACCGCCACCGGCAGGTGCTCGCGCAGCGCGTCCCGCAGTCGAAGCTCCCGCCGCTGGCGCAGCGAGGTGTCCTCGTCGACCGCCATGCGCAGCACCCGGTCCGTACCGATCGTCCAGGTGACGTGCTCGCTCCCCTCGGCGACGCGTTGGACGGGCACGGGTGTGGGAGCGGGGACCGCTGGCGGCGAGTCGAGGTCGAGCAGTCGTCGTACGGCGTCGGCGTCGAGGGCCGAGGGGTGGGGCATCGGGCGTCGTCCCTGTTCGAGTGCGTGGCTGAGCTGGCTGAGCTGCTGGCAAAAGCGGTCGGCGCGTCCGCGCGCGACTCTGCCTCGTGCCGGGCGATAGCGCCAGCGAATATCCGGCGCGTCCGACCACGTACCGACGCGCGGGTGATTATCAGAATCAGTGTTCGCCTTGTCCGGGAGTGTCGCTTCTATCCGTATGTGTCGGCTCGTCAGCCTTGGGCGGGGATCCGTAACGGGAGTCCCGAGACCTAACGAGAGAAGTCGATGTGATGAGAGCAGTTCTCACGCGGCTGCGACAACGTTCCTGGACCACGGGCCTGGCCTGTGCGGTCCTGGCGGCTGCCGCACCCGCGTTCGCCCTCGCACCGGGCATGGCGACGAACGCCGTAGCAGCGCCCGGCCAAGGAGTACGGGCCCTCACCGTGGCCGACTCCGGGCAGGACAAGGGCGAGAAGGAGGGGAGCAAGGAGAAGGGACAGCGAGCCGGCGGCAAGGGCGAGGGCGCCAAGAGCGCCAGCCGGGCCCCGCAGCTGCGCGCCCCGCTCCCCGGCGGTCTCGGCCCCTGTCTGCCGGGCGACTGCCCCGACCCCTACCCGCCGATCAACAACGGCCCCATCGCCGGCCGTGACAACAACATCAACATCTTCGCGGGTGGAAACTTCCTGGTCCGCGAGCGCGCGGCCGAAGCCGAAGGCAAGGTCGTCGTACTCGGGAACTTCGACCAGAACAAGTCCGCCGGCGGCAGCGCGGTCTACAACGTCGGCGTCGTCGGCGTCGGTTCGCGCGTGCCCCCGGACGACGGCACCGACTTCCTCACCACCGGCGGCAACGTCTCCGTCGCCGCCGGCCAGCGACTGCTCGCCGACGGCGGCAACGTCCGCCACGCGGGCACCGCGACCGGCACCATCGAGGGCACGGTCATCCAGGACCCCAACGCCGCGGCCCCCTACGCCGCGCTGCGTGACGAGTTGACCAGCGCCAGCCAGTGCTACGCGCGCACCGAGACCGGCGCCAACCGCCCGGCCACCGGCACCGCGGTCAACAGCGGCGGCCAGACCACCTTCACCGGTGACGGCACCTCCGCGCTCCAGGTCTTCAACGTCGACTTCGACATGCAGAGCGCCAGCGGCGGACAGCAGGGCCTGGTCTTCAACAACATCCCGGCGAACGCCACGATCCTGGTGAACGTGTTGGGCGCCAACCGCACCATCAACACCTACAGCGGCAGCCCCTTCGACACGGACCCGCTCAACCAGCTCCGCGAGCGGCTGCTGTGGAACTTCCCCGACGCCACCACCGTCGGCCTGCGCGGCACCGGCCAGTTCCAGGGCAGCGTGCTGATCGGCAACCAGGCGTCGACCGCCACGGTGACCCTGCCGGGCACCAACGGCCGCTTCTTCTCCACCGGCAACATCACGCACACCAGCGTGGTCGGCGGTGGCGGCGGCCAGGAGTTCCACGCGTACCCCTTCAACGGCGACCTGCCGGACTGCTCCGTGGTGGTCCCGACCGCCCCGGTGCGGGTCATCAAGGAGGACGCCACCACCGGCCTCCCGCTGGCCGGCGCGACCTTCCAGCTGTGGGAGGAGACCAACAGCGTCCCCGGCCTGCAGACCACGGGCGCCTCGCCCGACTCGAAGGTCGGCACCCCCTGCACCACGGGCGCGGACGGCACCTGCTCGCAGACCGTGGACCCGGGCACGTACTACTGGCAGGAGACGGCCGCACCGCCGGGCTACGACCTGCCGGCGAACCCGGTCTTCCCGATCGTGCTGACGGCCGAGGACATCCCGGACGGCGTCACGGTCACCGCGGACAACAGCCGCACTCCCGTCACCGGTGAGGTCTCCGTCGAGAAGACGGACTCGGAGACCGGCGAGCCCCTGGCCGGCGCGATCTTCGAGCTGTGGCACGAGACGAACGGCGTGACCGGTCTCCAGACCACCGGAGCCAACCCGGACACCCAGCTCCCGCCGGACTGCACCACGGACGTCGTCGGCGAGTGCGCCCGGATCGTCCCCGTCGGCACGTACTACTGGCGCGAGGTCTCGCCCCCGCCCGGGTACGACCTGCCCGCCGTCACGGTCTTCCCGCTCACCCTCACCGAGGAGAACGCGGCGATCGGCGTGAACGTCGACGTCACCAACACCCGCACCCCGGTCCCGCCCGGCGAGGGCCCGATCACGGTCGTCAAGGTGGACTCGGAGACGGGCGCACCGCTGGCCGGCGCCGAGTTCCAGCTGTGGCACGAGACCAACGGCATCGCCGGTCTCCAGACCACCGGAGCCAACCCCGACACCCAGCTCCCGCCGCCCTGCACCACGGGCACCGACGGGCAGTGCAGCCGTGACGTCGTCGCCGGTACGTACTACTGGCGCGAGATCACCCCGCCGCCCGGCTACGAGCTGCCGGCGAACCCGGTCTTCCCGCTCACCCTCACCGACGCCGACATCCCGGACGGGGTGTCGGTGACCGCGGAGAACGTCAAGGTGCCGGTGCCGCCGGCCCGCGGTGACGTGACGGTCGTCAAGGAGGACGCCATCTCGGGCGCCACGCTGCCCGGCGCCGTCTTCCAGCTGTGGGAGGAGACCAACGGCATCCCCGGTCTCCAGACCACCGGAGCGAACCCGGACACCACGGTCGGCACCCCCTGCACCACCGGCTCCAACGGCCGCTGCACCCGCACCGTCGAGGTCGGTCAGTACTACTGGCAGGAGACGGCGGCGCCGCCCGGGTACGACCTGCCGGCGAACCCGGTCTTCGGCCCGCTGGTGCTCACCGACGAGAACGCCGCCGAAGGCGTCACCGTCACCGCCGAGAACACCAGGACCCCGGTCATCACCGGGGACGTGACGGTGGTCAAGGAGGACTCGGAGACGGGCGCCCCGCTCGCGGGCGCGGTGTTCGAGCTGTGGGAGGAGACCAACGGCGTCCCCGGCCTCCAGATCTCCGGCGCCGACCCCGACACCCAGCTCCCGCCGCCCTGCACCACCGGGGCGAACGGCGAGTGCAGCCGCACCGTCGGGCTCGGCACGTACTACTGGCTGGAGACCGCGGCCCCCGACGGGTACGACCTGCCGGCGAACCCGGTCTTCGGCCCGCTGGTGCTGACCGCGCAGAACGCGGCCGAGGGCGTCACCGTCATCGCCGAGAACACCGAGACCCCGCCCGGCGAAGCGCCGATCACGGTCGTCAAGGTGGACTCGGAGACCGGTGACCCGCTGGCCGGAGCCGTCTTCCAGCTGTGGCACGAGACGAACGGCATCGCCGGTCTCCAGACCACCGGAGCCAACCCGGACACCCAGCTCCCGCCGCCCTGCACCACCGGGGTGAACGGCCGGTGCTCGCGCGACGTCGTCGCCGGTACGTACTACTGGCGCGAGACCTCCGCGCCCAGCGGCTACGACCTGCCGGCGAACCCGGTCTTCCCGATCGTCCTGACCGAGGCGGAGATCCCGGGCGGCGTGACCGTCACCGCGGAGAACGTCAAGACCCCCGTTCCGCCCGTCCGCGGCAACGTGACGGTGATCAAGAAGGACGCAGTCTCGGGCGCCACGCTCGCGGGCGCGGTGTTCCAGCTGTGGGAGGAGACCAACGGCATCCCCGGTCTCCAGACCACCGGTGCGAACCCCGACACCCGCGTGGGCACCCCCTGCACCACCGGCTCCAACGGCCGCTGCACCCGCACGGTCGAGCTCGGCCAGTACTACTGGCAGGAGACGGCGGCGCCGCCCGGGTACGACCTGCCGGCGAACCCGGTGTTCCCGATCACGCTGACCGAGGAGAACGCCCAGCAGGGCGCCACGGTCACCGCCCAGAACACCAAGACGCCGACCCCGCCCACCGGTGAGATCGACGTCCACAAGAAGGACGCCAAGAACGGCAAGCCGCTCGCCGGCGCCGTGTTCGAGCTGTGGGAGGAGACCAACGACGTGCCCGGTCTGCAGACCAGGCCGTCGAACGGCACCCGGGCGGACACCCGCATCGGCAACGGCTGCTCCACGGACGCGCAGGGCGACTGCACGTTCGACGAGCTCGCGCTCGGCACGTACTACGTGCTGGAGACGGCCGTGCCCGAGGGGTACGTCCTGCCGGAGGACCCGATCAGCGGTCCGTTCACCATCACCGCCGAGAACGCCGACGAGCCCGTTCGCGTCGAGATCGCCAACAAGCGCGGCGAGCCCGGCAAGGGCAAGGGCGAGAAGCACGGCGGGATCGTCCAGCAGCGCAAGGGCTGACGGTCCGCCGTGAGGCGAACCCCCTGACGGGGTGAAGACCCCCTGACGGGGTGAAAGGGGCGCGGGCGCGCCGGAGACGGCCGCCCGCGCCTCACCTTTTCGGCCCTCCGTGGCGGCGCGTTCCCACGCGCGCTGATACCTCTGGGATGGGGGTGATCCGGGGTACGCACGAGGACGGAGTGCCGCATGCGACGCAACACCACTGGAAAGACCACGGCGGGAACGGCAGGGGCGGACGGCATACGTCCCGCGCGGCGGTCCGCCGCCGCACCCGCCGCGCTCGCCGCGACGGCGCTCGCCGCAGCCCTCGCCGGCACGCTCGTCGCCGCACCGGGCGCCGCCGCGGCGCCCGATCCCTGCACGGCCGGCACGGGCCCGTACCAGCGGCCCATGGAGGAGTTCCTGAAGCGGCCGGTGGACGGCGTCCAGTCGGAGGCCGACTGCGTCGCCATCCGCGACTTCCAGACGCAGAACGACGTCGATCCGGCGAACGGGTACGCGAGCCTCGGCACGTACCGCGTCATGGTCGCCGTCCAGGCCCGGGCCAATCCGAACGCGGCCGGCAAGTGCCCCGTCAAGAACTACCGCGTGACCTGCGTGGACCTGGACCGGCAACTGCTGTGGGTGCAGAAGAAGAAGGACGTGGTCTTCGACCCGGTGCCGGTCCGCAGCGGACGGGACAGCCAGGAGACCCGGCTCGGCTGGCACTCGATCTACTGGCGCAGCCGCGACCACGTCTCGACGATCTACGACAACGCGCCCATGCCGTACGCCCAGTTCTTCGACGGGGGGCAGGCGCTGCACGGCAGGCTGGACGACCTCTACGACGGCGGAGGGTCGGCGGGCTGCATCAATCTGCGCCTCGCGGACGCGAAGGCGCTGTGGGACCTGCTGGGAATCGACGACGCGATCTACATATGGGGCGCGAAGCCGGGAACCTCGGACTGAGCGAGAGAGGGGGGGAGAGGGAGCGGGGAAGGTGGGAGGGGGGAAGGGGGGAGTTGGCAGGGCCTGGGGCCCGACGTACGGCGCGGGCGAGCGCGCCGGGGTCGGGCCCTACTTCAGCGGCTTCTTGCCCGTGATGCCGAGGTGGACCAACAGCGCGAGGTTCGGTCGCAGTTCGGCCTGCTTGACGCCCCAGGTGGTGAAGCCCTTCTGGTGCGAGGCGACGGCGGCGAGCATCGCGACCAGCGAACCGGAGACCGCGGCGGGGCTGACGTCCTTGTCCACCCGGCCCTTGGCCTGGAGTTCCTTGATGGCGTCCGTGAGGGAGTTGGTGACCGAGTTCAGGATCTTCATGCGGATCTTGTAGAAGCGCTTGTCGCCCTCGGCCGCGCCCAGGTCGACGACCCGCAAGATGGCGTCGTTGCGCCGCCAGAAGTCGAGGAACCCGTCCACCAGGTCCTCCGCCGTCTGCCACGCGGACTTGCCGACCCAGGAGCGACCGGATACCAGTTCGGTCAGACTCGCGCCTTCTTTGGCCATTTCCTCGGCGATTTCGAGAACTGCGCCCTCGACGTCGGGAAAGTACTGATAGAAGGTGGCGGGGGAGGTGCCCGCCTTCCGGGCCACGTCGATCACCTTGACGTCCCGGTACGGCGAGGAGCTGAGCATCTCGCTGAGGCAGTCGAGCAGCTTCTGCCGCGTCGCCTGGCCGCGTCGTCCGGCCACTCGGCCGTCGACAGTGCGTACTTGTCCTGTCATGCCGTCAGCTTACCGAGGGGTGATCGGCGCGCGATTCGGCCGACTGCAAATGGGGTGCACCGAGCGTTCCCGGCCACCCGGTGCGACGTCCTTCGTCCATTTCTGCGTCAAGGATCACGCCGCTTCGCGCCGTGCGCCCGCTCCCCGCCCGCCGTCGGCGCCGTCCGCACCGGCCGCTGCGCCCCCGTCCGCCCCTGCTGTGTTTTCCCTGGATGAATCTCCCTACTTCCGGACAATCAGCACACGGCGTGCGGTGTCAGGACGGGTCCCGAGTCGGCCCCGGAGCGCGCCTTTAGCGCCCCGATGTGCCCGTCGTGCCCGAAACAGGGCGAGACACCCCGATCCGCCCCCGGGTTCGCAACCGTCGCCCTGGACAGGAACAATCGGGGTGCGCGACCGCTGTGGGGCTCGGCGGTGAGACGCCGCACAGGGCTTGGATACGGGCCTGAAGGAGCCGGGGCCCGTACGGGGAGGTGGCAGGAATGGAACAGCTGACGCAGCACGACCCGAGACGGATCGGTCCGTTCGAGGTGCTGGGCCGGCTCGGCGCGGGCGGCATGGGGCTGGTGTACCTCGCCCGGTCCGCATCCGGCCGCCGCGTGGCGATCAAGACCGTGCGCACCGAACTCGCCGAGGACCAGCTCTTCCGCGTCCGCTTCACCCGCGAGGTGGAGGCGGCCCGGGCCGTCAGCGGCTTCTACACCGCCGCCGTGGTGGACGCCGACCCGCGCGCCGACGTGCCGTGGCTGGCCACCGCGTACGTCCCCGCGCCCTCGCTGGAAGAGATAGTGAACGAGTGCGGGCCGCTGCCCGCCCAGGCCGTGCGCTGGCTGGCCGCGGGCATCGCGGAGGCCCTGCAGTCCATCCACGGCGCCGGACTCGTCCACCGCGACCTGAAGCCGTCGAACGTCCTCGTCGTCGAGGACGGGCCGCGCGTGATCGACTTCGGCATCGCGTCCGGCGTCTCCAACACCCGGCTGACCATGACGAACGTCGCCGTGGGCACCCCCGCCTACATGTCGCCCGAGCAGGCCAGGGACTCCCGCAGCGTCACCGGCGCCAGCGACGTCTTCTCCCTCGGCTCCACCCTCGTCTTCGCCGCCACCGGCCACGCCCCCTTCCACGGCGCGAACCCGGTCGAGACCGTCTTCATGCTGCTGCGCGAGGGCCCCGACCTGGAGGGGCTGCCCGACGAGCTGCGGCCCCTGATCGAGTCCTGCATGGGCGGCGACGCCGCCCGCCGCCCCACCCCCGAAGACCTCCAGGCCCAGCTCGCACCGCACCTCTTCGCCTCGGGCGGCGACGACGGCGGCACCGCGTCCGCCTGGCTGCCCGCTTCGACGATGGCGATGATCGAGGCCCGCCGGGGCGGTGGCCGCCACCAGACGGCGCCGGTTCCGCCCGCGCCGTCCGCCCCGCCGGCCCCGCCCGCGCCCTGGAGGCCGCCGAACTCCTCGCCCGTACCGCCGCGGCGCGACCCGGAGTGGGCCCGGCACGGCGCGCACGACCCGCGTACCCACGGCGTCGCCCCCGCCGCCGCGGCGTCCGTGCAGCTTCCGGGCGTACGGGAGCCGATCGGCCCCGGGCTGCGGCTCTCCGACGCCCGCGGCCCGCTGTCCGCGTCGGCCGGGGCGACCGGCTGGATCCGGCCGCCCGTCGGGCCGAACGGCACCGCACCGCCTCCGCAGGCCCCGGCCGCCCCGCCGCCGCCCACCCGCCCGCCGGCGGCGCCGGCGGCCCCCGCGCACTGGCGGCCCTGGCGGTTCCGGATGTCCAACGAGGTCTGGGGCACCCCCGTCGTCGAGGCCGGGCTGCTGTACGTCACCTCCTTCGAGGTCCACGCCCTCGACATCGGCACCGGCCGACGCCAGTTCAAGACCCGCGACGTGGCCTGGACGATGGCCGTGGACGGCGGCCGGATCCACGCCTCCGACGGCCCCACCCTCTACGCCCTGGACGCCGCCGACGGCCAGGAGCGCTGGCGCGTCGGCACCGACGCCTGGGTGTACTCCCTCAAGACCGACCGCGGCACCGTGCTGACCGGCACCCGCGGCGGCGGCGTCCAGGCGTGGGAGGCGTCCAACGGTGAGAAGCTGTGGGAGCTGACCGGCGCCCAGACCGACTTCGAGACCCCGGAAGCCGGCCCCGTCATCAGCGGCGACACGGTGTACGTGTGGAAGGACGCCCGGCTGCGCGCCCTGGAGGCCCGCACCGGCGTGGAGCGCTGGTCGTACCCCGTCGGGGACGCCGCGTCCTGCGGCGGCGTCCCCGTCCGCGTCCACCCCGCCGGCGACGGCTTCGCGTACGTCAGCGCCGGCACCCGAGTCCTCGCCGTCGACATCGCGAACGGCCGGGTCCGCTGGCACTTCGAGGCCCCCGCGGTCTTCCTGTCGCCGCCCGCCTACGTCCCCGGGCCCGCCGTCACCGGCGGCGGGGTGTACCTCGCCGACTACCTCGGCACCGTGTACGCGCTGGACGCCACCACCGGCAAGGACCGCTGGCGGATCGCCACCGAGTCCCGCCAGTCCGTCGAGCCGGTGCTGGTCACCGCGGGCCACGTGCACGTGGGCAGCGGCTCCGCGCTCTACACCCTCGACGCGGTCACCGGCACCCCGCTGTGGCGGTTCGCCGCCGGCGGCGAGGTCATCGGCGCACCCGTCGTCGCCGACGGCCGGGTCCACTTCGGCTCCGCGGACCACGTCCTCTACACCCTGGACGCCGGCGGCGGCCAACTGCGCTGGAAGCTCGCCACCGGCGGCGAGATCACCGGCTCCCCGCTGGTGCGCGGGGGAGTGGTGTACGCGTGCAGCAAGGACCGCTGCGTGTACGCGCTGGACGCGGTGAAGGGCACGGCGACGGGACGACGATGAGTTCGGCGCCCTGACGGGGTCAGCCTTCCGGATTCCAGCAGAGAGAGGAAGGCAGCATGGCGAGCTTGGACAGCGTGTTGGCGCCGCACGTCGAGGCGGGAGCGCTGCCGGGGGCGGTGGCGCTGGTGGCCCGCGGCGACGACGTCGAGGTCGCGGCGGTGGGCCGGACGGCCTTCGACGGCCCGCCGATGGAACGGCGCTCGCTCTTCCGCGTCGCCTCCCTGACGAAACCGATCACCGCGGCGGCGCTGCTGCTCCTCGTGGAGGACGGTCGCGTCGGACTGCACGACCCGGTCGGCGAGTGGCTGCCGGAGCTGGCCGCGCCGAGCGTGGTCCGTACGCCCGAAAGCCCCCTCGACGACGTCGTCCCGGCCGCCCGCCCCATCACCGTCTTCGACCTGCTCACCGCCCGCGCCGGCCACGGCTACCCCGCGGACTTCTCGCTCCCCGCGGTCCAGGCGCTCTTCATCGGACTGCGCCAACGGCCCCCGGAGCCCTCCGACGTCACTCCCGACGAGTGGCTGGCGGACCTGGCCCGGATCCCGATGCTGGCCCACCCCGGCGAGCGCTGGCTCTACAACACCACGTCGGACGTCCAGGGCGTACTGATCGCCCGCCTCGCCGGCCGCCCGCTGCCGGAGTTCCTGGCGGAGCGGCTGTTCGCCCCGCTGGGCATGGTGGACACGGCGTTCAGCGCGCGCCCGGCGGACCTGGACCGCTTCACCACCCTCTACCGCCCGACCGAGTCAGGCCCGCCGGAGTTGTGGGACCCTCCGACGGGCCTGTGGAGCCACGAGCCCGGCTTCCCCTCCGGCGCCGGCGGCCTGCTCTCCACCGCCGACGACCTGCACGCCTTCGCCCGCATGCTGCTCACCGCCGGCGCGGGCGTCCTCACCCCCGAGTCCGTCCGCCTGATGACGACGGACCACCTGACGCCGGAGCAGCGCGCGGCCGGCGAGCTGTTCCTGGAGGGCCAGGGCTGGGGCTGCGGCGGCTCGGTGGACGTCGAGCCCCGCGACCCGTGGAACGTCCCGGGCCGCTACGGCTGGATCGGCGGCACGGGCACGTCCGCGCACGTGATCCCCTCGACGTCCACCACGACGATCCTCCTCACTCAGGTGGGCCTGGAGGGCCCGACGCCGCCCCGTGTGCTCCGTGACTTCTGGGCGTGGGCGGCGACGTGAGCCGTGTCAGGGCTGTTGGATGCCTTCACAGGTGCCCTCGGCCTTCTGCCCGGTGCGGAAGAAGGCGACGGCCTTCTGGGCGCAGGGCAATGAGGGCAGGGAGCCGTGGACGTTGTCCAGCACGGTGAGCAGGGTGCCACCGGTGGCGTCCCTGGCCCGTTCGGCCCATACGTGGGGAGTGACGGCCTCGTAGAGGTGGCCGGACAGTTGGAGCGCGCTGTTGCCGCGTACGGGCTTGGCGTCCGGCGCGTTCAGCGGCCACTTCGCGCACCAGGCGCTGAAATACCTTCCTCCCATCAAGGGGTCAGCCGCACGGCGGGCCTCCCGGGCCGCCCAGGTGTCCCCGAAACGGCGGCTCGCGGGATCGGAGGCGTTGCAGAGCATGGCGTTGTACTGGATGGCGTTCATGCCGCTGCGCGGGTTGCCCAGCCCGAAGGTGCCGACCGGTGTCCGTGCGGCCTTGGCTGCCTGGGGTGTCGGGGGTGTCGGCGGCGTACCCCCGTTGCGCACCGCGACCAGGTTCCGGGCCGCCTCGCCCCACTCCTCCCGGGGGCGGATGACCTGGTCGCCGACCCAGTCCCCGCCCAAGCGCACCCCGCCGCTGACGCGCGGCTTCCTCTCCAACTCGCTGCGGAGATCGCCCAGCCGTCGAGCGACCGTGGACTCGTCGGTGCCCAGGCCGTACTCGGCGTCGCGCTGGGCCAACCAGGCGAGCATCGGCGTGCCGCTCTTCTTGCCCACCGCCTCTATCTCGCCGTCCAGCGTGGGCCAGTGGCGGCCCGTCGGAGGCATCACCGAGTCCAGCCACATGCGTTCCGTGCGGCGGTCGAACAGGGAACGGTAGGCCATTCCGATGGCGGTGCCGAAGGAGGTCCCGTAGTAGCTGATCTTCTCCGTGCCGAGCGCGGCCCGGAGCCGGTCGATGTCGCGGGCGGCGTTCTCCGGAGTGAGCTGGCGCACGAACTCCGGGTCGACGGCCGCGCAGCGGTTGTTGAACTCCGCCTCGTTGTCGAACTCGGCCTTCCTGACGCTCTTCTCCGTCGCCGTCGGCGGCGGTTCGGCCGCCGGTTCGTAGGCGCAGGCGATGTGCTCGCTGTATCCGGTTCCCCGGATGTCCAGTCCGATGAAGTCGCGCTCGGAGTTGAGCGCGGCGAGTCCGCGTCGCGTCAGCGTGTGCGAGTCAGCGATGTTGAAGAGCCCCGGTCCGCCCAGGTTGACCACGATCGGTGCGGCGCCCGCCTTCGGGCGGGTGGCCTTGACGCGGCTCACCGCGATCGTGATCTTCCGGCCGTCGGGCTTCGCGTAGTCCATCGGTACGGACAGCTCGGCGCACTCGCTACGGGTGTCGTTCGGAACCGGCCAGTTCACCGCCGCGGTCGAGCAGAGCTGCCAGCGGAGTTCCGTCGCGGCGGTACGCCCGCTGTCCTGCGCGGCGGCGAGGCCGGTGCTCGCCTGTACCCCGGCCAGCGCCATGGCGGAAACGGCCAGGGCGCGACGGCGCCCGACCCTGACTCGGCGGGGTCGCTCACTGCGGGGGTGATCGGTCATCTCTGACAAGGGAAGAAGCCTCCGTGCAGGGGACGACGAGAGGTCCGCGGCGCCCGCGGACCTCCTCATCGTGGACAGCCCGTGCTGAGGGGGTGCGTAGGTACGGCAGCGGTTGCCTTTCCGTTCTGTTTCACCGACGCAACGGAGACGCGGTGCCGTTGCCGAGCCGGGACCGCCCGCCGAGTCGCCCGCCCCCAAGAGCTCACCGCACCCCGGGCGGGCCGACCTGGAAGCGGGCCGCCTGCGCAGCAACCGGCGCGTTGCCCAGGGCAATCGGGCGGTGGCAAAGGGAGAGCGCCGTCGAACGTACCGGCTCAACGTGCCGACCACAGCGCCCACGCCGTTCCCTGCGCGCCGGTTGCTGCCCTCTACGAACGCCATGAATGCATGCGGGACAGTCTGTGGCGACGCCACATGACGTGGGGTCAGGGCGACTCTCCGTTTGGGACCGGGCGGGCGGAGGGCGTCGGTAGGGACAGAAGTGGAACCGTTGGACCCGTGCGGACACTTGTCGGATGTGGAGTCCCCCTTGAATGAACGGATCCGATTAGGCGATCAGGCGGCGTTCGCCGAGATCTTCGACCTGCACGCGCGCGTGGTCTACGCCCATGCCGTCCGGACGACGGGCGACCGGGTCCTCGCCGAGGACGTCATGTCGCTCACCTTCCTGGAGGCGTGGCGGCTGCGCCACAAGCTCCGCGAGGAGGTGAGGAGCGTCAGGGCGTGGCTGTTGGGCATCGCGACCAACGTGATGCGAAACATCACCCGGGCGGCGCGTCGGCACCGGGCCGCGATGTTGCGCCTGCCGCCGCCCGAAGCGCTGCCGGACTTCTCGGACGAGGTGGTGGGGCAGATGGCCGACGCGCACCGGCTCGCCGCGGCGTCCAGGGCGCTGAAACGTCTGAAGCGGAGCGAGCGCGAGGTCTTCGCCCTGGTCGTCTGGTCCGATCTGGGGTACGCAGCGGCTGCCGAGGCACTGGGGGTGCCCGTGGGCACCGTACGCTCCCGGCTCTCACGGGCGAGGAAGAAGCTGCGCAAGCTCGTCGAGGAGGAACTGGCGCCGAGCGCACCGACCGTGGAACCGCGGACCGGCAGTGGACACATACCGGATAGCCGGGCAGCCGCAGCCCGTGGGTCCCACAGGAGGAGCACATCATGAACCCGGAGCAGCAAGAGCGGTCCGAACGCGAACAGGCGGTCCGGACGCTGCCGCCTGCCCCCTACCCGGAACCGGCGCCCGGACGGTTACGGGCCCGCCGCCAACACCTGTTGAACGAGGTCGACCGGCAGGCACGGCCGGCGCATTCCCGCCCGGCACGGCGTCAGGGGCGGCGTCTGGCCCTCGTACTGGGCGCAGCGGCGGTCGCCGGCGCGACCGTCTTCGTACTCGGTCTCGGCACCGGAGACGGCACGTCGCCACGGAAGGCGGCACCGGCGTCGGCCGCGTCCGTGCAACTGCTGGAGAGGGCGGCTCTGACCGCCGCCGCGGGACCGCTGCCGAAGGTACGGGCCGAGCAGTACGCATACGTCAAGGTGATCGGCCACACGACGGTCCTGTCCGAGGACGCTGCCGGCGAGATGGAGCGTCTGCGCGAGGACGAGAGCATGGAGCAGTGGACGTCCGTGAACGGCGGTGAGCGGACCCTGCAACGCAAGGGCGGACAGGACCAGCTTCTGCCGGACGCCCCGGGCAAGGGCAATCTGAACTCGCCGACGTACACCTTCCTGGCGGGCCTGCCGACGGACCCCGACGCCCTGCTGAAGCGGATCTACGAGGACGTCGAGAAGAACCACGGATCGGGCTCGGACTCCACGACGGGTCCCGACCAAGAGGCCTTCGTCACCATCGGCGACCTGCTACGCACTTCGGCGGCGCCTCCCGCAACCACTGCTGCCCTCTACCGCGCTGCCGCCCTCATCCCCGGGGTCGTCGTCGTCCCCGACGCCGTGGACGCCGCGGGACGGAAGGGAGTGGCGGTCGCCCGGGTGCACGACGGCGAACGCTTCGAGTGGATCTTCGACAAAGACACCGTGCGCCTACTCGGCGAGCGCACGGTCCTCCTTAAGGACAACGCCTGGGGCAAGGCCGGCACGGCCGTGACCTCCGTCGCCGTCATGAGCAGCGGCATCGTGAACGGATCCGGACAAACCCCGTAGCGGCTCCGGTACAACGACGCGCAATACATCGGAAAGTGAGGCTGCGCAAGGTCGAACATTCGTGCATTCTCGGTTGGGAAGTCGTCAAGTTCTGTCACGACGGGCCCGCTTCCGTTCAGCATGCTGTGAGCTTTCTGTGCCCCATCCGTTCCAAATCAGCACAGGAGGAACAGCATGCGCATCCCACGTGCCCTCGTCCCCGTCGTCGCGGCCCTTTGCGCCCTGACGGCGGGCGCGACGACCGCCTCCGCAGCGCCCGAGCCGGGCCCGGCCCCCGAAGTCGGCTTAGCCTTACCCGCGGAGGAAGCCCGGCTGCAGCAGCAGCTTGAGCAGAGCCAACCCGTCGTCGCCACCTACGAGGGCAGGCAAATCAACCTGGCCGAAGGCTGGCAGGGCGCCCAAGCCTGTACCGAGGTGCCGAGCGGAAAGGTCTACTGTTTCGACACCGCAGAGGAGGCGGACCGGGCACTCGCTGTCGTCGCCCCGGCCGCCGCGGCAGAGGCCAAGAGGAACGCGGCGCCGGCAGGAGCTCGCGGCGCACTCGGCACCATGGCACCCAGCGACTGCGCGTACGGGTACCTCTGCCTCTGGGAGCACTCGGACTACACAGGCCGTCGGCTTCAGTGGTCTGCCTCCGGCACCAAGCAGCTCTCGGACTGGGATTTCAGGGACAAGGCCAGCGCCGGCTGCGCATACCGAGTCTCCGGCGGTGGGCTGGTATACGACGCCCGCACTGCTCTGCCTGACCCGTTCATGGCGCTCGCCAACGGCAACTGTTACAAGTTCAGCACTGCCAGCTACCCGACTGGCGGAAACTGGAATGACAAGGCCGACTACGTAGTCCTCTAATCCGAAGGTCCACAGTCCTGGCGGCTCACCGCACCCGTGGCGGTGGGCCGTCCGACCTCGTACGGAAGCGGGTCTCCTGGGCCGACACCGGTGCGTTGCCCAGGGCGATCAGGTGGGGGGCCAGGGACAGGGCCGTGGAGCGGGTCGGCTCGTGTGCCGACCACAGGGCGCGGACCGTGCCCTGTACCGCTTCCGGCGGGTAGGACGCCATCGTCGTGGCGCACCGCAGCGCCGCCGCGCGCGCCTCGCCCGGCTCCGTCAGTTCGGACACCAGGCCGATCTCGTGGGCGCGGGCCGCGCCGAGGCGTTCGGCGGTGCCCATGAGGGCGAGGCGGGCGATCTCGCCGTACGGCATGCGTTGGGCCAGGAGCACGGACTCGTACGCGCTGACCATGCCGTAGGTGGTGTGCGGGTCGAAGAACGTCGCGGTGCGGGCGGCCACCACGAACTCGCATTCGCCCAGCAGGTAGAACGCGCCGCCGCAGGCCATGCCCTCCACCGCCGCGACGACCGGTTTCCACAGGTCGTTCGCCTTGGGGCCGATCGCGATCAGCGGGTCGTCGATGCTGTACGGGGAGGCTGGCTGCGGCACTTCCACGCCGCGGTCGATGCCGGTGGTGAAGGCGCGGTCGCCGGCGCCGGTGACGACGACCGCGCGGACCGCGTCGTCGTACCGGAAGGAGCGCCACGCCTCGGTGAGCGCCCGCGCCGCGGCGAGGTCGATCGCGTTGAGCTTGTCGGGGCGGTCGAGGACGACGACGGCGACGCCGGTGGCCTCGACCGCGTCCCGCTCCACGCGCACCCCGCTCACGGCCGCTCCAGCAGCCACCGCGGCATCCGCAGCCCCGCGCCGTCCGGTGGCGCGAACGCCACCTTCACGCCCGCCCCGATCCGCAGCCGCGCCGGGTCGACCGAGTCCAGCGGTGCGTCCGGCGCGCTCACCACGTTGCCCACCAGCCGGATGCGGGGTGCGTCCAGCAGTTCGACGACGACCGCGTTGTACGGGACGAGCGCGGCGTACGCCGGCAGCAGCGGCGGGTGCGGTACGACGTACGACCAGATCCGGCCCCGGCCGGCCAGCCGGCGCCACGTGCTGTCGAAGGACTGGCAGTGCGGGCAGCACGGCCGGGGCGGGAACCGCGGCTCGTCGCAGGACGCGCAGGTCTGCACCCGCAGTTCGCCGCGCGCCGCGTACTCCCAGAACGGCGCGCCGTCCTCGTCGACGACGGGCGACAGCAGCCCGGAGGTCTCGCTCATGTGTCAACTCCTCAGCAGTACGGCCGACGTGGGCACGCCCTCGCCCGCGGTGACCAGGCAGGTCGCGGCGTTCGGCACCTGCGCGGTGGAGGTGCCGCGCAGTTGCTTGACGCCCTCGGTGATGAGGTTGAAGCCGTGGACGTACGCCTCGCTCAGCCCGCCGCCGCCGGTGTTGATCGGCAGCCGGCCGCCGATCTCCAGCGCCCCGCCCTCGGTGAACGCCGCGCCCTCGCCGCGTCCGCAGAAGCCGTACCCCTCCAGGGAGAGCGGGATCAGCGGGGTGAACGCGTCGTAGATCTGGGCCACGTCGACGTCGTCGGGGCCGAAGTCCGCGCTCTTCCACAGCTGGCGGGCGCAGGTCCAGGCCGGGCCGGTGAGGGGGTCGTCGTTCCAGTAGTTCACCATGCCGTGGTGCTGCGCCGGCAGGCCCTGGGCGACGGAGTGCAGATAGACCGGCTTCTGCCGCAGGTCGCGGGCGCGTTCGGCGGAGACCACGACGCAGGCCAGCGCCCCGTCGGTCTCCAGGCAGTTGTCGAAGAGGCAGAGCGGCTCGCTGATCCAGCGCGAGGTCATGTACATCTCGCGGGTCAGGGGGCGTTCGTACATCATCGCGGCCGGGTTCTGGTTGGCCCGGTTGCGGCAGGCGAGGGCCACGTTGAAGAGGTGGTCGCGGGTGGCGCCGTACTCGTGCAGATAGCGGCGGGCCAGCATGCCGATCTCGTCGGCCGGCCGCAGCAGGCCGAAGGGTCGGGTCCACTGGCCGGGGGTGGGCAGTTGCACCGCGGTGTTCTTCCAGGGGCGCGGTCCGCTGCCGCGCTTGCGGGAGCGCCAGGCCACCCCGACGCTCGCCTGGCCGGTGGCGATCGCCGCGGCGAGGTGGGCGAGGGTGGCGCAGGAACCGCCGCCGCCGTAGCCGACCTTGGAGAAGAAGGTCACGTCGCCCGCGCCGATGGCCTTGGCGATCTCGACCTCGTCGGTCTCCTCCATGGTGTACGAGGCGAACGCGTCCACCTCGGACGGGGCGACGCCGGCGTCGTCGAGCGCCTGCACGATCGCTCGGCAGGCCAGCGTCTTCTCGGATTCCGGAAGCTGTTTCGCGAAGGCCGTCTGGCCTATGCCGGCTATCGCCGTCGCGTCCTTGAGACCGGGCACGGGCACCTCCGCCGTTCGATCCCGAATGCTGACAGCGCGTCAGGCTACCGCTAATCTGACGGATAGTCAGCTAGGCGACGAGGGGGCTCGGGATGGACGCGGCCGACACTGCTTCGCGATCCTTCGCGCACACCATGCGCGGTGACCTGGAGTGGGGCACGGTGCCCGCGCTCGTACGCCGTGCCGCGGAGGTCCACGGCGCGCGGGAGGCCGTCGTCGACGGCCGCACCCGCGTCAGCTACGCCGAACTCGGCGCGCGCGTCGAGCGCTCCGCAGCCGCGTGCATCGCGGCCGGCGTGGGGCCGGGCGACCGGGTCGCCGTCTGGGCCCCCAACTCCCTCGACTGGATCGTCAGCGCGCTCGGCGCGGTCACCGCCGGCGCGGTCCTCGTCCCCCTCAACACCCGCTTCAAGGGCGGCGAGGCGGCCGACGTGCTGCGCCGCAGCCGGGCCCGCCTCCTCTTCGTCACCGGCACCTTCCTCGGTACGTCGTACGTCGCACAACTACGCCGATACGTTGACGAGTTGCCGCACCTGGATCAGGTCGTCGTCCTCGCCGACTCCGCGCCCGACGACTACCGGGCCTGGCCCGACTTCCTCGCCGGCGGCGCCGCGGTCGGGGCGGCCGAGGTCCGCGCCCGCGCAGCCGGCATCGACCCCTGCACCCCCTCCGACATCATCTACACCTCCGGCACCACCGGCCGCCCCAAGGGCGCGGTGATCACCCACGCCCAGACCCTGCGGTGCTACGACGTCTGGAGCGAACTCGCCGGACTGCGCGCAGGCGACCGCTATCTGATCGTCAACCCCTTCTTCCACACCTTCGGCTACAAAGCCGGCGTCATCGCCTGTCTGATGCGCGGGGCCACGATGGTGCCGCAGCCCGTCTTCGACGTGGACACCGTCCTCGCCAACGTCGCCGCCGAACGCATCTCCGTCCTCCCGGGCCCGCCGACCCTCCACCAGTCGCTCCTGGACCACCCGGCGCGCGACGCGTACGACCTGTCCGCGCTCCGGCTCGTCGTCACCGGCGCGGCCGTCGTGCCCCGTCAACTCGTCGAGCGGCTACGGGCCGAACTGCACGTCGACACGGTGCTCACGGCGTACGGGCTCTCCGAAGCGAGCGGCATCGTCACCATGTGCCGCCGCGGCGACGACCCCGAGACCGTCGCCGCCACGTCCGGCCGTGCGATCCCCGACACCGAGGTGCGCGTCCTGGCCGCCGCCCCCGGTGGGCCCGGCGAAGTGCTGGTCCGCGGCCACCACGTCATGGCCGGCTACTTCGAGGACCCCGAGGCCACGGCCGCGGCCGTCGACGCGGACGGCTGGCTGCACACCGGCGACCTCGGCGTCCTCGACGCGGACGGCAACCTGCGGATCACGGACCGGATCAAGGACATGTACGTCGTGGGCGGCTTCAACGCGTACCCCGCGGAGATCGAACGCCTCCTCGCGCTCCACCCCGACGTCGCGGACGTGGCCGTGGTCGGCGTCCCGGACGCGCGCCTCGGCGAGGTCGGCAAGGCGTACGCGGTCCGCCGCGCGGGCTCCGCGCTGACGGCGGACGACCTCATCGCCTGGTCGCGCCGCGAGATGGCGAACTACAAGGTGCCGCGGGAGGTCGAGTTCGTCCCCTCCCTCCCGCGCAACGCCAGCGGCAAGGTCCTGAAGACCCAACTACGAGCCCGCGCGTAGCCCCCCACGCCCTCTGGGCGTAGGGGGCGGAACTGCGCGACAAGCCACAGACGGGCCGCAGACGCCATGACCGCACACGCACCACGGCGCCAGCGCGCCAGCCATAGCGCGGCACCGCCCTTTGCGGACACGACCTGGCCCCGCGAGCCCGCCTGGCCCCTTCAAACCGTGCTGAACCATGCCTCCGCGAGGGAGGACAGGGTTTCCTCGGCAGGCGCGGGCAGTTCGCTCAGGTACCAGGGAAGGTCGCTGTACACGTGGAGCAGCGTGTGGGCCATGAGTTCACGCGGCTCGAAGCCGTGGCCGTACGCCCCGGTGAGGCGGGCCAGCAGGGCCGGATCGCCGCGGGTGACGAAGAGGCCGGCGGCGACGAAGTCGTAGGCACGGTCACCGATCAGCGCCGGTTCGAAGTCGAACAGTCCGGTCAGCCGCCATCCGTCGGGGTCGACCAGGAAGTGCTGCTGCATGACCTCGGTGTGCAGCAGGGAACGGCGCGGGGCCCGCGGCAACGCAACCGACGCGAGGAAGTCCGGGATCTGCTCCAGCCAGGCCGCCGACAGTCCATGGGCGCGCTGCCGTTCCACCGCGCCGGCCCGTTGGCGGTCCAGGAAGGCGCCCCAGTCCTCGGGGCCGAGGACGTCCCCCAGCGCATGGGGGTCGAGGGAGTGCAGCGACGCAAGGGTCTCACCGATCTCGACGACGAGCCGTTCACGGTGGTCCCGGGGCACCTGACCCCAGGAGCGGGCGAGGTTCTCGCCGCGGAGCCTGGACATCAGGACGTACTGCCAGCCGTTCTCGTACGGGCCGCAGGCACGCACCACGGGCGTCGGCACCGGCAGCCGTCCCTGGACGTGCGCAAGGACGCGGCCTTCCGCGATTCCGAGCCGGGCGTCGGCGCCGGGGAAGAGCTTGAGCACATGGTCGTCACCCACCGCGTAGACCGGCTGTGACCCGTCCGGGAATCGAGCCAGCGAGGCGCCGGCGAACCCCAGACGCGCGCAGAGGTCCTCCGCCCCCGGACGCATCACGCCTTCGTCGGAGACGACGGCGTCCCGCTCGGCATCCGTTTCCACCGCAGGCAGCATGACCGGGACCGTAGGCCACGCCTGGCCGGGAGGCAAAGGGGTTTCGCCCCCGCCGCGGCCGGGCCAGGCCGCTCCGAGTTTGCGGAGTGAGTCCTCACTCATTGACGGAGTGAGGACTCACTCCGTATGGTCGGGGCATGACCAAGGCCAAGGAGAACCAGACCGCTCGCCGTCGCGCCCCCGGCATGTCGCCGGAGCAGCGGCGCGCGATGATCATTCAGACGGCGATCCCGCTGATCGCCGAGTACGGCTCCGCGGTGACCACCGCGAAGATCGCCAGGGCCGCCGGCATCGGGGAGGGCACGATCTTCCGGGTCTTCGCCGACAAGGACGAACTGCTGCAAGCCTGCCTGGCCGAGGCGCTCTCGCCCGAGCACGCGGTCCGCGAGCTCGGGGCGATCGAGCTGTCCCAGCCGTTGCCCGACCGGCTCGCGGAAGCGGCGCAGGCGCTGCAGGCGCACCTGGTCCGCATGGGCGCGATCGCGGGGTCGCTGCACGCCTCCGGACATCGCGGCGGCAAGCACCCCGGCGCGGTGCGCGGCGCCGGCCGCGAGGAGTCGACGACCCGCATCCGGACCGCCATCGCCGATCTGCTGGAGCCCGACAGGGCCGTACTGCGCCGCCCGCCGGAGCAGATCGCGGCCCTCTTCTTCGGGCTGCTCTTCACCCAGCCGCACGTCGAGGACGAGCCGGAGCTGACCGCGGAGGAACTGGTGGAGATCTTCCTGCACGGCGCGGTCACCGGCGGTGCCAAGTGACCACGCGCACCAGACGCCTGACGGCCACGGGCCTCACGGTCCTCGCGCCCCTCCTGGTGTGGCTGGTCGCGGACCCCATGCTGGGCCGGCGGCTGGAGATCGCCAACGGCGACGAGACCCTGGAAATCGGCGCGGTGGCAGTCGCGTTAGTCGCCCTGCTCATCGCCCTCGCCGCCTGGGGACTGCTGGCCGCCCTGGAACGGTTCGCGGCACGGCGCGCCCGCGCCGTCTGGACCGGCGCGGCCATCGCCGTACTCGCCGTCTCCGTCCTCCCGCTGACCGGCGACATGGCCGGCGGCACCCGCGCCGCACTCGCCCTGATCCACCTGGCGGTGGCGGCCGTGCTCATCCCGGGCCTGCCGGGCACGGCGCGAACAGCCCCACCGGGCCGCGGAACATAACGCTCACACAGAGCTGGTGGGGCTGTCGGGGGGAGCGGGTCAGCGCAGGACGACCGGGATCTGCTCCCAGCCGTACGCGATGAACGACGGCACCTGGCGCAGCCCGTCGGCCCCGGACGCGAGTCGCATCTCCGGGAAGCGTTCGAAGAGCGCCGGCAGCGCCGTCAGCGCCTCCACCCGCGCCAGCGGCGCCCCGATGCAGCGGTGCACGCCGATGCCGAAGGAGAGGTGGTCGTCCGCGCCGCGCCGGGCGTCGAAGACGGTCGCGTCGTCGCCGTACTGCGCCGGGTCGTACGACGCCGCCGCGTACGTCGTCAAGATCGCCTCGCCCGCGGGGATCGTCACCCCGTCCACCGTCACGTCGTCGACCGCGAACCGCAGCGGCAGGTTCGCGATCGACGGGTGGACCCGCAGCACCTCGTCGACGACCGCGTCCCAGGTGATCTCGCCGGCCCGCACCGCCGCCAGTTGCTCGGGGTGCTGCAACAGCGCGACGACCGCGTTCCCGATCAGATTGACCGTGGTCTCGAATCCCGCCCCTATCACCAGGAGCAGCGTGCAGATCAGCTCCTCCTCGCTGAGCCGGTCGCCGTCCCCGGCGCGGACCTTGATCAGCTCGGTGGTCAGGTCGTCGCCGGGGTGCTCGATCCGGTGGCCGATGAGCGCCGGCAGCACCGTCGCGACCTGCTGTTGCACGTACGCCGCGTGCTCCGGGCTGGGGTCCGAGGTCTTGATGATCCCGGCCACCAGGGTGCCCATGGCCTCCACCAGGTGGTCCGGCACCCCGAACAGCTCGCAGATTATTCGCATCGGCAGCGGGTGCGCGTACGTGCTCCGCAGGTCCACCGGCGCGCCCGCCTCCGCTGCCACCTCAAGCTTTTCCAGCAGCTCCTCGGTGACCGCCTCCACCCGGCCGCGCATCGACTCGGTGCGGCGGGCGGTGAAGCTCGGGGCGACCAGCTTCCGCAGCCGGGTGTGGTCGGTGCCGTACGTGGAGAGCATGTTCACCACGCCCACCCAGCCGAGTATCCACACCCACTCCGGCTTCTCGGTGGCCTCGCCGAAGCGGGACCAGTGCTTGCGCGGGTCCTTGCTCACCTGCGGGTCGAGTATCAGGGCGCGCAGCGCCGCGTACGTCGTCGGAGCCCAGGCCGGTATCCCGCCGGGCAGCTCTATCGGGACGACCGTGCCGAGTTCGCGCAGCCGGGTGCACTCCGCCTCCGGGTCGGCCCCGAACGGGTCTATGGCGTACGGGCCGGCCGCGGCTGCCCCGACGTGCTCTTCGGTCACGCTCATCTTGGGGTCTCCTGACTCGTCGTTGCGTGGGCCGGGTCGCCGTCCGGCACCCGGGGTGTGAAGCGGACCGGCAGCGCCTTGAGCGAACGGTGGAACGGCCCCGGTCGCCAGGTCAGTTCGGACCGCGGCAACACCGGCTCCAGGTCCGGCAGCCACTGCGTCAGCCGCTCTATGGCCGTCGTCGCGATCAGCAGGGCGTGGTGCTTCACCGGGCAGGCGTGCTCGCCCGCCGACCACGACAGGTGCGAGGCGTCGTGCGGGTGGTGCGCGCCGCCCTGCTCGCGCTCGGCGAAGTGGCCGAGCGCGCCGTACGAGACGATCACCGGCACCGCGGAGCGCACCCACACGCCGTGGAAGCTGACGGACTCGCGCGCGTAGTACACGCCGTAGTTCGCGAGCGGCGTCTCGTGCCGCAGCACCTCCATGACCGCGTCCATGACCGGGCGCGAGCCGCTGGTCAGGGTGGAGTAGTACGCCGGGTTGCCGAGGATCCGGGACAGGGCGTTGGCGACCAGGTTCGAGGTGGGCTCGTGGCCGGCGCCCAACGTCAGGAAGACGTGCCAGGTGACCTCCTCGGGGCTGAGCCCGAGGGGGTGGTCCAGCAGGTGGCTGGTGATGTCGTCACCGCGTTCCGCGGTCTTCGCGGCGATCAGCTCCAGTACGTACCTGCCGTACTCCTCCTCGCCGCGGACGCAGTCCTCGCCGCCCTCCATCAGCAGGGCGAGGGAGTCGTTCAGCCGGCTGCTCTCGCTGTCGGGCAGCCCGAACAGGCCGTTGAAGATCAGCGCCATCAGCGGGCGGGAGAACTGCGACACCAGGTCGGCGCTGCCGTCCGGGCCCATCCGGGAGACCAGCGTGTCGACGGACCGGAGCACCCGTTCGCGCAGGTCGTGCGGTTCGATCAGGTCGAACGCATCGGTGAGGGCGGCACGGTAGCGGGCGTGCACGGCGCCGTCGGCGAACAGGGCGTTGGGCCGCCAGCGCAGCATGCCGAGGACCGGGGAGTCCTCGGGGACCGTGGCCTCCCAGGCCCGCGGGTCGCGCGACCAGGTCCGTTCGTCGTGCAGCAGGTCCAGGGACGCGCGCCGGTCGGTGATGACGTACGCGCCGACGCCGGGCGCCAGTTCGGCCCAGCCGACCGGGCCTTGGGCGCGCAGGGCCGCGTAGTACGCGTACGGGTCGACGGCGAAGCCGTCCTCCCACAGGCGCACCGGGCCGGTCACGGCGGCGGGCGCCCCGGGAGCGGGGGCGTGCGGGTGGTTCACCGGGGTTGGTTCTCCGTCCACGGGGTGGCGGCGGGGGTCGGCGCGGCCCCCGGCGAGGAGACCGCGGCCGGAGCCGGGGCCGCCTGCACCGGGTCCGGGGCCGCGGCCTGCACCGGGGGCGCCAGGGTCAACAGGTGCTCGACCAGGGAGAGCAGCGCGTCGACGGACGAGTTCTGGTCCCGTGCGTCGCACAGCACCATCGGCGTCGTCGGGTCCAGGTCCAGGGAGCGCCGCAACTGCTCCTCCGTGTACGGGCGGGAGTCCGGGAAGGTGTTCAGCGCCACCGCGTACGGCAGCCCGCTGTCCTCCACCAGGCCCAGCACCTCGAAGGAGTCGTCGATCCGACGGGTGTCCACCAGCACGAGCGCGCCCAGCGCCCCGTACGCGATGTCCGACCACAGCGACCGGAACCGCTCCTGCCCGGGCGTGCCGAACAGGTAGAGGACTATGCCGCCCTTGAGGGAGATGCGTCCGAAGTCGATCGCGACCGTCGTCGTGGTCTTGTTGCGCACGCCTTCGAGGTCGTCCACGGAGACGGACGCCTCGGACAGCCGCTCCTCGGTGTGCAGCGGGCGGATCTCGGACACGGAGTCGATCAGGGTGGTCTTGCCGACCCCGAAGGGGCCTGCCACCAGGATCTTCACCAGCTCTCTGGCGCTGTCCGGCAGGTGCAGGCCGCCGGAGCCATTGCTAGAGCTTGAGGGCGCGGAGGCCATCGGCGACTCTCTCCAACAGATCGGATGGGGGTTGGGCTGCGTACGGGACCGGGGGGCGCGAGCGCGCCAGACCGCGGTCGATCAGGTGCGCGGCGAGCACGCGCACGGCGGACACGGGCAGTTCGAGCAGGGCTGCGGCCTCCACGACGGTGAGGGAGCCGCCGTCCAGCGCGGTGAGCAGGGCGAGCTGGGCGGCGGGCAGGTCAGCCGGGACCGGCGACCCGGACGCGGGTGCCGGCGCCGGTACCGGCGGAGTCACGGATACGGGCGCAGGCGGGCCCGACGGTGCCGGGGCCGCGCGCGGCCCTGGCGGTAAGGGGACGAAGTTCTCCGGATCGTACGGGTCCTTGGGGGCCTTCGAAGCCTCGCCGGCCTCGGCTACGCCGGGTGCCGCGGCTGCGTCGGCCGCATGGGCTGCCTCGTGGCTCGCCGGGGCTTCACTCCTTGCGGAGCTCGCCCCGGGCGAGGCCGAACCGCTGCCGTCGGCCGTGGGCCCGTCCGGGCCCTGGGGCCCGCCGGTGCGTTCGGGCCGTACCAGGCCCGTCAGCACCGACAGCCGCTCCAGGACGCCCGAACTGGGCCGGGTCTGACCGCCCGTCGACAGGTACGCGGGGACCAGGGGTCGGCCGCCCCGGCGCGCGTTCATGCGGTACGGGGGTCGCCATCGGTCCCACGTGGCGCGGCGGACATGGCCTTCTCGCCCAGCCGCGCCACCTGCGAGTGCACTCTGTGTGCCAGCAGGTCGAGCCGTACCTCGGGATCGCCGTAGGCGGCGACGCACGTCCCGTGGTGGGTGGGTGCGACCAGGATGTATCCGTGGTCGGACTCGATGACCACCTGGCGCACTTCGGCGGACTCCTGGTCCGCGAAGGTGGCGGCGGCGGTGCGGCAGGCGCCCTGCACGGTGCTGATGATCGCGGCGGTGCGCTCGGCCGACGGGCGGGAGAGCCGGTCGGAGTAGCCGGCGACCAGGCCGTCCAAGGTCAGCAGGACGGCGGCCCGTACGTGCGGGATCTCCAGGATCGGATCGAGCACCCATGCGGACTCGCCGGTCTCGCGGGAGGTACGGGTGGTCATCGGGGGTTGTTCCTTTCGCTGTCGGCGGCGGTGGTGCTGGCGCTGACGCCGTCGCCGAAGGGGCGGTGCTCGGCGTGGTCGGCGTGTTCGGCGCCACTGAGTGCGGCTGCGGTCCCGGCCTGGAGGGCGCCGAGAGCGGCGGCGGCTTCCTCCGGGGTGCGCACGGGGGTACGGGGACGCGCGGCGGCGGTCGCGCCGGCGTCCGTCGGGCGGACCCGGCGACGGCGCCGGGGGAGCGCGTCGCCGTCCGGCTGGGGCCGGTGGGCGGGGTCGGTGGCGGTGTCGTGGGTGATGGCATCCGCCGGCGGCGTACCGGGTGTACCGGGCGTCCGGACGGGCGCGGGGTGCGCGTCGCCCGGGTGTCCGGCGGTGGGGTGCCCGGCGGTGGGGTGTGCCGTCGGGGCGGGGACTCCCGGTGCGGCCGGGGTAGCCGGTGCGGCCGGGATGTGGGGTGCGTGGGGTGCCGTGGGGACGTGGGGTGCGGCGGACGCGGTGGGTATGGCGGGTGCGTACGGTTCGGCGGGTGCGTGCGGTTCGGGGGTCAGTCCGTGGGGTACGGCGAACTGGCCGGAATGGTCCTGGGCCGCGGCCTCCGCCGCACCGCCCGCGTTCCGGGTCGAGCGCGGCGCGCTCGGCGCCTGCGGCCGTATCGTCGGGTCGAGCTGGCTCAGCAGGTGGTTCTTGATCAGCAGTACGGCCCGCACGCCGCCGTACGGCGACGGCGACGACAGGTCGACGAAGAGGTCGAACTGACGGGTGAGCTGCCCGATCGCGGCCAGCCCCATCCGCGGGGGGTCGCCCAGCTCGGACAGCAGGATCGGCTCCGTGCCGGCCACCATCCGCTGGGCGTAGGCGCGCTCGGCGGCGGCCATGCCGACGCCGGCGTCGTCCACGGTGACCGTGGCGCCGTGGTGCGCGCGCTCCAGGTTGACGACCACGCGGGTGTCGGGGGAGGAGTGGCGCAGGGCGTTGTCGAGGAGTTCGGCGACGATGATGGCGACCGGCTCGACGGCGTGGGAGACCAGCGCCGTGCCGTCCTCCAGGTGGTTGTTGATCTCGACGCGGTGGTAGCCGACGAGCCGGGACTGGCCGCCGGTGACCGCGTCGACCAGGTGCGACTCCTCGCGGGCCAGCCCCACCCACGCCCCGCACACCACGGCGGTGACCTGGGCGCGGCGCAGCGACTGCTCGTTCTCGTGGTCGAGGGCGTAGAGGGTCTGCGCCAGCTCGGGGTCGTCGTAGCGCTGTTGGAGGCCGCGCAGCACGTCCTGGAGCCGGTAGAGCCCGGCCTGGATCTCGCGGGTCGCGCCGCGCATCCCGGCGCGGGCGGCGGCGTCCACCCGCTTGCGCTCGTGCGTGATCGCCGAGACCAGCCCGTCCAGCACCGCGTCCATGCCGTCGCCCAGCGGTCCGTTGACGACCTCGGGGCGCAGCGGCCCGGGGACCGGCAGATGGGCGTGGGCGGTCCGGGCGGCGACCGCGGGGACCCGCTTCTGCGCCAGGTGGGCGACTTCGGCGGCGTACGCCTGCCCGGTACGGCCCGCTTCCTGGCGGGCGACGTCGAGGTGGGACCGCAACTCCGCGATCTCCCGACGCTGCTCGGTCCGCTGGCGCCGCGAGCGTAGGAGCCCGCCTCCCAGAACGAATGCCGACAGGGTCCCGGCGGCCAGGCCGGCGGCGGCCAGGTCCGGTAGCTCGATCATGGAAACCTCGGGGAGGGCGGTGGTGACATGTCGTCCAAGAAGGCGACCGGTCAAGTACACACCGTTATTGATCGATTGCGGGAGGGGGCCCGGGAAGAAAATTGTGAACTTGCCTTAAGGATCA
This sequence comes from Streptomyces sp. NPDC047315, assembly GCF_040643215.1. Lineage (NCBI taxonomy): Bacteria > Bacillati > Actinomycetota > Actinomycetes > Kitasatosporales > Streptomycetaceae > Streptomyces > Streptomyces sp. NPDC047315. Next base: position 44,855 of record NZ_JBEYTZ010000022.1, on the reverse strand, counting down.
GCCGCTTATGTCGCCCTTGCTGGGGGCATGTACTGATTGCGGGCAGTTGATGGCGGGTCTGTCCTCTATGTCGGGCCGAGGTGGTCTGTTGGGCCTTCCCGTCGTCGTGTCGCCCGCACATGTGTGCACACAGGTGTACGGCCGTGGCGGGTCCTCCCCCAAGGCCGCCACGGCCGTACACGTTTCACCGGTGGTTCTCTGTGGTTGTGCTCGACGTCACTCCTGGTCAAGGGGGTGACGGGCGAGGTCGTGCAGCCGGTGCCGCCTCAGTCGCGGGGCGGGGTCGGCGAGTGCCGCTCCATGGTGACGATTTCGTCCTCCAGCTTGACCACCGGAGAGCCGCTGGTGTCCGCAGTCGGGGCGCCCCCCTCCGCCGGGGCGTCAGTCGTGGCGTCCACCTGGGCGTCGGCCGGGGTGACCGGCGGCGTCGTGGGAGCGGTGGGGATCGTAGGGTCGGTCGGGTTGGTGGGTGCGGTCGGCGTCGGGCTGTGGCGCTCCTGAGGCGCCAACGTCTCGGCCTGATCGACGGTCGCGGTCGCGGTCGCCGTCTCGGGCGGCGCGGGTGGCGCAGGGCTGTGGCGCTCCCGGGGCGAGACGCCCTCGAAAGCCGTGGCCGGAGCCACCTGGGCCGCGCCCCTGCTGGTGATGAACTCACCGGCGCTGGTGTTCGTGTTCTTCTGTGTCATGTTCTGCCCCCATGCATTGTGCTGTCGTTCCATCAACCAGAACCGGCCTTCCGGCCGGAGACTCCCCCGAGGGTCCCCGGACGGAAGGCCGGGGGACCTTCTCCTCACCCCCCGGAGAGGAGGAGGCCCCACGCGATCCGTCTGCCCCCCGATGCGACGGATCGACTGGAAGAGAGCATGACTGAACGGCATAAACATTCGATGAACGTCCAGGCAGGATGCTGTCACAATGCCGCTGAGCAGGGACGACGGCGATGGAGCGCCGTGTGCCGCGTCGCACTCGCCCAGCTGTGCGCCCGAAGTGCGCTACCGCGCACGCCCGTTTCGCTTCGCGCGCCCCCTGGGCGCTTCCTCACGTCGTGCGGGCTGTCACCCACACGGACCACTGAACCGGACCACTGGGCCCGTTGGACCCGACCGTTGAGCCGGGCCGTTGGATCGTACGGACCCGAACGGCCTGTCGTTCTCTGCACGTTACGCGACAGGGGCCCAGTTTCCACACCCCCAAAGGGTTTTTGCAACGGGCCCTGACGAAAGCTGCACAGTCCCCGGACCTTTGAGACCGAACCAGGAAATAGGTCAGCTGAGGACAGCCGCGAGGACAGTCCCTGGGGGCAGCCACGAGGGCAGCTCTGAGGGCAGAGCTGGGGGCAGGGGAGGGCCGGCGGCCGGACGGCAACCGGAACCGGAAGCAGAACCGGAGGGGCAAGCGGAAGGGCAAGCGGAACCTGCCTCAAGGCACGGAGCGGCCCGGGCTGGCCCGGACCGCCGCTGTACGGCCGCGTCAGCCCGTGCCGAGCGGTGCCAGCAGCAGCCGGGCCTCTTCCGCCTGCGGGGCGCCGCAGGACTCCAGCAGGGACTTCGCCTCCAGCAGACAGGCGCGGGCGCGGTCGGGTTGGCCGAGCCCGGACAGGGCGCGGCCGAGGGTGATGAGGACCATGCCGCGAATGCGGTCGCCGCCGATGCAGCCGATGGCGAGGGCCTGTTCGCAGTGCTGGGCGGCGCGGGCCAGCCGGCGCGCCTCCAGGTGGGCCTGGGCGATGCGGAAGTGCGTGGTGCCCTCCCACAGCCGCTGCCGGTTCACCTCGAAGAGCTCCAGCGCCTCCAGCAACTGCTCCAGCGCGTCCGTGTGCCGTCCGGCCTGGGTGAGCGCGATGCCCAGCGCGTAGCGGGCGTTGGCCAGCCGGAAGGCGTTCCCCAGCTTGAGATAGACCTCCACGCCCTGCTCGGCGGTCTCGATCGCCTCGTCCATGCGCCCCAGCCCGACCTGGGTGCGGGAGAGGTTGCACAGGGCGCTGCCCTCGGTGGGGGTGCTGCCGTCGCGTCGGGCGCCTTCCAGGGCCCGGCGGGAGAACTCGGCCGCGGCTTCGTAACGGGCTTCGTTCAGCGCGATGATGCCGCGGTCGTTGTCGGACCAGTAGAGCGGGGCGGGGTCGCCGACGGTACGGGCGAGGTCGGCCGCCATCCGCGCTTCGTCGTCGGCCTGGTCGTAGCGCCCGGTCACCAGGTGGACGTTGGTCATCGCGACGCGCGCCCGGCCTTCGGTGCGCAGGTCGCCCGCTTCGTGCGCGGCGTCCCGCACCGTGAGGGCCGCGATCTCGTACAGCTTCGCGTTGGCGCCGGACTCCGAGAGGTCCTGGGTGATCCACAGGAGGTCGGCGGCGAGCTGGAGCCGTCGGCCGTGGGTGGCCTGCCGGGCGGACGCCAGCAGGTTGTTCGCCTCCGCGTACAGCCAGTCCTGGGCCTGGCGCTGGTCGACGAAGGGGATGCCCTCGTGGACCGTGGGTCCGACGTGGTGCACCAGTCGGTCGCCGGGGCGCTCGATCGCGTACACCCGCACCGAGGTGGAGAGGTAGAAGTCCAGCAGGCGCTTGAGCGCCGCCTCGCCCTCCTCCGGGCCCTCGTCCCGCTCGGCGCACGCGCGCGCGTACAGCCGTACCAGGTCGTGGTACCGGTAGCGGCCGGGGGCGGCCGACTCCAACAGCGAGGTGTCGACCAGGGACTCCAGCAGGTCTTCCGTGTGCTGGACCGGCAGCGCGAGGACCGCCGCCGCGGCCGTGAGCGAAATGTCCGGGCCGTCGACCAGGCCCAGGATGCGGAACGCGTGGCGCTGGCCGGGCTCCATCTGCCCGTACCCCAACTCGAAGGTGGCCTTCACCGCCAGGTCCCCGGCCTGCAGCTCGTCCAGCCGCCGCCGCTCGTCCGCCAGCTTCTCCGCCAGCACCGACACCGTCCACGTACGCCGCGCGGCCAGCCGGGACGCGGCGATCCGAATGGCCAACGGCAGGAACCCGCACGCCGCCACCACGTCCAACACGGACTGCCGCTCCGCCGAGACCCGCTCCTGTCCCACGATCCGGGTGAAGAGCTGAAGGGCCTCCTCCGGCGACATCACATCGAGGTCCACCAGATGCGCCCCGGCCAGATCGACCATCCGCACCCGGCTCGTCAACAGCGCCGCGCACCCCGCCGTCCCCGGCAACAACGGCCGGATCTGGGCCGCGTCCCGCGCGTTGTCGAGCAGCACCAGCACCCGACGGCCCGCCAGCGTGGACCGGTAGAGCGCCGCGCGCTCCGCCAAGGTGTCCGGAATTGCGTCGTCCGGGGTGCCCAGCGCCCGCAGGAAGGCGCCCAACACCGCCTCGGGCTCGGCCGCCCGCACACTCGTGCCCTGGAGGTCCACGTACAACTGGCCGTCCGGGAAGTGCGGTCGGGCCTCATGGGCCACGTGCACCGCGAGCGTCGTCTTGCCCACCCCGCCGATGCCCGCCAACGCCGACACGGCCATCACGGCACCGTCGGCGGACGCCAGCCGGCCGCCCAACTCCCGTACGAAGGAGGCCCGGCCGGTGAAGTCCGGGACCGTCGCCGGAAGCTGCGCGGGGCACGACACCGGAGGCGGCGCGGAATGCTGCTCGGTGGGCGGCGCCAGCGTCGCGTCCGCCCGCAGGATCCGCTCCTGGAGCTGCGCCAGCTCCGGATTCGGGTCGACCCCCAGCTCCTCCGTGAGCAGCCGGCGGGTGTCCGCGTACACCGCCAGGGCTTCGGCCTGTCGGCCGCTGCGGTACAGCGCGACCATCAGCAGCTCCCGCAGCCGCTCCCGCAAGGGATGCGCCGCGGTGAGCGCCGTCAGCTCCGAAATCGCCTCGGCGTGCGCGCCGACCTCCAGATCGAGGTCGAGTCGGGTCTCCAGGAGCTGGAGGCGCCACTCCTCCAACCGGGTGCGCTGGGTCTCCGCGTACGGCCCGGGGACGTTCGCCAACGGCTCGCCGTCCCACAGCCCCAACGACTTGTTCACCAGCAGACGCGCCTGATTGAGGTCACCGGCCGCGCGCACCTTCTCCGCCGCGCCCGCCAACTCCTGCGCCACGAACAGGTCGAGCGCATCCCGCTCTATCCGCAGTGCATAGCCGCCGGCCTCGCTGATCAGCGTCGTCGCCGAAAGGATCTTCCGTAGCCGCGACGCATACGTGCGAATCGTCGCCAACGCCTGAAGGGGCGGTTCCTCGCCCCAGATCGCGTCGATCAGCTCGCGCGAGGTCGCGGTGCGCCCGTCTCTGAGTAGGAGCGCGGCCAGCAGCGCCCGCTGCTGCGGGGACCCGGGCTCCAACGCTTCCCCGGCCCGCCAGGCGCGCACCGGCCCGAGCACGCTGAAGCGCAGGTCGACGGCACCACCCATCTCCCTGGATTCGCTGGGTGCCGGAGCGCGCTGCTCCGGAACGCGCGGCCCGCGGTCACGGTCCATGCTGCCCCCTGCCCCAACTTCCGGTTAGCCCCCGACAGTCTGCCTTGTGCGCGGTGACTCCGTCAGCCACCGGAGCGCTTCATTCGGCTCCTTGCCCGGCGAACCCGGCGTCTTAACGCCATCTGGCGATCTTCCGCCACATCCGCGAGGGGTGACTCCGTTTCCGCGGGCCTCCCGCGGGAAGACGTCAAGGTCGGTAGATCTCGCCGGGGTTGGGCTTCGCCGGCGCCAGGAGCTGGGAGACGGTGACGAAGGTGTAGCCCCGCTTCTTGAGTTCGGTCACAATTCCGGGAACGGCCGGAACCGTCCCGTCGTAAATGTCATGCAGAAGGATGATTCCGTCCTTCTTCGCCTGCTTGAGTATCCGGCTCTCGATCAGCGCCGAGTCGGTGGTCGAGTAGTCCTTCGCGGTGGCGTTCCACAGGATCTGGGCCAGCCCGAGCTCCTTGGAGACGGCCGTCACGTCGTCGTTGATCCGCCCCTGCGGGGGCCGCATCAGGTTGGGCTTCTGCCCGGTTATCTTCTCCAGCTCGACCTGGGTGCGCTCAAGCTCCTCGCGTATCTCGTCCTTCTTGAGCTTGTCGAGGCGGGGGTGGGTCCAGGTGTGGTTGGCGACCTCGTGACCCTCGTCGGCGAATCGTTTCACCACGTCGGGCCACTTCGTCAGGTGCTTGTTGCCGAGGACGAAGAAGGTGGCCGGCACCTTCTCCTTCTTCAGGTAGTCCAGCAGCTCCGGCGTCTTCTTGCCCGGGCTGGAGTCGAAGGTCAGCGCGATGCACTTCACTTCTTCGCAGTCGACCTGCCCGGCCGGGGGCTTGCCCTTCGCGTCCCCGCGCGCGCTCGCCGGCGCCGTCGTCTCCATGCCGCACGCACCGAGCGTGAGCGCGAGCGCGGCGACGCCTGCGGCGACGGCCGCGGTCCGGGTTTTCCTCCTGGTCGCGGGCATGGTGGGGGTCCCCCTGGTGGATCGGATTGGTCAGTTCCGCCTGCACCATACACAGGAGGCTCACAGGGTTCGCCGGGGTGTTCGACGGGCGGAAGCGGGCGATCACGGCGGGGCGGGGCTTGACCCTCACGTGACGTGATGGCGCATGGTCGGGGCGTGGCGGAACACCCGGTGGAACATCTGGCGGCGGAGCACCTGACCGTGGGGCGGGTGGCGGAGCTGGCCTGCGTGAGCGTCCGCACGCTGCACCACTACGACGAGATCGGCCTCGTCCGACCGTCGGCGCGCACCGGCGCCGGCTACCGCGCGTACTCGCCCACCGACGTGGAGCGACTGCGGGAAGTCCTCGCCTACCGACGGCTCGGCTTCGGCCTGCGCGAGATCGCGGACCTGGTCGACGACCCGAACACCGACGCCCTCGCCCATCTGCACCGACTGCGCGGCCTGCTGCTGGAGCAGCGCGACCGCGCCGCCGCCACCGTGGCGGCCATCGACAAGGAACTGGAGGCCCGCGCCATGGGGGTCAAGACGACGTCCGAGGAGCAGTTGAAGGTGTTCGGCGCGCAGCTGTACGACGCCATCGGCGGCGCCTACGCGGCGACCCGGCGCACCGAGCCGCGGATCGCCGCGAAGGTCTGGGAAGCCCTCGGCGACGCGCGTACGGTGCTGAACGTCGGCGCCGGCACCGGCTCCTACGAGCCCCCGGACCGCGACGTCACCGCGGTGGAGCCGTCGGCCGTCATGCGCGCCCAGCGCCCCGCCGACGCCGCCCCCTGCGTGGCCGCCGCCGCGGAGAGCCTCCCCTTCGAGGACCAGTCCTTCGACGCGGCGATGGCCTTCAGCACCGTGCACCACTGGCGGGACCCGATCGCCGGGCTGCGCGAGATGCGGCGGGTCGCGCGGCGCGTGGTGGTCTTCACGTACGACGCCAGCAGCCCCGGCTGGCTGGAGCGGTTCTGGCTCACCCGCGACTACCTGCCCGAGTTCGCGGACCTCCTCGTCGACTGGCCCTCGCTGGCCGACCTCACCCGCGCGATCGGGGGCCGCGCCGAGCCCGTGCTCATCCCGTGGGACTGCGCCGACGGCTTCTTCGAAGCCCACTGGCGCCGCCCCGAGGCGTACCTGGACGAGCACGTGCGCCGCGCGGTGTCGGTGTGGACCAGGGTCGGCCCCGAGGTCGAGCGGCGCGTGGTGCACGACCTCCGCGACGACCTCGCGTCGGGCCGCTGGGCCGAGCGCAACCGCGACCTCGTCGCCCACGACGCGGCGGAGCTGGGCCTGCGGCTGCTCGTCGCCTGACCCGCCCGGGGGTCCGAGTTCCCGCGCCCCAAGGAGCTGACGAACCGTCAGATTCTCGCTACCGTGAACCCATGGAGACCTTCCCGAAGATCATCTCGGTGGACGACCACACGGTGGAGCCCCCCAATGTCTGGCGGGACCGGCTCCCGTCGAAGTACGCGGACGTCGCCCCGCGCACCGTCCGCGCCCCCCTGCGGGACATGACCTTCCTCGGCGGAAAGTTCGCCCCCGTCATGGGCGCGCCCGGCGAGGACGGCCCGATCGGCGACTGGTGGATCTACGAGGACCTGCACCGCCCCCTCACCCGCCTCGACACCGCGGTGGGCTACGACCGCGACGAGATCAAGCTGGAGGTGATCACGTACGAGCAGATGCGCCCCGGTTCGTACGACGTCCCCCAGCGCCTCGCCGACATGGACGTCAACCACGTCCAGTCCGCGCTCTGCTTCCCCACCTTCCCCCGCTTCTGCGGCCAGACCTTCACCGAGGCGAAGGACCGCACGCTGGCGCTGCTGTGCGTGCGCGCCTACAACGACTGGATGGTGGAGGAGTGGTGCGGCCCCGATGCGCAGGGCCGCCTCATCCCGCTGACCCTCATCCCCCTGTGGGACCCCGACCTCGCCGCGGCCGAGGTCCGCCGCAACGCGGCACGCGGCGTGCGCGCGGTCGCGTTCTCCGAGATACCCCCCTTCCTCGGCCTGCCGTCGATCCACGGCGACGAGTGGGACCCCTTCCTCCGCGCCTGCGACGAGACGTCCACGGTCATCGCCATGCACATCGGCTCCTCCTCCAAGATGCCCTCCACCTCGGCGGACGCCCCGCCCGCGGTCGGCTCCACCATCACCTTCGCGAACTGCTGCTTCTCCATGGTCGACTGGCTGATGAGCGGCAAGTTCGAACGCTTCCCGAACCTGAAGGTGATGTACGCGGAGGGCCAGATCGGCTGGATCCCGTACATCCTGGAACGCGCGGACGTCGTCTGGGAGGAGAACCGGGCCTGGGGCGGCGTCGCGGACAAGGTCCTGCGCCCGCCGTCCGAACTCTTCGCCGACCACGTCTACGGCTGCTTCTTCGACGACGCGTTCGGCCTGCGCAACCTCGACGCGATCGGCGTCGGCAACGTCCTGTACGAGACGGACTACCCGCACTCGGACTCGACCTGGCCGAAGTCGCGGGAGGTCGGCGAGGCGCAGATGGGCCACCTGGCACCGGACGTGGTGGAACGGATCGTGCGCGGCAACGCGATCGAGTTGCTGGGGCTGACAGGGGAGGGGCTCTGGGTGGGGTGAGCTGAGTCCTCACCTCGGGCCGCCGAGCGCTTCCCGTACGGAGCGGTGGGGCGTCGGGCGGGGCTGGTGGGAGTACAGGGCGCGACGCAGCGCGCTCGGCGAGACCAGGAGGCGTCCGCGGCAGGGGCGTAACCAGTACGCGCCGCCGCTCGGGCGCCGCTGGGTCAGCGCCGGCACGACGATCTCCGCGGGCGCGCCGACGCACACGCCGTACGGATGGTGCTCCCACTGCGCTGTCGTGCCGGGCGGCACCAGCCAGTACAGCCACGGCCGGCGCACGTCGGCGATGACCGGTCCGCAGCCGTACGTCTGCGCCGCTTCGACCGTCGCAACGGTGGCGTGCCCGCGCTGCCCGGCCGCGCTGATCACGACGTCGAAGAGCCGCCCGCCGAGCGGTACGAGCGCGTCTCCGTTGGCGTCCAGGTCCCGCAGAGCGCGTACCCGCGAGGCGAGGTCGTCCGCGGGCATCACGCGCCGCCCCCGTCCAGCCGCAGCGCGCACCACGCACCGCCGGCGGTGACGCCCCACCCGTCGGCGAGCAGGGCGACGAGATGCATCCCGCGCCCGTTCTCGTCGTACGGCGACGCGTCGCGCACGCGCGGCACGCGCGGGCTGGCGGAGCCCACCTCGATCAGCAGCCGGCTGTCCGTGCGCCAGAGGTGCACTTCGACGGAGCCTTCGCCGTGCTGGAGGGCGTTGGTGACCAACTCGGAGACGAGTACGTCCACGGTGTCGACGAGGTGGTCCAGCCGCCAGAGGGTGGCGTGCGCGCGGGCCGCGTGACGCATGAGTCCGGGCCAGAGCCGGTCCTCGTCGCTGAGCGGTTCCCCGGCCTTGGTCGATCGGTTCAGTTTCATGTCGAAACCGGCCACCGGTGTGGAGCCGGGGCACTTGGTGGTGAGGGGCATGGCGGCGTCCTCTCGCATGCCTGTGGTGGTGTCGCGCAGGCGTACGAAAAGACACCTTGCGGAGTGCTGTATCTCGCAAGGTCATACCTGCGTGGGCTTCCTCAACTACCGTGACGGCCAGGCGGAACGAGCCGCAACTAGAACACCGCTGAATAACCAGCTAGTGGCCAAAGTGGACTATGCGGGGAGGTGCTCAGCGGCCTGTACCGCCTGCGCAGGGGTTCAACGGACCTGCACAACGTCATACTGAACATGCACAAGGGCACTGGAGGGGTGCACAGTGGGAGCCAAACGCGGGGCGACAGGGCGTCGCCTGGAACTAGGCATTCAGCTCCGGCAATTACGGGAGAACTGTCCACCGGTCGAGCGAGCGGGCGGCAGGGGGATGAGCCGTAAGGAGGCGGTCCGCGGCATCAAGGAGTTCTCCGAGGCGACCCTGACCCGGATCGAACTCGGCGAGCTGAACTTCCGCCGCAACGTGGGTGTCCTGCGGACGCTCCTGAAGCGGTACAGCGTGACGGACGAACAGCTCATCGAAGAGCTGGTTGCGCTGAACCGCGAGGCGCCGAACGAGGATTGGCTGACGCAGTACCGCAGCTTCATGCCGCCGGGGATGCCGCACTTCGTGGGTTTGGAGGCTGAGGCGGTCGCCATCACGGCGTACCACCCCACGGTCGTGTACGGCATTCTCCAGACACCGGAGTATGCCAAGGCAATCTACGAGCTGACTCGTCCCGTGGAGGACACGACCACCGAGTTCGTCACCCGCAATGTCGAACTACGGATGGAACGCAAGCGTAGGGTTCTGGCGCGCGAGGACCCGATGAGGTTGCGCATCATCTTGGGCGAGGCGGCATTGCGTATCCCCGTTGGCGGGGACGACGTCATGCGAGGGCAGTACGAGGAGATCATTCGCCTTGCCGAGATGGGCAACATCTCGATACAAGTCCTCCCGTTCGCACGGGGGTACCGGGCGGTCCACGATTTTCGGATCCTCGACCTGGGCGACCTGCCTTCCCGCGTTCAGACGGACAACGCATGGGGAGCGATCTCCACCTCCGACAAACCACAGCAGGTGAGCCGGTTCAATCGCCGGTTCGACGCGATGGTGGGCGTGGCCCTTGGGGTCGAGGAAACCATCAACTTCGTGAAGGATCTAACGAGAAGGTAGTAGAGCCATCAACACTAAGCCGGCAATACAGATGGACGCCATCAGCAGCTGGTTCAAGTCGTCCTACAGCGACGGCACCGGCAATGATTGCGTAGAGGTCGCCTGGTTCAAGTCGTCGTACAGCGGCGACACCGGCAACAGCTGCGTCGAGGTCGCCGACCTCGCCACCCACATCGGCATACGTGACTCCAAGGTCGCGCACGGCCCCGCCCTGTTCGTCCCCACCGCCGCATGGTCATGCTTCGTGACCTTCGCGGCCGGGGCGCCCGTCGCGTGAGCCTTCGGCGTCCCTCCCGCGACGGCGACGCGCCGCGGGAGGGACGTCGCCGAGGCGAGCGCATGGAGAATGCGGTCATGGGCTCGCAATCCGGTTCCGTTGGCCGGAGCGGTTGCGCGAGCATGTCCGAATGACCTTGCTGCGGTGCTGGGGAGGTTTTTGATGGACGCGAGTCCTGGGCCCAGGCTGATCCTGCTGTGCGGGCTTCCCGGCTCCGGGAAGACGACGCTGGCCAAGCGCATGGCGAGAGAGATTCCGGCGGTGCGTCTGTGTCCGGACGAATGGCTGGAGGACCTCGGTGTCGACCTCTTCGACGAGCGGACGCGTGACCGGCTGGAGAGGCGGTTTTGGGCTCATGCCCAGGAACTGCTGCGGCTCGGGCAGGCTGTGATCTTGGAGTTCGGCTTCTGGGCTCGCTCCGAGCGGGACGAGAAGCGTCTGGCGGCACGCGCGCTCGGCATCCCCGTCGAACTGCACTACCTTGCCGCGTCGACCGATGAGTTGTGCCGCCGACTCGAAGCCCGAAGCCGGGAGGGTGGACAGGGGACCGTCCCGATCAGCCGCGAGTTGCTGGACGAGTACGTGAAACTCTTCCAGGCGCCTGACGATGACGAACTGGCTCTCTTCGACACCCCGCCCTTGGGACGACGCGGCTGACCGGGCCTTTGTGACGCAGGCCCGGCCAGGTTGCGGCGGTCAGCCGGTGGCTTCCACCGGGGCGCTGCTGCGGCCCCGGCGTCGGCCGCTGAGCTCGGCGTCCAGTGATTCTTGGGCCACGCGCATGGCCTCGGCGTACACGGGGTCCTGAAGCCGCTCCCACATCTGGTTGTCGGAGAGGTCCTCCAGATGACTGGTGACCCACCAGATGTTGTCGAAGGGGTCCTTGACGCGTCCTCCCCGCTGCCCGAACGCGTCATTGGCCGGGGGCGTGACGACCCTGCCGCCGGCTTCGGCGGCCTGCGAACACGTCTTGTCCGCATCGGCCACGAACACGTTCAGCAGACTCGGCATGGCGGGCCAGTCCGTGCGTCGGTCGAAGGCCATCACGACGGTGTCGCCGACCCGGATCTCGGCGTGGCCGATCGAACCGTCTTCGGTCGTCACCCGTGACAGTTCCTCCCCGTCGAACGCCTGGGTGACGAAGTCGAGGAACGCTCCTGTGTCGCCGGTGACGACCCAGGGCGCAACGGTGGTGTAGCCCTGCGGCGCGGTGTTGGTCTGCTCAGGCATCGGGGTCCCTTCGAAGGCATCGGTTGCCGGCAAACTAGGACCCATCTAGGCCAAATTTTGTCCTACAAGGTTCGACCGGGTTCCGCTGCATCGCGGGACACGCCGGTCGGGGCCCCTTCTTACGGGCCCCGGCCGGCTAGGTATGCAGGGCGGTGAAGACCTTGCCGGGGGGCGCGGGCGAGTGCTTCCCCCGGAGGCCGTCAGCGCTCGGGGCGGTGGCTATAGGTCGACCCACTTGTGGGACGAGATGCTGTTGTCCAGCGACCGGTTGGTGCCGTCGTACCTCCACTGCTGCAGATCGGCCAAGGCAACACCGTTGTGGATGCCCCTGCTGGGGCCCGCGTACCTCGCGTCCAGGTAGACCCGCACGTCATCGAGAGCTCCGGGATAGCCGTTGTTCCACAGCGAGGACGCCGTGTTGTCGGAGCTGCCGTAGTTGGAGGCGTTTCCAAAGTACCCGGCCCGCGCGCCGGTGAAGAAGTATCCGTTGTAGAGGTAGAAGTGGCCATCCGCTGCCGCAGCCGGCGGCTGGGCCTCCGCCTTCGGTGCGGGCACCGCAGGCGCGTCGTCCGCCTGGGCCGCCTGCGGTAAGGCCATCAGCCCGAGCGCTGCGATCGCCGCACTCGCGGCCAGCGCGATCCTGTTCTTCATCGTGTTCCCCTCCTGGGGTGGACGTCCACGCAGGCCCTGTGCCCGCGTGATCTCCCGCGCGTCGGTCTCCGGCTCACTTGACGACGGAGCGGGCGCGGGGCACGGCAGCGAGCTGGAGCCGGTACCCGGTTTCCAGGTCGGCTCGGTGGCGCTGCCGGAGTTCGTGGTCGTACTGCCGGTCCAGTGACGCGGCCGTCTCGGCGAGGCCGGAGGTGCCGGCGCAGGTCGCCTCGGCCACGGCCAGCTGGATCTCCTGCTGCCGGGGCAGTGGCCGGTCGCTCGACGGCAGTTTCTGGCGAAGGTCGGCCGGGGTGTCGTAGGGGTGGCCCGCCGCCCGCATGCACCGAGCCCACGGCTTGGTCGCCTTGGCGAACCGGGGGTCGGCCAGGACCCGGCTCCTGCGCACGTCCGGCAGCGCCCCAGCGGTGGACCGGGCCTGGAACAACTGCTGTACGTCGCCGTACAGCGCGCGTTCGGCATCGGTGCGGCAACCCTGGTCGCTGCGCGTGAGGGTCGTGCCGTCCGGGTTCTTCGCAGTCAGGCCCACGGGCCGCCGTCCGTTGGCCGCCTCCAGCGCGGCGGCTCGGCGCTCGGGCGGCAGGTTCTGGAAGTAGCGCTGATTGGGGTCGGCATCCCGCAGCCGGGCCGACTCGCGGTCGATGTCGCTGCCGTAGCCGTGTCGACGGGCCCAGGCGACGTCATCGACGACGTACGGAAACTCCCGCGCCTCCGGCACCGGATTCTTCGGCACGGGCTGGTAGACGAAGCCGTGGCGGCGCATGCAGTCGCGGAGCAGAAGCTGCTCGGCCCGGTACAGGGAGTCCTTCTCCTGGCGGGTCGGCTCCCGGTCCGGGCGCCCGGAGTCACTGTCGGGACGCGCGCCGTCGGCCTTCGCGCCGGTCGTGCCGTCGCTCTCCGAGACGGCGTGGACGGTCAGCGGGACCGCCAGCACCGCGCAGAGGACGAGCGTCCCGGCAGCCAGCCGACGCCTGTTGCCCGTCACCTTTCGCCATATGCCGGCCACTGTTCCCCCGTCTTTCTGTGGCTCCGTCATCAGTTCGCTCTGCCTCTCTGTCAACTTCCTCCGTGCGTCGGGGGCCTCGCCCCGTGTTCCGTGGCAGCGCCGATACGGGCTGAACCGGCCCTCGGAACGGTCGTGTTGTACGTCGCAAATCCTTGCCGCAAGCAGGCTCGGGCCGCCGCATTCTGCCAATGACAAAACACACGCGATCCATAGACTTCCTGTTATGACGGACGCGAAGGCGGGCGACGGAGGGAGTGCCCCGGCTCCCGTCTCCACCGCGCCCCGCTCGGAGCCGACCGTGCACCAGTTACGGCTGCTGCTGGTCGTGGCGGAGGAGTTGCACTTCGGCCGGGCGGCGGCCCGACTGTTCATCACGCAGCCCGCGCTGAGTCGCCAGATCTCCGTACTCGAACGGCATCTGGGAATCGGACTGTTCGTACGGAACAGCCGCACCGTGGAGGTGACCACCGCGTGCCGGGCGCTCCTGCCGGAGGTCCACGAGGTCGTCGAGGCGATGGAACGGCTGCGCCGGTCCGCGGACGCACAGCACCGCGAACTCACGGGGCGGCTCGTGGTGGGGTCCATCGGCGCCGAGTCGTCGATGGAGCACGCGCGGGTCATCCTGGCGGAGGTGCGCGCCCGCCACCCCGGACTCACCGTGGAGCTGCGCAACCAGCACCTCGCGGATCACGTGCGGGAACTCCTCGACGGCGAGGTGGACGTGGCGTTCCTGCGCCCGCCGGTTCCGTCGGGCATCCAGACCCGGCACCTTGCCACCGAGCCGCGCGTCGCCTGCCTGCCCGCCTCCGACCCGCTGGCCTCCCGCTCCGCCGTCAGCCTGGCCGAACTCGCCGGCCACCCCGTCGTGGACCTTCCCGCACAGCTCCCGCGGCTGTGGTGGAACTTCTGGGCCGTCGACCCCCGTCCGGACGGCTCCGTCGTCCGATACGGGCCGATCGTGTCCGACATGGAAGGGCTGCTGCACGTCGTTTCGGAAGGTGCGGCAATGGCGTTCCTGCCCGCCGCGGCCCGGGAGTTCTTTCCGCGGCCAGGTGTCAGCTACGTCGACGTCACCGACCTTCCGCCGAGCACGTCCGCCCTCGCCTGGGCCGCCGCACACCGCGACCGCCCCGCCGTCGCCGCGATCCGCCGTGCCGCCGCCGCGGTCTGGCCACCCCGCTGAGTGACGGAGCTGAACGCGTCAGAGGGGCGGCAGCGACCCGGGGCCTGTCTTACGGATCTTGCTGGGCTCGCGTGCCCCGGCACCGCTCCCCCTGGGCCTTCGGCCCGGGAGGTGCCCCCACTCCCCGTTGTCGTCGGTCGCGACGGCGCCGCGACCTGAAGCCACCTCCGTGACCTACGCGGCCGGGGCGCCCGCCCCGACCACTGGGTCAACAAAGGGCGCGTCCCACCCGACGGCCCCGGCGCGCGGCGCTGGGTTGCTTCGGGTGGTGGCGACGCAGGTTGGCCGCGAGGAGGCGATCGAGCGTGCGATCGGGCAGCAGTCGGCCCAGGTGCACGATCAGGGCGGCGTCCCGGCCGGCGGTGTAGCGGGTGCGCGGTCTGCGTGCCGTCACGGCCTTCGCGACGACGCGGGCGGCGGCGTCGGCGGTCAGGCCCGATGCCGTGCCCGAGGCCATCAACTCGTTGTTCGCCCGGATCCGCGGCTTGCAGGCGACTCGGGAGCGGCTGGGGCGGCTCGCGGGCGGGCAGTTGGTGCCGTTGCCGGCCGACGTCGTTGCCCACTTGGCGGATCTGGAGAGTTGGGGGTTCAGTCAGCGGTGGGTCGACCTCCAGCGGGACCTGTGGATCCTCGTCTTCGCCACCCACCCGGACCAGGCGCCCGTGCTCTTCGGTGACCAGCGCGAGAGCCTGGCCGAGCCGGCGCTGCGGCGGCTCTTCCTGGACTACGACGCCGCGTACGACCTCGCCGCCGACGACCCCCGCATCGACGACCTCGCCCGTCGGATCGGCGCGGCGACCCGGGAGCGCTACGGGCCCGGCGGCGAACTGCCACAACTGGACGCGGCATCCCAGATCCCGGGCTCATCCAGGGCGCGGTCAGCGACGCGTCCCCGGCGTGGCGAAGGCTCGACGCGCTGATTCGCCGGCAGCTCGACGAGTGACGGACGGGCGGCCGGACGAGCGGTGGGACGGGCGACCGGTCAGGACGCGTACTCGCGCAGCAGCACCAGCGCGTCCTGCGAGCTGGAGTCCTCCTCGGTCGTCACGAGGACGAGGGACTGGTCCGGGGAGCGGGCGGGGACGAGGATCTGTTGGGTGACCGTCAACTCGCCGACCACGGGGTGGCGAAGTCGGTACGCTTCCGCTTCACACGGCTTGACCCGATGATCGCTCCACAACGTGGCGAACTTGGCCGACGCCATGGAGAGTTCGCCGACCAGTGACGCGAGGAGCGCGTCTTCCGGGTGACGGCCGGCGACCTGGCGGAGGCTGCCCACCACCGCTCGCGCCTTGCGTTCCCAGTCCACGTACAGCTCCCGGCTGTGCGGGTCGAGGAACAGCATGCGGGAGAGGTTGGGGCGGTCCTCGGGGCGGTCGGGGGCGGTGGGGGAGAGGTGGCCGGCGAGCAGGGCGTGGGCCAGCGGGTTCCAGGCCAGGACGTCGCTGCGGCGGCCGAGGAGCAGCGCCGGGGTGTGGCCCACCGAACGCAGCAGGTCACGGCTGAGCGGGTCGACGCGTTCGGCCGGCGGACGCCGCGGCGGGCGCGGGCGCTGCGCGGCGAGTTCCCGCAGGTGGGCGTGTTCGTGCTCGTCCAGCCGCAGGGCGGTGGCGAGGGCGTTCAGGACGCCGTCGGACGCGTTGATCGACTGGCCCTGTTCCAGGCGCGTGTAGTACGAGACGCTGACGCCCGCCAGTTGCGACAGCTCCTCGCGGCGCAGGCCCGTCACTCGCCGTACGCCCGGCAGTTCGGGCAGGCCAACGTCCGCGGGGCGCACCCGGGCCCGTCGGGCCCGCAGGAACTCGCTGAGCTGCTGGGAACTCGCCATGGCGTCGAGTATGCCGGCGCGCCCGGCCGACAGCCTGCCCCTGTTGTGCGTAGGCACGAGGCGCGTAGGCAGGCTGCGCGTGTGCACGAGGCGGGACTGGTGTTGGTGGCGGTCCACGGCGAGGTTGGCAGGACTCCACCACCCCCAACGGACGGGACCAGCCATGCAGCAACAGGAAATCGTGCTCGGTGACGTGTCGATCACTCGGATCGTCGAGTTCCACGGACCGATCGGGATCGCCCCGGCCGACTTCTTCCCCGAGGCGCCCGAGCAGGCGTGGCGCGAGCACGGCCACTGGCTGGAGCCGGACTTCGTCGACTCCGCGGCGGACGTGTGCGTCAACGCGGTGCAGACGTGGCTGCTGCGCAGCGAGGGCGCGACGATCCTCGTCGACACCGGGATCGGCGACGACAAGGAGCGCCCCTACGCGCCGATCTGGAGCCGGCGGCGCACCGGCTTCCTCGACGAACTCGCCAAGGCCGGCGTGCAGCCGCAGGACGTCGACGTGGTCGTCAACACGCATCTGCACGTCGACCACGTCGGCTGGAACACCCGGCTGGAGGACCGCACCTGGGTGCCGACGTTCCCCAACGCGACGTATCTGCTGCCGCGGCGCGACTTCGACTTCTGGAACCCGGAGAACGGCCACGCCTCGAAGGTGGGGCGGGGCAACCAGAACGTGTTCGAGGACAGCGTGGCGCCGGTGTACGAGGCGGGGCAGGCGCTGCTGTGGGACGACGGCCACACCATCGACGGGAACCTCCGGCTGGAACTCGCGGCGGGCCACACGCCGGGCTCCTCGGTGCTGGCCCTGGAGTCGGGCGCCGACCGCGCGCTGTTCGTCGGCGACCTGCTGCACACCCCGCTCCAGTTCGTCTCGCCCGACACCAACAGCTGCTTCTGCGAGGACCCGGCCGAAGCCCGGGCCACCCGCCGCCGCCTGCTGGGCAGGGCCAGCGACACCAACGCGCTCGTGCTGCCGGCGCACCTTGGCGCGTCGGGCGGGGCGGAGGTCGTCCGGGACGGCGACGCGTTCGCGATCGCGGCGTGGGCTCCGTTCGACCACATCTGAACCACGACACCCCAACCGCACTGCGAAAGAGAACGGGAGAACCGTGTCCGATCTGGTCGTGACCACGACGGAAGGCCGCGTCCGCGGCGTACTCACCGAACACGCCGGTGGCGAGGTGGCGCGGTTCCTCGCCGTCCCCTACGCCGCACCGCCGCTGGGTGCCGGCCGCTTCGCGCCGCCCCGCCCCCACGAGCCGTGGACGGGCGTGCGCGACGCCCTGACCCCCGGGCCCAGCGCCCCGCAGCCGCGCCGCGACGGCTTCGGCGCGCTCGACATGTCGCCGTACTTCGGCCCCGGTTGGGTGCGCGGTGACGACCACCTCACGGTGAACGTGTGGGCGCCGCGCGGCGCCGGCGAGGGCCGCGGGCGTCCGGTGATGGTGTACGTGCACGGCGGCGGGTTCGTGGCGGGCTCGGCCGGCGCCGCGCTGTACGACGGCGCCGCGTTCGCCCGCGACGGCGTCGTCCTCGTGACGCTCAACTACCGTCTCGGCGTCGCGGGCTTCCTCGACCTGCCCGGCGCGCCGGCCAACCGCGGCCTGCTCGACGTCGTCGCCGCGCTGCGCTGGGTCCGCGGCAACATAGCGGCCTTCGGCGGCGACCCCGGCAACGTCACCCTGTTCGGCCAGTCCGCGGGGGCCACGATCGTCGGCGCCGTCCTCGCCGAGCCCGCGGCGGCCGGGCTGTTCCGGCGGGCGATCGTGCAGAGCGGCAGCGGACTCGGCGCGTTCTCGCTGGAGCAGGCCGCGCGGGTGACGCGTAAGGCCGGTGCGGCGCTCGGCGTCGCGCCGACGGCCGCGGCGTTCGCGGGCGTCCCCGACGAGGAGTTCGTCGACGTCGTGCCCGAACTCGGCGGTCTCGACCTGCGGACGGCGACGCGGGCGGACCCATTGATGGGGCTCAGCCCGTTCGGGCTCGTCCTCGCGCGGCAGCCGGCCGAGAGCCCACTCGCCGACGTGGACCTGCTGATCGGCACCAATGCGGAGGAGGGGAACCTGTACCTCGTACCCCAGGGCGAGTTGACGAGCTCCACCGCGGACGACGTACGCGCCACCGCCGCCGCGCACGGCTCCGCCGCCCCGCTCGTCGCGGCCCACCGCGCCCGGCACCCGGACGCCGGCCCCGGCGAGGTGCGCTCGGCGATCCTCGGCGACGCGCTGTTCGGCGCGGGCAGCCGACGGCTGGCGGAGGCGCACGGCCGCGCCCACGTCTACGAGTTCACCTGGCGTTCCCCCGCGGTCGACGGCCTGCTCGGCGCCGCGCACACGGTGGAACTCCCCTTCGTCTTCGACCGCCTGGACCTGCCGGCGCTGTACGGCCGGCGGGGACTGCTGGGGCAGCGCGAGCCTGCGGGGACGGCCGGGTCGCCGGCGGCTCTGGCGGCTCTGGCGGACGAGATGCACGCGGCATGGGTCGCGTTCGCCCGCACCGGCGACCCGGGCTGGCCGCCGTACGGCAGGGGCGGATCAATCCGCCAATTCTCCTGAACGAGTCGACTGTGCCCCGGCAGGCCGTGGGCAGGCGAAGACCGTGACCGGGTCGCCGAAGAGTTCGTCCTCGCGCAGGGGGGTGAAGCCGAGCCGTTCCGCGACCTTCAGGGTCCAGCCGAGCTCGACCTCGTCGTAGTTCTCCCAGTAGTTGAGGCCCGTCCGCCCGATGAACTCCCCGCTCGACCTCAGCTCGATGGCGCACAGGCCGTGCCCGCGCTGCGTCCACTGACGTTCGACGTCGGTCAGGCGTTCCAGGGCACGTTGGTGGGTGTAGGAGCCGACGAAACGGTTCACGCGGGGGTCCGAGTGGAGGGTGACGAAGTCCTCCACGTCCTCGACGCGCAGGGGGCGCAGCAGAAGTCGCTCGGTCTCGATCATGGCCTGAGCCTAGGACAGGCCCAGGCCCTGTCCGCGAGGCCCCGCGCGCGTCCCTGCGCCTTTGGACGTAGCCGCCGTTTCCCTGGGGGAGCGTTGGTCGCTGCGGACCGTGGATGGTTCTCGCGCAGTTCCCCGCGCCCCTAAAGCCCTTGTCCTCAGCCCGCAGACAAGTGACGGGGGCAGCGAATCAGGTGGCGCTGGGGGTCCCCCCACGCCCTCTGGGCGTAGGGGGCGGAACTGCGCGACAAGCCACAGACGGGCCGCAGACGCCACACCGCAGCACGCCGCACGGCGCCACCGCGCCAGCAAGGCGCGGCACTGCCCCACGGGGCCTCGCGGACAAGACCTGCGCGGCGCCCGCGCCTTCAGGCGGTGGAGCCGGCCGGGGCCGGCGCCGTGGGCTGCGTCCGGCAAGGAACGGCGCGGTCCGCCGTCGGGGAGAGCGCCGTGCGGCGGAACTCGGTCGGGTTGGCGCCCTGGACGCGCTTGAACGCCGCGCTGAAGCCGAACGGGTCCGCGTACCCCACACTGCGGGCTACCTCCGCGACCGTCGCGGAACCCTGCTCGACCAGGAGGTCCGCGGCGAGCGTCACGCGCCAGCGGGTTAGGTACGTCAGCGGTGGCTCGCCCACCAGGTCGGTGAAGCGCTTGGCCAGGGTGGAACGGGACACTCCGGTGCGGTCGGCGAGCGCGCCGACCGTCCACGGCGCCGCGGGCTCGGCGTGCAGCAGGCGCAGCGCCTCGCCGATCACCGGGTCACGCTGGGCCGCCCACCAGGACGGTGACCTGCCGCCCGGGCGGTCGAACCACTGGCGCAGCGTGCAGACCAGCATCCAGTCCAACAGGCGGTCGAGCACGACCTGTTGGCCCGGGGTGTCGACTGCCGCCTCCTCGGCGAGGTGGTCCAGTACGGCGTCGGCGGGGCCGTCGGAGGGCACGCGCAGCACGACGGGCAGCGCCTCCAGCAGCCGACGGCTGATCTCGCCGCGTACGGGATAGGCGCCGACGATCAGGGTCGTCGCGCCGGCACCACCCGCGCCGGCGCCGGCCTCCTCCGCGTGGGCGCTCCTGGCGGGATCTTCGACGGGGTCGTGCCAGCCGATCCGGTGGCGCGTCCCGCCGTGCTCGGGCGTCGCGCAGAACTCGCCGCACTCGACCGGCTCCGCCCGGGTGCCGACCTCGTCGACGAAGGTGAACGTCGCCGGCCCGCGCACCACGATCGTCTCGCGGGCCCGCAGCGGCTCGGGCGGATGGTGCTCCGGCACGATCCAGCCCGACCCGTTCAACACGGCGCACAGGGTCAGCGGCGCGCCGTCCACGAAGTGCAGCGCCCAGGGCGGGGACAGGGTCGAACTGCCGAACAGCGAGCCGTGGGCCCGCACCCCCCGGATCAGATCACTGAACACGTCCACCCTGGTGAGGCTATCTCGATCGGCTCGGACGATGACACAGGCAATCCGGCTTCTCACCCATGGGATCGTCCGATCCCGCCGTGTTCAATCGAGTCATGAGCGACGTCAACACTCTCGTACTCGGCGCAACGGGCAAGACCGGCCGACGGGTCGCCGCCCGGCTGCGGCTGCGCGGCACCCCGGTGCGTGCCGCCTCCCGGACCAGCGCGGCGCCCTTCGACTGGTCCGAGCCCGGCGGCTGGGACGCCGTCCTGCGCGGCGCCGAAGCCGTCTACGTGGTGCCCCCGACCGTGCCAGGCCCGGTGCACGAGTTCGTGGCCCGGGCCGAGGCCGCCGGAGTGCAGCGGCTCGTCCTGCTGTCCGGACGCGGCTCCGACACCTGGGGCGACACCGCGTTCGGCCTCGACATGCGCTCCGCGGAGGAGGCCGTGCGCGGCTCCGCGCTGGAGTGGACCGTGGTGCGGCCGTCGAACTTCGCGCAGAACTTCGACGAGGACCTGTTCCACGCCCCGCTGCTCGCCGGGGAACTGGCGCTCCCGGCCGGTGCGGTGCCCGACCCGTTCATCGACGTCGAGGACGTCGCCGACGTCGCGGCCACCGTGCTGTCCGAGCCCGGCCGGCACGCCGGGAAGGCGTACGACGTGACGGGACCGCGCTCGATCACCTTCGAAGAGGCCACCGAGCTGATCGCCCGGGCGAGCGGGCGGCCCATCGCGTACCGCCGGGTCTCCGCGGACGAGTACGTCGCAGGGCTCGTCGAGGAGGGGTGGGGCGAGGACGACGCGCAACACGTCGTCGACATGTTCGTCCTGATGGAGCGCGGACTGCTCGCCGATCCGACGGACGACGTCGCCGCGGTGCTGGGCCGGCCGGCCCGTTCCTTCGAGGACTACGTGGTACGCGTCGCGGCGGCGGGCGCCTGGCGGCCGTGACGGCGCCTACTCACGCGGTGTGAGTACGAGGGCTCATGCCGCGCCGCCCCGCCCGGGATTGGATCAAGGGCAACGAAGGTCGGAGGGCCGGAACGGGGCCCGGGCCGCAGGGGGGAAGGAATCCACATGAGCGCGTTCGCACTGATGCGGTCCAACGTGTACCGCTTCAAGCGGGGCAAGGTCGCCATGGCGGCGGCGACGGCGTACGCCGCGGTCGTCATCGGCCTCGCGCTCTGGATCGAACT
Source organism: Streptomyces sp. NPDC047315 (assembly GCF_040643215.1). Classification (NCBI taxonomy): domain Bacteria; kingdom Bacillati; phylum Actinomycetota; class Actinomycetes; order Kitasatosporales; family Streptomycetaceae; genus Streptomyces; species Streptomyces sp. NPDC047315. The sequence goes on along the minus strand of NZ_JBEYTZ010000022.1, from coordinate 23,090 downwards.
GCTGATGCTGTACGGGGACGTCGGCTTCGCGGGGATCTGGCTGGCGCTCGCGGTGTTCCCCAGCTCCGTACCGCTGATGACGCTCCCGGTGCACGGCCACGCCCAACTCGCGCTCCAGACCGCGGCCGGGCTGGGGCAGGCATGGCTGCTGTGGCGACTGTTGCGGGGCGCGTCGCGCCACTGACCCCGCAGCTGTGGACGGACGTCAGGGCGGGGCAGCGCATCGCGCTGCACGAGGGCCGTGGCGCTTCGGGGGCGGCGGTGGTGCTGGAGGTGCGGGAGCCCCGCGGGAGCAGTTGAGAACGGCGGGGACGAACAAGACCGGATCAAGCAGACGATCTTGGACCTGGGAGCACCCCCGCGGGACAGCTGCGCGGGCCGTGGCAACAGTACGGCCCGCAGCAGCAGTACGGGTCCGCATCAACAGTACGGCGGCTGGTTCGTCAGGGACGACGCCACCCGCATCCACACCCCGAACTGCCGGTACAGCCCGGGCAGCGCGCCCCGCGCCTGGACGGTGCGGCTGTCCGTCGACGTGACGCCGGGGATCCCCTGAAGCGTCGAGGCGACGGACGCCGACTGCCAGCGGACGGCGAGGGTGCACGAATCCGCCACGGCCGCCGGGGACTTGGGAGGTGCGGCGAGACCGGCCCGTACCGTCTCCTCGATGTCCGCGCGGGCCTCCTCCACCGGCCGCAGCTCGGCGGCGAACCGGTCCCGCGCGTACTTCACGGCCACGGTCCTGACCGAGTCGTCCCACTCCGCCATCTCCGCGCAGGCCCGGTCGTCACCGGTGAGGACCGCGACCGGCACGCCGAGCGCGGCGGCGGTGGCGTGCGCGAGACCGATCTCGCCGACCGGTCGGCCGTCCAGCCAGATGTCCTCGATCTCGTGCCCCATGAAGCTGTGGCTCAGCACGCCGAGCGCGCCGGCGCGGGAGTGGTACCCGACGCAGACGACGGCGTCGTGCTCGGCGCCGAGACCTTCGAGCATGCCCATGTGCTTGGGCCGTCCGCGGATCAGCCGGGCCGCGGGGTGCAGGGACTCGGGCAGGACGTTGCGCATCGGGCCGTGCGCGTCGTTGACGGTGACTTCGGTGGCGCCCGCGGCGAGCGCGCCGCGGACGGCGGCGTTCACGTCCTCGGCCATCATCAGCCGCCCGCGCTCGTAGTCCCGCCCGGTCGGCTGGACGTCGGCGGAGTCGACGAGTCCCGTGACGCCCTCCATGTCCGCGCTGATGTAGATCCGCACTGCGCGATCCCCTCACTTCCTTGTGTACGCGAGCCGCCCGTCCGCCCGGCGGGCTTGCCGCGCAGTTGCTCCCGCAGTGCCCTGCGGCCAGGGGCGTCCCCCGCGCCCCGAAAACCATCGCCGGTTTCCTGCGGGAGCGTTGTCCTCTACAGGCACGCTGTGGTTGTTCGCGCAGTTCCGCCCCCTACGCCCAGAGGGCGTGGGGGGACCCCAGCGCCCCAAACGCCTCCGCCTCAGCCCGCAGACAAAGGCGGGGGCAGCGAAACAGGGGCGCGTGGGGGTACCTCCCTCGCCTCGGGGCGTAGGGAGCGAACAGCCCACCGCCGGGTCGCTGCCCCCGTGCCCGCAGGGCGCAGGGGAGCACGCACCAGGACAGCGCGCGCACGCGCGGCCTAGCGTCGGGCCAGAGCCAGAACGCTGAGGCCGAACATGAGGACGCCCAGGGGGAGGTGGACCGAGGGGACGTGTGCGATGCCGACGGCTACCTGGACCGAGGCGAGGGCGAGGAAGCCCGACGCGTGCCAGACGGGGCGGGGCGAGCCGCCGCCCGGTTTCCACGCCAGCACCGCCGCGAGCACGTACAGCATGGACGCGCCGTACATCACCCGGGCTCCGACGTCGTGCAGCGTGCCTCCGTGGGACCAGCTCACCAACAGCCCGGCGGACACGGCCTGGAGGAAGATGGTCAGGGTCTGTAGCGCGATCGCGACCCGCAGGAACGACGAACCGCCCTGCTGCCCGCCCGCCTTCGCGTCTGCCTCCGCCGGTGCCTGAGTGGCCATGTCGCGTCCCCACTTCCGCCCTGGGTCTCTCCGCCCTCGGGCAGTCGATCGATAAGGTTTCAACACTTCGACGACGTGGGCGTGCGAAAGGTAAGGCGGGGGCCGGAAGGCATGGGGACGGGCGCGGACGGGACGGCCGGCGAGCAGCGTCGGCTCATCAACGTCGCCTATCGGCTGCTCGGTTCGCTGACCGAAGCCGAGGACGCCGTGCAGGACGCCTACGCACGCTGGTACGCGCTGCCGCGCAGCCGACGGGACCAGATCCTCTCGCCCGGCGCCTGGCTGACGACCGTGACCAGCCGCATCTGCCTGGACGTGCTCGGCTCCGCGCGGGTCCGCCGGGAACGCTACGTCGGGGCGTGGCTGCCCGAGCCGCTGCCGGACCGCGCCGAGTGGGGCCACGCGGGCGGCGCCGCCCGCCCCGGGCCCGCCGGCCCCGTCAGCCCCGACGGGGCGGCGGACCCCGCCGACCAGATCGTCCTGGACGAGTCGGTGTCCATGGCCTTCCTCGTCGTCCTGGAGGCTATGACGCCCGCCGAACGCGTGGCGTTCGTCCTGCACGACGTCTTCCGGTACCCCTTCGCCGAGATAGCCGACGTCCTCGGCCGCACCCCCGCGGCCTGCAAGCAACTGGCGGCCTCCGCCCGGCGACGGGTCGGTGCGGCGCGCGCGCCGGTGCCGGCGAGTGGCCGGGCCGAGGTGCTGCGGCACGTCAAAGAGGCGTGGCAGGCCAAGGACATCGCGACCCTCATCGGCCTGCTCGACCCGGCCTCCGTGATGACCGCCGACGGCGGCGGTCTGGCCGGCAGCACCCTGCGCCCGATCGAGGGCGGCGCGAGCATCGCCCAGTACATGATCGCCATCGCCGACCGGGCCCCGGGGCTGGAACTCCTGGAGCGGTCCGTCAACGGCCTGCCGGGGCTGGTGGCCCGGCGCGCCGGCGTCGTCGTGACCGTGGCCGCGTTCGACGTCGCCCCCGCGTCCGCCCCCGCCTTGGCCCGTGTCACCCGGATCTGGGTGGTCCGCAACCCGGAGAAGCTACGGCCCTGGGTGAGCTGCCCCGGGTGAGCTGAGGGCCGTCCCGACGAACTCACCCGCCTAGCCCGTTCGGGGTGCTCCCGGACCATGCGGCGGGCAGATTGGCGGGACGGGCGAACGGACGGGCTGAGAGGCGAGGGCGAGGCGCGCGATGGGCCAGGGCGAGCGGGGAGGCGGCGAGGCGGGCGGCAGGGGCGCGGCCGGGCGGATGCTGGCGCGGCTCGCCGTGCTCGCGGCCGTGGGCGTCCTGGTGGTGCTGGTGGTGGCCGTGGGCCAGGCCGGGCTGGTGGTCGTCGGGTCCGGGCTGGTCGGGCTGGTCGTGTGCGCCGTCGGCGGGTGGTGGTTCCTGGCGTACCGGGGCGTACGACGTCTCCTCGGGGCCGTCGTCGCGATCGCCGCACCCGCGGCCGTCCTGGTGCTCTTCACCGTCGAAGGACTCTGGCTCACGGCGCTGCTCCTCGGCGTGTGCTGGGCCGCTACGGCGGCCTGCGCCAAGGCGGCGCTGCGCCGCTCGGACCCGCAGCGGGCGCGGCGGGCGGTGGACGCGCGCCGGCCGCGGCGGGCCGTGCTGATCATGAACCCGAAGTCCGGGGGCGGGAAGGTGGGCCGCTTCGGGCTGGTCGAGCGGGCGCAGGCGCTGGGCGCGCGGGTGGTCCTGCTGGACCCCGACGCGCCGGCCGACGTCGCCGCGCTGGCCCGCGCCGCGGTCGCCGGGGGAGCGGACCTGCTGGGGGTGGCGGGCGGCGACGGCACGCAGGCACTCGTCGCGGCCGTCGCCGCGGAGTACCGCGTGCCGTTCCTCGTCGTCCCGGCCGGCACCCGCAACCACTTCGCCCTGGACCTCGGCCTCGACCGCGCCGACCCCGCCCGCTCCCTGGACGCGCTGACGGACGGCGAGGAGGTCCGCGTCGACCTGGGGACGGTCTCGGGCCGGGCGTTCGTCAACACGGTCTCGTTCGGGGTGTACGCGGACGTCGTGCAGCGCCCCGAGTACCGCGACGCCAAGGCGGGCACGGCGCTGAACGTCATGCCGGACCTGCTGGTGGGGGAGGGCGTGCGACGGCTCGACGCGCACGTGGGCGGCGCGGTGCTGTCGGCGCAGCAGGCGCTGCTGGTCAGCAACAACCCGTACGCCTCGCCCGACGCGCTCGGCGGCACCGGCCGCCGGCCGCGGCTGGACTCCGGCGTGCTGGGGGTGCTGGGGATCAGGGTGGAGGGCGCGGCGCAGGCGGCGGATCTGGCGGTGCGGGGGTCGCAGTCGGCGGGGCTGACCGTGACGACGGCCAGGAGGGTGGAGGTGACGTCCGGGACCGCGTCCGGGGCTGACTCCGGGCCTGCCTCCGGCGACGGGCCAGGAACGGCGGCAGCTACGGCGGACGTGATCCCCGTCGCGGTGGACGGCGAGGCCCTGCGGATGCCCACCCCGGTCGTGTGCACCCTGCGGCCCCGGGCGCTGCGGGTCCTGGTGCCGCGCGACCGCGCCCCCGCCGTCGCGCCCGCCCCGCCGGTGGACTGGCGGCGCCTGCTCCGGCTGGCGTTCGGCCGTACGCCGACCAAGGAGACCAAGGCGACCACGCCGACCACGCCGACCACGCCGACGTCGCCGTAGGTGCTACAGAGCCAGGTGCATGACGTGGAGGCCGACGTATCCGCGCGTGGGGTGGCGGAAGGCGCCCGGCACCGTGCCGACGACGGTGAAGCCGAGGGATTCGTACAGCTTCACGGCGTGGACGTTCGTCTCGACGACGGCGTTGTACTGGATCGCCCGGTAGCCCTGCTCGCGGGCCCAGTCGATGGAGTACGCGCACAGGGCGCGCCCGACGCCGCGGCCGGAGCGCGCGGGGTCGACCAGATAGCTGGCGCTGGCGACGTGGGAGCCGTTGCCCTGCTGGTTGCGGTTCATCTTCGCGGTGCCGAGGACCGTGCCGTCGTCGTCGACGGCCACGACGGTGCGGTCCGGCGCGGGCAGCAGCCACAGGTCCCGGCCCTGCTCAGACGTGAGGTCGGTGGGGTAGGTGAAGGTCTCGCCCGCGGCGATGACGGTGCGGAAGAAGGGCCAGACGGCCGGCCAGTCTTCGGCGGCGGCCTGACGGATGTGGACCGGTGGCTTCTGCATGGGGACAGGATGCCGGGGCGGGACGGCAGCCTCCACCGGGTTTGCGGCCGGGTTTGCGGCCTTGGGGTTGCGTCTCGGGGAGGAGTCAGGGGCGCCCCTCATGGCGCTCGTGGTGACCCCTGATGTTCCGGGCGCGCGGGGCCGGTTGACTGGAGGGCAGCAGGGCGGTGGCGGGTTCGACCCGTCGCCGTCGTACGCGTACGGCACGGATCAGGGGGAACGACGTGTTGGCGGAGTTACGGGCTTTAGGGGTGCGGTTACGGGCTTGGGCCCGCTGGAAGGGCGCGCGCGGGTGGCCGGGGGCGGGGCGACGCCTCGTCGCCTTGGCGACGGCGGGGGCGCTGGCCGCCGCGGTGACCACGACGGTGACCACGACGGCGGCGGGCGCGGCGCCCGGCCGCCCCGACGCCCAAGGGCCACCAGGCGCGCCCGGCGCGCCCGGCGCGCACGAGCGGACGCAGGCCGCGCTGGATGCGATCGTCGCGGCCGGCACGCCCGGCGCGCTGGCCCGCGTCACCACCGGCGACGGCCGGTGGTTCGGCGAGGCGGGCGCCGCCGACCTCGCCACGGGCGAGCCGCGGCGGGCGGACGACCGCTTCCGCGTCGGCAGCCTGACGAAGACGTTCACGGCCACGGTGCTGCTGCAACTCGAAGCGGAAGGTCTCCTCTCACTCGACGACAGCGTCGAGCGGTGGCTTCCGGGCGTCGTCCGCGGCCGGGGTCACGACGGTCGCAAGGTCTCCCTGCGCCAACTGCTGAACCACACCAGCGGCATCTTCAACTACAACCGCGACGCCGGCTTCCTGGCCGACTTCACCGGAGAGCCCTTCCTCAAGAACCGGTACAAGGGCGCCACCCCCGAGCAGCTGGTCGAGATCGGCCTCGCGCACCCGCCGGAGTTCGCGCCGGGCACCGGCTGGTCGTACTCCGACACCAACTACATCCTGGCCGGGATGGTCATCGAGCGGGCCACGGGCCGCAGTTACGCATCCCAGGTCGAGCGGCGCATCACCGGTCCGCTGAAGCTCCGCTCCACCAGCGTCCCCGGCAGGTCCCCGACGATCCCCGGGCCGAACGCCCGGCACTACTCGAAGCTCTACGACGAGGACCCGGGCGCGGCGGTCCACGACGTCACGGAGTTCAACCCGTCCGTGGCCGGGGCGGCGGGCCAGATCATCTCCACGGCCGGCGACGTGAACCGCTTCTACGGAGCCCTGCTCGCGGGCGAACTGCTGCCGGCGCGACAGCTGAAGGCGATGCTGACGGCGGTCCCCGTCGACCACGCCGGCGGCGCGGTGGCCGCGTACGGGCTCGGCATACGCTCCGACACCCTGCCCTGCGGGGTGACCGTCTGGGGCCACGGAGGCCAGGTCCCCGGCTCCCTGTCGAGAGCGGCGGCGACCCGCGACGGCGCGCACGTCCTCACCCTGAACAGAAACGGCGACTGGGGCGCGCAGTCGCTGGAGGACGCGACCCTGACAGCCGAGTTCTGCGGCTAGCTCCACGAGGGGCAGCACCCCGCGGTGCTGCGTGCGGTGTTGCGCCCCCAGCCCCCTGACTACCTCGCCGTTTCCCTGCGGGTGCATCCAGGCGCGTCGGGCTACGGGCCCGTGACGCCGTCGATTCGTTCGCGGAGCAGGTCCGCGTGGCCGCTGTGGCGTGCGTACTCCTCGACCAGGTGCACCAGGATCCAGCGGAGGGAGATCTCCTTGCCGCCGACGTACTCCGCCTCCTCCTCGGAGAGGTGACCGCAGTCGTCCAGCGAAGCATCCGCGGTGATCGCCCGACCGTGGGCGATCTCCGCCTGCCACGCGGCCATCGCCTCGTCGAGCCCCCGGTCCGGACGCAGGGCGAAGCCGTCGTCGCCGCTGTCCTCGAAGACGCGGGGCGCGTCCTGCCCTTCGAACTTCCGTCGGAACCAGTTGCGCTCGACCTCGGCGAGGTGCTGGACGAGACCGAGCAGGGACATCGAAGAGGGCTCGACGGACGTCAGACGCAACTGCTCGTCCGTGAGCCCCTGACACTTCAGGGCGATCGTGCCGCGGTGGTAGTCGAGCCAGGCTTTGAGCATGGTGCGCTCGTCGGCCTGCGGGGGCGGGATGGGTCGGCCGTCAGGCGTGGTCTTCATGCGCCCATCGTGGCAGGGGCCTCTGACAATCGGCCCGGACGCGGTCGCCAGGGCCGTTCGTCAGAGGAGGCGCCGCCGCTACCGCACCCCGAGCCGCTGCTTGATCCACGCCGTCGAATCCGCCGCCGCCGCGTCGACCACGCTCCCGTGGCCCGCCGCCGCGTACTCCCGGTACGTCACCTTCGAACCGACCTTCCGCAGCGCCTTCGCGTACTCCGCGGTGACGTTCGCCTGCACGATCTCGTCCTTCCCGCCCTGGCCGATGAAGAGCGGACGGTCCAGCCGTACGACGGGGGTGTCCACGTGCTGCCGCAACGCGTTCAGCAGGGCGGGGACCGTCTCCGGGCGCTGCTTCCAGACCGTGTCGTCGTTCAGCCCGGACTGCACGACCTGAGTGACGAGTTCGGGCAGGCACTTCGTCCGGGCCGTCGGCACCAACTCGGCGGCGCGGTCGGTGAACAGGTGGGTGAAGTCGAGGTCGCTGTCGATGGCCCGCAGCCCCTCCGTGACCAGCGGGTACAGCGCCGTACGCACCTTGCGTTCGAACGAGGGCGAGGTCGAGCGGTCGGCCACCAGCCGGCTCATCTTCGTCGGCGGCGCCGTGGCGACCGCGCCGCGGAAGTCCAGGCCGGGGGCGTAACGCGTGGCGTGCACCGCGGTGCTGATCGCCGCGTGGCCGCCCTGGGACTGGCCCATCGCGACCCACTTCCGCGAGACCCCGACGTCCGCCTGGCGTGCCGCGTGCACGATGTCGATCGTGCCGTACGCCGAGCTGCGGGCGTGCAGGTAAGGGTGCGGGCCCGCGGTGCCCAGGCCCTCGTAGTCCGTGGCCACGACCGCGACGCCGGCGTCCAACCAGCCGCGGATCTCCGGGTCGTGGGCGAACCGTGCCGCGTCCGTACGGCTCGGGGCGCACTGGTCCGCGCTGCCGACCGTGCCGTGGGCCAGGGAGATCACCGGCCAGCCGCCCTTGGGCGGCGTCCCGGCCGGGGCGAAGACCAGGCCGGACACCAGCACCTTGCCGCCGTTCGCGCCGGTGGAGGTGTACTCGACGACCTGGCCGGGGCCGCCGTGGGGGCGGGCCTCCGGCGGCAGCTCGGTCGCGCTGACGAGCTTGCCGCTGCCGGGCGCCGGGCGGCCCTTCGCGCCGTCGGACGGCACGGAGCCGGAGCCGGAGCCGGGGACGGAGGCGGACTCGGGCGCCGGCGCCGCGGACGCGCCGCCCGCGCCCGCGAGCGCGGTGAGGGCCAGCGCGCCGACGGTCACGGCGACGGTGGCGGTGGTCCGGTGCGCGCCGCGGCGCGGCTGCGCGGGGCGGGTTGGCTGCGTGGTGCTGACGCGTGAGGTCACGGCGGTCCCTTCGCAAGTGACGGTCGGGGCCCCGGCCGGACCGCGGCGGCAGCCGGCCGGGACCCCGCACGGATTACCGCACGGTAATCTGCGGCGGGACCCGTCTTGAAGACACCTGGGGGCCATTCCCTCCTCGTCCGTGATGACGAGGAATCACCCGTGTCTCGTCCTTCGGGATCACAACCCGAGTCCCGCGCCCTGCGTCCGTCGCGCTAGCTCACCGGCTGACTCGCCTCGTCCTGACGCTGGTTGGGCGCCGCCACGAGGAGGGCGAGTGCCGCAGCGGCGATGCCGACGAGTGCGTACAGGAAGGCCGTGCGGAAGCCGTCGGCACCCGTCGCGGCTGCGCCGCCCGTACCCTTGACGGCCGTGCCGACCAGCACCGCGAGCCCGAGTGCACCGCCGAGTTGGTCCACGGAACGCTGCACTCCGGACGCCGTGCCCGCGTCGTCCTCGGTGACGCCGTGCAGCGCCGCGTTCTGGAGTGCGAGCAGCCCGACCCCCATGCCGGCGGCGACACCGAGCATGCCCGGCAGCACGTCGGCGGCGTACGCGCCCCCGTCGGGCAGCCGCGCCAGCCACGCCAGGCCCGCGGCCGTGCACACCAGCCCCACCAGCGACGCGTACTTCAGCCCGAGCGCGGTGATGAGCCGGGGCGTGACCGCGATGGCCAGGAACAGGGCGGCGCAGAACGGGAGGAAGGCCAGCCCGGCTTGGAGCGGGCCGAGCCCGATCACGTTCTGCATGTACAGCGTGAGCAGGAAGAACGCGGTGGAGAGCGCGGCGCTCAGCAGCACCGTCACGGCGTTGGCGACGGCTCGGACGCGGTGCGTGAAGAAGGCGAGCGGTACGAGCGGGTGCCGGGTGCGCGCCTCGACGAGGACGAAGCCGGCCAGCAGCAGCGCACCGGCGGCGACGGCCGCGGGCGCCTTCTCCACCACGCCGTACACCAGGCTCAGCGGGCCCGCGGTCAGCAGCAACGCTCCGGGCAGGTCGAGGCGTTCGGTGCGGGTGCGCGGCCCGTCGGCCGGCAGCAGTCGCGGCGTGATCAGCAGTACGGCGATCGCGAGCGGCACGTTGATCCCGAAGATCCAGCGCCAGTGCAGCAGTTCGGTGAGCACGCCGGACAGCAGCACGCCGGCGACGAGCCCGCCGGCCGAGATCGCGCCCCAGACGCCGAGTGCCTTGGCGCGTTCGGCGGGTTCGGGGAAGAGGAGCGCGATCAGCGACATGGCGGCGGGCGAGGCGAGCGCCTCACCGGCGCCCTGTGCGAACCGCGCCCCGACCAGCGTCGGAAGGTCGGGCGCGAGGCCCGCGGCGAGCGATGCGGCGGCGAACAGGGCGGCGCCCAGCAGGAACATCCGGCGCCGGCCGAGGAGGTCGGTCACCCGGCCGCCGAGCAGCAGCAGTCCGCCGCCGACCAGGGTGTATCCGGTGACGACCCAGGACAGCGAGCTGGTCGGTGCGTCGAACTGCGCGCCGATGGACGGCAGCGCGACGTGGACGACGGTGACGTCCAGGGCGATGAGGAACTGCAGGAGCGACAGCAGCGCGAGGGCCAGGCCCCGGCGATCGGCGAGCGGGCGTGCCGCGGCCGTGGGAAGGGCGTTCATGGGACGGGGTACTCCAGGTACTCCAGAAAGCGGAAAGGACGCTTCCGTGCCGCGCCGGCACGACGAGCGGACCCCACCGGTGCGGACCGGTGCGGCTGCGGCCGTGGGACGGCACTCCTGGAGTTACTTGGTGACGGCGATGCCCATGAGGGGATCGTAGCCCGCGGCACGACGCCCCCTCGCTCTCGGAGGGGGCCGGGGGGCCTCCGGCGGTCACCGGCCCCCTCGCCGCTCCCCTGCGGGTGCTCTGTGGCTCATGGCGGTGCTATCGCGCCTGGGGTGCCTTGGCCGCGGCGGGCTCCGCCTCCTCCGCGGCGGCCGGGTCCGGGTCCGGGGCCGAATCCAGAGCCGGACCCGGGGCCTTCGGGCCGCGGAGGGCGATGGTGAGGAGCAGCGCGCACATGACGGCCACCCCCGCCCACATCGCCTGCTGCCAGCCGTCAACGAAGGACTGTTGCGCGGCGCTGACCAGGTCCGACGCATGCGGGCCCGCGCCCTCCGCCGCCTCGACCGCGTTGGCGACGCCCTCCCGCGCGGTGTCCGCGGTCCCCTGCGGGATGCCGTGCAGCCGGTCGTCGACGGCGCTGCGGTAGCCGGCGGACAGGAGTGCGCCGAGCAGGGCGACGCCGAGGGCGGTGCCGAACTCGCGGGTGACGTCGTTGAGCGCGGAGGCGACGCCCTGCTTCTCCCGCGGCAGGGAGCCGGTGATGGCCTCGGTGGAGGGCGTCATCGACAGGCCCATGCCGATGCCCATCGCGAGCATGCCGGGCAGGACGGACGGATAGCCGCCGTCGACGGAGACGAAGAGGGCCATGAGGGCCAGGCCGGCGCCGGCCAGCGCGATCCCCGCGGTCATGGTCGCGCGGGCGCCGATGCGCCCGGCCATCCTGGGCGCCAGCCCGGACGCCGCCATCATCGTGACGGCCATCGGCATCAGCGCCAGCGTGGACGCCAGCCCCGACCAGCCGAGCACGGCCTGGAAGAACGGGAAGAGCACCACGGCGATGCCGGCCTGCACGCCGAAGACCACGAGCAGCGTGAGCGAGCCGCCGGCCAGGCCGCGCTCCCGGAACAGCCGTACGTCCAGCAGCGACGCGTCCCGGCGGTGCAGCTCCCAGCCCACGAAGGCGACGGCGGCGACGGTGCCGACGGCGAGGCCGAGCAGGGTGGCGGGGGCGCTCCAGCCGCGCTCCGGCCCCTCCTGGAGGACGAAGATGAGCCCGACCACGGCGACGGTCGACAGCAGGGCGCCGACGGTGTCGAAGGAGTGGCCGGACCGTTCGCGGGAGTTGGGCACCGAGGACGCCGTCATGGCCAGGGCCACCGCGATCAGGGCCACGGGCAGGACGAACAGCCAGCGCCAGCTCGCGACGTCGACGAGGAGTGCGGAGAGGAACATGCCGACGATCCCGCCGCCCCCGGCGACGCCCGTCCACACGCCGATCGCCTTCCCGCGCTCCTCCTTCGGGAACGTGGAGGTGATGACGGCCAGCGTGATCGGCATGATCATCGCGGCGCCGACGCCGCTGGCCACGCGGGCGGCCAGCATGACCTCGGCGGTCGGCGCCAGGCCCGCCGCGACGCTCGCGACGCCGAAGACGGCCAGCCCGGCGAGCAGCATGGGCTTGCGGCCGAGGCGGTCGCCGACGGCGCCGAGCGGCAGCAACAGCGCGGCCAGGGCGAGGGTGTAGACGTTGATGATCCACAGGACCGTGCCCTGCGAGGCGTCGAACTCGACGGCCAGGTGGGTCTGGGCGACGTTCAGCCCTGACACGGACGCGATGACGGCCATCAGCGCGATCGAGACGGTGATCAGGATCGTGCGCAGCTGACGCGGGTCCGGGGCGGGGCCGGCGGCGGCTGCCTCCCGTGGAAGCTGGTTCGTACGCATGGATTCCTCTCGGCAGCGGCGTGCGGATCGGTACGGGCGTGAGGGCGTCAGGGCGTCAGGGCATGCGGGCATGCCGAGTAGGCGCCGGAGGGCGGACAGGCGGGCGGTACGGGCCCGGGGGTGTCAGGCGGCGGTGTCGACCCGCGCCGCGGCGAAGTCGGCGAAGGCCGCGTCGGTGTCGGCGGTGGCCAGTGCGGCGTTGATGTGGGCTCCGGCCAGGGCGCCGGCCGCGGCGGCTGCGCCCACCTGGGCGGTCAGGTCGGTGGCGTTGCCGGCCACCCACACGCCCGGCACCTCGGTGGCGCCGGCCGGGCCGGCGGAGAAGCGGCGGCCCATGTCGTCGGGCAGGTCCTCCATCGGCAGCTCCAGACCCTCCAGGCCCTCGGTGCGGGCCTGCATCCGGGTGGCGACCGCGAGGACGCGCCGGGCCACGAACCTGCCGTCGGCCAGTCTCACCCCGGCGATGCCGCCGTCCTCGCCCGTCACGACGTCCCGCACGGGGACGTCGACGACGCGGACGCCGCGGGCGGCGAAGCGCGCCCGGGTGTCCCCGTCCAGCTCGGTGCCGCGGGTGAAGTAGGTCAGGTCGTCGGTCAACTGCCGGAACAGCAGGGCGTGGTGGAGCGAGGCGGGGCCGGTCGCGAGGACGCCGACGGGCTCGTCGCGCACCTCCCAGCCGTGGCAGTACGGGCAGTGCACCACGCCGCGGCCCCAGTGCTCGGCGAGCCCGGGCACGTCCGGCAGCTCGTCCCGCAGGCCGGTGGCGACCAGCACGCGGCGCGCGGTCACGGTGCGGCCGTCGGCCAGGGCGACGGTGAAGCGCAGGTCACCCCCGGCGGCGGGGGCGGCCGGCGCGGCGGCGGCCACCTCGCCGAAGACGACCCGGCCGCCGTAGTGGCGCACCTGCTCCCGGCCCTGCCGCAACAGCTCGGCGGGCGGGGTGCCGTCCAGCGCGATGAAGCCGTGCATGGCTTCGGCGGGCGCGTTGCGGGGCGTACCGCCGTCGATGACGACGACCGAGCGGCGGGAGCGGGCGAGCATCAGCGCGCCGTTCAGCCCCGCGGCACCGCCGCCGATCACCACGGCGTCGACGGTCGTCTGGGGCAGCGCGTCGCTCGCGTACGCGAAAGCCGCGTGTGCGGAAGCCGCGTGCGCAGAATCAGTCCCGGTCATGTCCTCGTTCCCTTCGCTCGGGTGTGGCTCCGGGGTGTTCCGGGCCGTCACGAGGACCGTAGCTTCGCCTTGCATCAGAGGCATACGATGTTGCCTATGACGCAAGAAGATGGCGAGCTGGACGGCCTCGTACGCAAGCGGATCCGGGCCCTGCGCGTGGCACAGGGCTGGTCGCTGGAGGAGCTGGCCACCCGCGCCAACCTCAGTCAGTCGACGCTCTCACGCATCGAGAACGGCCGCCGCCGCCTCGCCCTGGACCAGCTGGTCACCCTCGCCCGCGCCTTGGACACGTCCCTGGACCAGCTGGTGGAGACCGCCTCCGACGACGTCGTCACCAGCCCGGTGATCGACGCGGCCCACGGGCTGATGCGCTGGTCCATCAAGGCCGACCCGGGCATGAGCGTCGTACGCCAGCGCATGACCGGGCCGCCGCCGGACAACCCCGCGCGCATGCGTGCGCACCCCGGCCGGGAATGGCTCGTCGTCCTGTCCGGCACCGCGGTCCTCATGCTGGGCCACCGCCGCATCCGGATCGAGACCAACCAGGCGGCGGAGTTCCCCACGATGCTCCCCCACGCGATCGGCGCGGAGGGCGGCCCCTGCGAGATCCTGGGCATCTTCGACCGCGATGCCCGCCGCGGCCACCAACGCGACCGCACCGCCGACACCGCCGACTGAGCCCCGCGCCGCGGGGACCACGTGTACGCGGCGGCCACGCCGTCCCTGGACCAGGGGCCACCCCCGCGGGGCGGGGCTACAGGGCGCGCTCGAAGCAGAGGGAGTCCGGTACGTGCTCGTACGGGCCGAAGTTCGGGATGCGAGCGTAGCCGGCGCGGGTGTAGAAGCGTACGGCGGCGAGCTGTCGGTCGCCGGTCTCCAGTCGCAGCGCCGACCACCCGCTGCGGCGCGCCCAGTCCTCCAGTGCGCGCAGGATCGCCCCGGCGGCGCCCGTGCCGCGCGCCCCGGGCGTCACGTACATCCGCTTGACCTCGCCCGTCGCCCCGTCCAGCCGGCGCAGCCCGCCGCAGCCGAGCGGCGTTCCGTCGGGGCCGTACGCCACCAGGAAGACGGCGACGTCGTCCGCGGACGGGGGCTGGCCGGCCTCGCTGTCGGGCGTGCCGTACATCTCGGCTATCTCCGCCCGCTGCCCGGCCCGCAGCGCGACGGCGTCCGCGTCGTCCCAGGCGACTTCCCTGACGTCGACCTCCAAGAAGGCCGGGCCGCCCACGGCCGCACCGCGCTGACTCGTCTCGCTGACTTCGCTGGTCTCCATCCGGCGCATTCTGGCCGCGTCGTGTTTCCCGAATGTGTCGAGCCCCCTGCGTGCGCCCCTGCCCTTGTCTGGGGGAGGGGGAAGCGGTGAAATATGACGAGGCGTCAGATCTGGTCGCCGTGGGCCCGGTAGTGGGCCCGTCGGTCGAGTCGAGGAGGCGGACGCGGTGCACGTGCAGGTGTTGCCCGAGGGGCGGTTGTCGTACGGGATGCAGCTTCCCGTCCAGGCCCAGAGCGCGCTGTTCGCCGAGCCCTGGGAGGCGGGGGCGGGGGCGGAGGACCTCGTGGAGGTGGCGAAGGTCGCGGATCGGACCGGGTTCGCCTACGTCGCGGTCTGTGACCACGTCGCGATACCGCGGCGGCTCGCGGACGCGATGTCGACGGTCTGGTACGACCCCGTCGCCACGCTCTCCCACCTCGCCGCGGTCACCCGGCGCGTACGGCTGCTCAGCCACGTCGCCGTCGTCGGGCTGCGGCATCCGCTGCTGGTCGCCAAGCAGTACGCCACGCTCGACCACCTCTCCGGCGGGCGGCTGGTCCTCGGGGTGGGGGCCGGGCACGTGCGGGAGGAGTTCGAGGCGGTCGGGGCCGACTTCGACGGGCGCGGGCCCCTGCTGGACGAGACGGTCGACGCGCTGCGGGCGGCGCTCGGGCCCGATGAGTACCCGGAGCACGCGGGGGAGCGGTTCGCCTTCTCCGGGCTCGGGCAGCGGCCACGGCCCGCGCAGGCGCGGGTGCCGCTGTGGGTCGGCGGCTCGTCGCCCGCCGCGGTGCGGCGCGCCGCGCTGCGCGGGGACGGCTGGCTGCCGCAGGGCGATCCGCGCGACCGGCTCCCGGCGCAGATCGCCCGGCTGCGCCGGCTGCGCGAGGAGGCCGGGATCGCCGCGCCGATCGAGGTCGGGGCGATCGTCGAGCCGCTGTACGTGGGGGAACCGGAGTGGGAGGTGGGGCGGCGGACCCTGACCGGGAAGCCCGCGGCGATCGCCGAGTCGCTGCGGGCGTACCCGCAGATGGGGGTGGACCAGATCCAGGTGCGGTTCCGCAGCCGCAGCCGCAGCGAGCTGACCGACCAGATGGCCGCCTTCGCCCACGACGTCGCACCCCACCTCACCGCGTGAGACCCCACGGAACGAAGCCCCACGACGCGCGGCACCCACGACCGAAGGGAACCCCGACATGAGCACTGAGCCCCACCCCGCGCCCGGCAAGCTCGACGGGCGCGTCGTCCTCATCACCGGAGCCGCCCGCGGGCAGGGCGAGCAGGAGGCCCGCCTCTTCGCCGCCGAGGGCGCCCGCGTCGTCCTCGCCGACGTCCTCGACGAGCAGGGGCGGGCCGTCGCCGCCGACATCGGCCCGGAGCGCGCCCTCTACCTGCACCTGGACGTGACCGACGAGGACGGCTGGCGCGCCGCGCTCGCCGCCGCCAAGGAGCGGTTCGGGCACGTCGACGGCCTGGTCAACAACGCCGGCGTGCTGCGTTTCAACGAGCTCGTCGCCACCCCCCTCGCCGAATTCCAACTCGTCACGCAGGTCAACCAGGTCGGCGCCTTCCTCGGCATCCGCACCCTCGCGCCCGAGATCGTCGCGGCCGGCGGCGGCACGATCGTCAACACCGCCTCGTACGCCGGGATGACGGGCATCGCGTACGTGGGCGCGTACTCCGCCTCCAAACACGCCGTCGTCGGGCTCACCCGCGTCGCCGCACTGGAGCTGGCGCCGAAGGGGATCCGGGTGAACGCGATCTGCCCCGGCGCCGTGGACACCCCGATGACCCACCCGGACGCCTTCGCCCCGGACGCCGACCCCGCGACCTTGGAGAAGATGCGGCAGTCGGCCGGGGAGTACTACCGGAAGCTGGTGCCGCTGGGCCGGGTGGGGCGGCCCGAGGAGATCGCCAAGCTCGCGCTCTTCCTGAGCTGCGAGGACTCCTCGTACATCACCGGCCAACCGATCGTCATCGACGGCGGATGGCTCGCCGGCGTGACCGTCCAGTAGGGCCGCGCACCCACGCGATGAGGGCCGCGCACCCACGCCATCTGACTGAGCGTCAGCTATTGACGCCTTCCGACCCCGATGGGACAGTCGCGAAACATGAACTGACGATGCGTCAGAAAAGCGGGAGACCACAGCGCAGAGGACGGTGAACCCCCGTGGAATTCGGGATCTTCGTACAGGGATACGTCGGCAAGCGCGCCGAGACCGACCCCCTCGCCGAGCACAAGGCGCTCATGGAGGAGACCGAGTACGTCATCCAGGCCGACCGGTCCGGCTTCAAATACGCCTGGGCCTCCGAGCACCACTTCCTGGAGGAGTACTCGCACCTCTCCGCCAACGACGTCTTCCTCGGCTACCTCGCCCACGCCACCGACCGCATCCACCTCGGCTCCGGCATCTTCAACCCCCTCGCGCCCGTCAACCACCCCGTGAAGGTCGCCGAGAAGGTCGCCATGCTCGACCACCTCTCCGAGGGCCGCTTCGAGTTCGGCTCCGGGCGCGGCGCCGGCAGCCACGAGATCCTCGGCTTCCTGCCGGGCATCACCGACATGAACCACACCAAGGAGATCTGGGAGGAGACCATCGCCGAGTTCCCCAAGATGTGGCTCCAGGAGGAGTACGAGGGGTTCCACGGCGAACACTGGTCGCTGCCGCCGCGCAAGGTGCTCCCCAAGCCGTACGGGAAGGCGCACCCGGCCATGTGGTACGCCGCCGGCTCCCCCTCCTCGTACGCCATGGCCGGCCGCAAGGGCATGGGCGTCCTCGGGTTCAGCGTGCAGAAGGTCTCCGACATGGAGTGGGTGCTCGACTCGTACAAGACGGCGATCGGCGAGGCGCGGGCGATCGGCGCGTTCGTCAACGACAACGTCATGGTCACATCCACCGCGATCTGCGCCGAGACCCACGACGAGGCCGTGGAGATAGCCGTCAACGGCGGGCTGAACTACCTCCAGTCGCTGCTCTTCCGCTACCACGACACCTTCCCGCGGCCCGAGGGCGTGCCCGAGTGGCCCGAGCTGCTGCCGGAGTACACCGCGGAGGTCGTCGAGGTCCTGATCCAGGAGGAGTTGATGATCTGCGGCGACCCCGACGAGGTGTTGCAGCAGTGCAAGCGGTGGGAGCAGGCGGGCGCGGACCAACTCTCCTTCGGGCTGCCGATCGGCATCCCGTACGAGGCCACCATGAACACGATCAAGCTGATCGGTGAGCACGTCATCCCGCAGATCGACACCGACCCCGTGCACCGCACGACCCGCTTCCGCAACGCCGCGACCACCGACTGAGTCCGAAGGAAGGAGGGAGGAACCGCCGTGCTCGACCACCTCATACGGTCCGCCACCGTCGTCGACGGGACCGGCGCGCCGGCGCGCGTCGCCGACGTCGGGCTGCGGGACGGCCGGATCGCCGTCGTCGCGGAGCCGGGGACCACCGCGGAGGAGGCCAGGACCGAGGAGGACGCCACCGGGCTCGTCCTCGCGCCCGGCTTCGTCGACCCGCACACGCACTACGACGCCCAGCTTTTCTGGGACCCCTACGCCACCCCCTCGCTCAACCACGGCGTGACCACGGTCGCCGGCGGCAACTGCGGCTTCACCCTCGCGCCGCTCAACCCGGACCGGCCCGAGGACGCCGACTACACGCGGCGGATGATGGCCCGGGTCGAGGGGATGGCGCTGGTCGCGCTGGAGGAGGGCGCGCCCTGGAGCTGGCACACCTTCGGGGAGTACCTGGACGCGCTGGAGGGCCGGATCGCGGTGAACGCCGGCTTCATGGTGGGGCACTGCGCGCTGCGCCGGCACGTCATGGGGGCGGACGCCGTCGGCGGCCGGCCCACGGACGAGCAGTTGGCGCGGATGGTGGAGCTGCTGCACGACGCGATGGCCGCCGGCGCCTGGGGCCTGTCCACCACCCAGTCGTCCACCCACTCCGACGGCGACGGGCAGCCGGTCGCCTCCCGGCACGCCAGCCCCGACGAGCTGTTGGCGCTCTCCCGGGCGGTCGCCGAGCACGAGGGCACGCAGCTGGAGGCGATCGTCGCCGGGTGCCTGGACCAGTTCAGCGACGCGGAGATCGACCTGTTCGTGGCGATGACGGCGGCGGCCGGGCGCCCGCTGAACTGGAACGTGCTCACGATCGACGCGGCCGTGCCCGAGCGGGTGCCGCGGCAGCTGCTGGCCAGCGAGCGGGCGCGGGCGGCCGGCGGCCGGATCGTCGCGCTGACGATGCCGATCCTCACCCCGATGAACATGTCGCTGGGCACCTTCTGCGCGCTGAACCTGATCCCGGGGTGGGGCGAGGTGCTGGGGCTGCCGGTGCGGGAGCGGATCGCGAAGCTGCGCGACCCCGGGGTGCGGGCGGAGATGCTGCGGCGCGCGGACTCCAAGGAAGCGGGCGTCTTCCGGCGGCTTGCGGACTTCGGCCGGTACGTCATCGGGGACACGTACTCCAGGGAGAACGAGGGCCTCGGCGGGCGGGTCGTCGGGGACATCGCCGCCGAGCGCGGCCAGGACCCCTTCCACTGCCTGGTGGAGATCTGCGCCAACGACGGGCTGAAGACCGTGCTGTGGCCGATGCCCACGGACAACGACCCGGCGTCGTGGGAGCTGCGGCGGCGGACCTGGGAGCACGAGGACGTGCTGCTCGGCGGCTCGGACGCGGGCGCCCACCTGGACCGGATGTGCGGGGCGCCGTACACCACCCGCTTCATCGGGGACTGTCTGCGCGGGCGCAAGCTGGTGTCGCTGGAGGCGGCGGTCAAGATGCTCACCGACGATCCGGCGCGGCTGTTCGGGCTGCGCGGGCGCGGTCGGGTGGCCGAGGGGTACCACGCCGATCTGGTGCTCTTCGACCCGGAGCGGATCGACGCCGGGCCGGCGCGGCTGGTGCACGACCTGCCGGGGGACAGCCCGCGGCTGGACGCCCAGGCGCTGGGGGTGGTGTCCGTGCGCGTGAACGGGGTGGAGGCGATCCGGGACGACCGGGTGACGGGCGCGGTGCCGGGGGTCGTACTGCGCTCGGGCCGGGACACCGAGACGGTCGACACCAGGGTCCCGGTGTGACGGCCCCCGGCGAGCAGCGGCTGTTCATCGGCGGTGAGTGGGTCGAGCCCGACGACGGGCACTACGAGGTCCTCGATCCGGCGAACGAGACCGTCGTGGGCCTCGCACCGGAGGCCAGCCGGGTCCAGGTGCACGCGGCGGCAGCGGCGGCGCGCGAGGCGTTCGGCCCCTGGTCGCGCACCGCGCCCGAGGAGCGCGCCCGGATCCTCGCCGCCACGGCCGACCTGATCGAACGGGACGCCGCCGACCACGCCGACCTCGCGCGCAGGGAGAGCGGGGCGACGACCGCGACCGCCCGCGGCATGCAGGTCGCGGTGGCCGCCGCGCGCTTTCGCCGGTACGCGAAGGGCGCGCTGGAACCCGTCGAGCAGCCGCTGCCGCCGCAGGTGAACGCGGCCGGCCCGTTCGGCAGGGCCGCGGTCGTCGGCGCGGTCGCGGTGCGCCGGCCGGTCGGCGTGGTCACCTGCATCACCTCGTACAACAACCCCTGGGCGAATCCGGCGGGGAAGGTCGCGCCGGCGCTGGCGATGGGCAACACGGTCGTGGTGAAGCCGGCGCCGCAGGACCCGCTGTCGGTGTTCCGGCTGGCGCGGGCGCTGGAGCGGGCGGGGGCGCCGCCGGGCGTGGTGAACGTGGTGACCGGCTCCGCGCCGGAGGCGGGCCGGGCCGCGGTCGACTCGCCCGACGTCGACATGGTCAGCTTCACCGGCTCGACGGCGGTGGGGCGGGCGATCGCCGAGGTCTGCGGGCGGGGGATGAAGCGCCAGCTCATGGAGTTGGGCGGCAAGGGCGCCGCGCTCGTCTTCGACGACGCCGACCCGGCCGCCGCGGTGGCCGGGATCGGGACGACGTACTCCTTCTACAGCGGACAGATCTGTACGGCGCCGACGCGGGTCATCGCGCAGCGCGGGATCTACGAGCGGCTGGTGGCGGGCCTCGCCGGGTACGCGGGCCGGCTGGCGGTGGGCGACCCGGCCGAGCGGGGCACCGTGGTGGGGCCGGTGATCTCCGCCGCGCACCGCGACCGGGTGGAGTCGTACGTGGCGCTCGGCCGGGCGGAGGGGGCCCGGCTGGTCGTCGGCGGCGAGCGGCCCGACCTCGGCAAGGGCTTCTACGTGGCGCCGACGCTCTTCGCGGAGTGCACCGGCGGGATGCGGGTGGTGCGGGAGGAGATCTTCGGGCCGGTGGTCGTGGTGCTGCCCTTCGACACGGAGGAGGAGGGGATCGCGCTCGCCAACGACAGCGAGTACGGGCTGATCGACTACGTGTGGTCGGGGGACGTGGCGCGGGCGTTCAGGGTCGCGGGCGAACTGCGGGCCGGCGGCGTGGGCATCAACACGGTCGGCCGGAACATGGAGGCGCCGTTCGGCGGGTTCAAACAGAGCGGGGTGGGGCGGGACGTGGGCTCGTACGCCCTGCACGCGTACAGCGAGACGCAGGCGCTGGTGTGGCCCGGGTGACGACGGCGGTCTCTGGGCCGGCGGGTGTTCGCTGTCGGCTCACCGGAAAATTTCAAAAGGGGTAAAACGGGCAGTGCTGCGGTTATCGTACATCGGAAAACTGACGTTACGCCTTGCAAGGTGGGAGCGCTTTCCTGAGTAGATCTTTCATGTGCAGGAAATCATCCGTACTCGCCACCGAAAGGCAGGGTTCGATATTCGGACGCTTGGGCTCCGGATGTGGAAACCGCAGCGTTTAACGTCCTGTTCATGACTCAGCTGGACGCCCGGCCGCAGGCCGGAGACACGGTGCGGGGCGCCGCCCCCGGCAAGGGCGGTGGCGTGCGCGGCAAAGGGCTCGGCGGCAACTCCGTCGGGCTGACGGGCAGTGCCGTCATCGGCATCTCCACCGTCGCCCCCGTCTACTGCCTCACCTCCACCCTCGGCTCCACGGCCGGTGAGGTCGGGCTCCAGATGCCCGCGATCTTCCTGGCCGGCTTCCTCCCGATGCTCCTGGTCGCCTTCGCGTACCGGGAGCTCAACCGCGTCATGCCGGACTGCGGCACCTCCTTCACCTGGACGGTGAAGGCGTTCGGGCCGCGGGTGGGCTGGATGTGCGGCTGGGGCCTGGTGGTCGCCACGATCATCGTGCTGTCCAACCTCGCCGGCGTCGCGACGTCCTTCTTCTGGCTGCTGGCGGGCGAGGTCACCGGCAGCGAGTCGATCGCCGCGCTCGACGACAACAAGGCCGTGCACATCCTCACCGTGCTCGCGCTGATCGCGATCGCCACCGCGATCAGCTACCGCGGCATGACGGCGACCAAGGGCGTGCAGTACGCCCTGGTCGGCCTCCAGCTGCTGGTGCTCGGCGTCTTCGTCGCGATGGCGCTGTCCAAGGCGGGCTCGTTCGAGACCTCGCTGTCCTTCTCCGGCGAGTGGCTGAACCCCTTCGCCGTCGAGTCCTTCGCCGCCTTCACCGCCGGCCTGTCGCTGTCGATCTTCATGTACTGGGGTTGGGACGCCAGCCTGAGCGCCAACGAGGAGACCACCGGCAGCGGCAAGACGCCCGGCCGGGCCGCGCTGATCGCGATGGTCGTGCTGGTCGCCTCGTACCTGATGACCGGCGTCGCCGCGCAGATGGCCGTCGGCTCCGGCGAGCAGGGCCTCGGGCTCGCCAACCCGGACACCTCCGACAACGTCTTCGCCGCGCTCGCCGGCCCGGTCATGGGCCCCGGCCTCGGCGTGCTGCTCTTCGTCGCGGTCCTCGCGTCCGCCGCGGCGAGCCTCCAGACCACCTTCATCCCGGTCGCCCGCACGGTGCTCGCGATGTCGACGTACGAGGCGCTGCCGCCGTCCTTCGCCCGGGTCAACCCGCGCTTCAAGACCCCCGGCAAGGCCACGGTGGTCGCCGGCATCGCCACCGGCGCCTTCTACACCGTCATGACGCTGGTCAGCGAGAACGTGCTCATCGACACGATCTACGCGCTCGGCCTCATGATCTGCTTCTACTACTCCCTCACGGCCTTCGCCTGCGCCTGGTACTTCCGGGCCGAGATCTTCCGCTCCGGCCGTGACTTCGTCTTCAAGGGCCTGGCCCCGGTCGTCGGCGGGCTGCTGCTTGCGGCGGTGTTCGGCAAGACGCTGTACGACATGTGGGACCCGGCGTACGGCAGCGGCTCCACGGTCGCGGGCGTGGGCGCGGTCTTCGTCATCGGCGTCGGGCTGCTGGCGCTCGGCCTGGTGGTCATGTTGGTGATGCGTCGGGTGAGCCCGGCGTTCTTCCGGGGCGAGGTCCTCAAGCGGGACACCCCGTCCCTGATCATCGCGGACTGAGTCCGGTCGTACGACGTGGGTGGGGGCGGCCGGTGATCACCGGCCGCCCCCCCCCCCCGGGGGGGGGGGCGCGCGCCGCGGGGGTGCGCCGCCGAGGTGGGGAGAGGGGGGGGGTGGGGAAGAGGGGTTGTTTTGTTGTGTTTATAAGGG